>CAYXTW010000034.1:31372-40517 GCA_964467955.1 uncultured Ignavibacteriaceae bacterium | reverse complement strand
TTTTGTTGATGATATCTATATGACCTTATTGAAGATACTAATTGTGATTGCGGGATATGCTATAACCATAGGCTTTAGCGGAAAAATAGTAAAACTGATTATTGGTCCAGGCCCAGAAAAAAAGAATGATTCTTCGAATAAACTGAGATTTGATTTGGGTGCAATTATCGGAAAATGTGAAAATCTATTGACCAACATTTATTTTAGCTGATGCATTGACAGGGTTGGCATTAATATTTGCAGCTAAATCTATTTTCCGAGCAGAAGAATCGAAAAAGGATCCACGTTATTATTTGGGAGGTACCCTTGTCAACTTTTACTTTTCAGTGCTAATGGGTTTCCTGATAAAACTAATATTGAATTCTATATGATGTTATTTGAACAATGAAGAGCACAAATGGTCAGGTAATCTGACAGTCTCTTTAAAAAAAAGAAAATAAGTATTTGATGCTTTATTGATTATTACGACTATAATCAATTTGAAATAATTTAATCAAAATACTATATTCCACCATGCTTAAAATTGCGCCTTCCATATTAGCTGCGGATTTTGCTCGGCTTGGTGAGGAAATCAAAGCGGCGGAAAACGCCGGGGCGGATATGATTCATCTGGATATTATTGATGGGCATTTTGCACCCAATGTGACCTTCGGACTGGCGGTTTCCAGGATGTCCAAAGCGGTGACGAATCTGCCGCATGATGCGCATCTTATGGTGACCGATCCGGAAAATTATATAAATGATTTTCTGAAAATCGGAGTGGAGTATATCACCTTTCATATCGAAATCGGCGGTGAGCAGAAGATGCTGGGTGAAAATCGATGGGTGTATACGGTCTATATGCCGGATGAGAATCGTATTCTGGCGCTTATAGACAGAATAAAAAAGGGTGGTGCCAAAGTCGGTTTGACTCTTAATCCGCCGACCGAAATTAAAATTGCCGAACCGTTTTTGGATAAAATCGATTTGCTGCTATTGATGTCGGTCAATCCCGGATTTGCCGGGCAGGTCTTTATCGATAATGTTTACGAAAAAATCGAAGCGGCTGTTCAAATCCGGACGGAGAAAAATCTAAATTTTGAGATTATGGTTGACGGGGGCGTGGGCCCGGAGAACGCAAAAAAGCTGCATAATGCCGGGGCCGATATTCTTGTAAGCGGCTCATCTTTTTATCAATCTTCAGATTATAGCGAATTCATCCGACAATTAAAATCGTAGAAAACTCTTGCCATTTCGGGGCGTTTTTATATATTCCATTTCTGCCCTTCGGGGCGGTATGCCCGAAATTGGGGTAGTGATATAGATATGTTTGGTGAACTGGTAGATAGATTCGATGATATTTTCAAAAAGCTTCGCGGTGCCGGGAAGCTGACCGAGAAAAATATCAAAGATTCGCTTCGAGAGGTGCGCCGCGCGCTTCTGGAAGCGGATGTCAATTATAAAGTGGTAAAGGATTTTATCAAGGCGGTCGAGAAATCGGCGGTCGGTGAAAAGGTTTTAAAATCAATCGAGCCGGGGCAGCAGATTGTCAAGATCGTGCATGAAGAGCTGGTCAAGCTTCTGGGTGAAAAAGCGGAGCCATTAGCTGATATCAGCAGGACCCCGACGGTCTATATGCTGGCCGGGCTTCAGGGATCGGGTAAAACAACTCTGGCCGGTAAACTGGCTTTGGGGGCGAAACGAAAGAATAAAAAGCCGCTTCTGGTGGCGGCCGATATTTATCGTCCCGCGGCGGTGAAGCAGCTTAAGGTCGTCGGCGATTCGATCGGAGTTGAGATTTTCCATCTGGAAGGCAAAAAGCCGCCGAAGATTTGCGCCGAGGCGAAGAAATATGCCGAAAAGAATTTCATCGATCTGATAATTCTCGATACCGCCGGTCGGTTGCATATCGACGATGAATTGATGAAGGAGTTGGAAGAGATAAAAGGTAAGGTCAATCCGGATGAGCTTTTATTGGTGGCTGATGCCATGACCGGTCAGGATGCGGTCAATCTGGCCGAGCAGTTTCATGCGCGATTAAATTTATCGGGCGTAGTTCTTACCAAGCTTGACGGCGATGCGCGAGGCGGCGCGGCAATTTCAATCCGGGCGGTCACCGGATGTCCGATAAAGATGGTTTCGGTGGGTGAGAAGCTTTCCGACCTGGAGCCGTTTTATCCGGACCGGATGGCCTCGCGGATTCTCGGCATGGGCGATATTGTATCACTGGTCGAAAAGGCGCAGGAAACGGTCGATTTAAAACATGCCGCCAAGTTGGAAGAAAAGCTGCGGAAGAACGCCTTTACGCTCGAAGATTTTTATGACCAGTTACAGCAGATAAAGAGAATGGGGCCGCTGGAGTCGTTGCTGGGGATGATTCCGGGTGTCGGTAAGGCGCTGAAGGGTGTCGAGGTCGACGAAAAAGGTTTACAGCGTATAGAGGCGATCATTCAGTCGATGACGGTGGCCGAACGGCGGAATCCGGGTATCATCGACGGCAGTCGCAAAAGCCGGATTGCGGCCGGTTCGGGAAATAGTGTCCAGCATATTAATCTGCTTTTAAAGCAGTTTTACGCCATGCAAAAAATGATAAAAAGTGTCAGCAAAGGTAAATTCAAAGGTTTTCCCAAAGGAGCTGCCCCCTTCGGGCCGGATTCTTTCGGGAATTGATTTTTATAATGGAGGTACAGACAGTTGCCAGCAGTGATTAGATTAAAACGACTGGGAGCCAAAAAAAGGCCAACCTTCAGATTTGTTGCGACCGATTCCAGGATGCCCCGTGACGGAAGATTTATTGAGACGCTGGGTTATTACAATCCGATTGAAAAACCGGCGAAGGTCAAGATTTTCGAGGAGAGAATGACTTACTGGCTGGATGAGGGAGCGCTTCCGTCGGATACGGTGGCGACGCTGATGAAACAGGTCGGTTTTATGAAAAAGTATGAGATGCAGAAAAAGGGTGAGGATGTTTCCGGTATCACGCTATCGGAGACGATAACCGAACGGCCCAAGAAACGTAAAAAGAAAAAGGAGACTAAAACAGAGTAACAGTTCATTACGTATTATGACCTAAACCTGTAACCGATTCCACAAAGGAGATTGCCGTGAAGGAATTCATCGAAACAATCGTGAAGGCTCTGGTTGATAATCCTGACGAGGTTGATCTGAACGAGGTTCAAGGCGCACGGACGACCGTTTATGAACTTCGAGTTGGCCAGGGTGATCTTGGAAAAGTGATTGGCAAACATGGACAGACTGCGAAATCGATCCGGACTCTGATTGCCGCGATTTCTGCCAAGAAGGGAAAGAGAGCGGTTCTGGAGATACTGGAGTAGTTGAAGGAGAGGCCGGAATATGTAATTGTTGGTCGCTTCGGTCGACCGCGCGGGATTTCCGGGGAAATAAATATCATTCCGCTGTCTGATTATCCGGATCGTTTCCATAAGAAAGAGACATTCTGGATTGAATCCGGGTCAGATTTTACCCGAATGAACTCAATTTCCATAAGGTTTATTTCCGGAAAACCGGTGGCGAAAATCGAAGATTATAACAGCCGGGAGAAAGTCAGCGAATTGACCAACAGGTACTTGTATATAAGGAGAGCTGATTTAGGAAAACTGCCGGAAGGAAGCTATTATCATTTCGATCTGATCGGATGTCGTGTGAATGATAAAAACGGACGGGAATTGGGTCAGGTGTGCGAAGTGGAAAGTTATCCGGCCAATGACGTTTGGGTAATCGAATCAAAAGATGAGAAAAGATATATGTTTCCGGCGGTAGCGCATTTTATAGATAAGGTGGATATAGAAAAGAAATTAATTATTATAAATCCACCGGAGGGTATTTTTGACTCCCCGGATGAGAATTGAAATAGTTTCTCTTTTTCCGGACTATTTTAAATCGGTCGTTGAACAATCGATAATAGGTCGGGGAAAAGAGAGGAAGCTCTTTGACATAAAAATAATCAACCTGCGGGATTTTACGGCCGATAAACATCAGACCGCAGACGATAAGCCGTATGGCGGCGGGGGCGGGATGGTTTTGAAAGTCGAGCCGTTGTGCTATTGTCTGGAGTCGCTGGGATACCAAAAGGAATTCCGGCCGGGCGAAAAGATTGTCCTGACCTCAGCCGCCGGAAAAAAGTTTGAACAAACAAAGGCGGTCGAATATTCGCTTCTTGAGCGACTGACGATAATATGCGGTCATTATCTGGGTGTCGATGAACGAATACTGTCGCTTTTCAAAATCGAGGAGATATCGATTGGTGATTATGTAATGACCGGCGGTGAAGCGGCGGCGGCGGTAATAATCGACGCGGTGACTCGTCTGATACCGGGCGTGCTGGGGAATTTCGAATCGGCGCTGGCGGACTCGCATAGTGAGCGATTGCTCGGAGCGCCGGTTTATACGCGTCCTGAAGCGTATAAAGGATTAGATGTCCCGGAGCCGCTTTTGAAGGGCAACCACAGGTTGATCGAGCGATTCCGGCGGAATGAATCGATTCGCAAAACGTTTGAAAATCGGCCGGAATTGCTGGAAAAGATCGAATTTGATAATGATGACTTAAAATATATAGATGAATTAAGGGAAAAAAAAGAAAGCGACTAATGAGAGGATAAAGCGATGAGACAGATTACACAAATTGAAAAAGGGTATACCAAGGATAATGTTCCGGAGTTTAAAGCGGGTGACACGGTTAAGGTTCATGTGAAAATCAGAGAGGGTGACAAGGAGAGAATTCAGGTTTTTCAGGGAACGGTTATCAGCCGCCGGGGCGGAGGAACAAACCAGACTTTTACGGTGCGAAAGATATCTTCCGGCATCGGTGTCGAACGAGTATTTTCGCTTCATTCTCCCAACGTTTCCAAAATACAGCGTGTTCGTAAGGGCAAAGTACGTCGCGCCAAGTTGTACTATCTTCGCGGCCTGACAGGTAAATCGGCACGCATTCAAGAGAAGCTTGATGATGCGGGGAAAGCCGGAGCGAAGAGGACAAAAGCAACCGGGAGCAAAAAAGCCAAACGCGCCGAGAAGCCGGAGATAAAAGCTGAAGAAGTTGAAAAAGTCGAGGAACCCAAAGAAGAAGTCAAGAAGGAATAGATTATTTTCCGAAATTGATTAATTAAACCCGCTTAAATGGCGGGTTTTTTTATGTTTCGATTTTTAAATACTTGAAGTCCGGAAAAAACTTGACATTCGAATTCGGCAATATTAGCTTAGCTGGTGACAGGGGCTCGGACTCCGAGCGTAACATATATTAATTTGCTTTTATAAATAATCTGCTTGGAATTCGGCCAAAATAAAATCGTATGGCTCCGTCAGTTTTGGAAGGAGACATTTTATAAGTGTCACCCGAAGCGGCGAAAGATCGCTGGACAATTATTCTTATTGTTGTCGTAATTCTGATGGGAGCTGAAATTATTTATCTCATGTATCAAAACCGCAAATTGAAGGCAATTATTGACAATCCCAAGGAGTATTTTAGAACATTATCTCCGGATGAGATGGTCCCGTCCTTTACGGCATCTGACATCGACGGTAATGATATCAGTTTAAGATATTCACCGGATGCGCCCCGAACACTGCTGTTCTGGTTTGCACCGGGCTGCGAATCATGCGAAAATAATATCCAATTCTGGAATGAAGTCTATAATAAATATTCCGACGCAAAAAAATTCAGGTATCTTGGGCTTTGTGCCGGGATACCTGATGAAGCCCGTGAATATATTGCAGAGTATAATGTTGAATTCCCGGTGGTGTGCGTGACAGATAGATTTATGGTCGAAATTTATCAGGGGCATGTTCTTCCGCAGACGGTATTAATATCGCCTGAGGGGGTGATAACAAAAGTCTGGCCGGGTACTCTGGGGCAAGACAACAGGGATGAAATCCTGAGTTACCTGGCGAATCCATAATCTTTAACTGATTTTAAAGGAGGTGAGAGTTAATGAAGGCATTAAGGAAGATGAAGGCGCTGGTGCTGATTTTTGCCTTTCTGGTAATGTTCGCCGGTGGTTTTACGATTATGTCGACGGAGAAAGCCGACGCCTCATGGGGCTGCTGTATCTGGGTGATGTATTGTCCGGTTGAAGGCCCCGGTCCCTGCTGGTGTGAGTGTATACCGGTTCCCTGCTGGTAGCGATACCGCCAAGTATGCTAAAAACACTTACGTCTCAATCAGGAAAGGATTCCTGCATCGGGTATGACATCAAACTTCCGAAACGCCGGAGAGATCCCGGCGTTTTTTTGTGAAATCGTATAATTCCATTTTCGAATCGGTTTTCAATCATCCATTGACATTTTCGATGTTCTGCGTTTATTTAGTGGATAATACGTTTGGGTGATGGAGTCATAATATGGCGGATGAAGTTGAAGAACTGTGGCCGGAATTAAGCTGGATAAAAGACGAGGAACTTCGCCGACAAACCGGTGAAACCTGGGCTCTGGCTTTAAAATTAAGTAAACTGACGGCTGACGATTTGAAGGTAATTCCGTTCACACTTAAAGCGAAAGACTGCAAGGTGTCGTTTATGGCACATAAAAGGGCGGTAGTCCACATGTCACGAGAATGCGCCAGGATAATGTCGGAATCTTTCGGAGATAATCTTCCGATCGATATGGACACCGTTATAGCCGGGGCGATTTTAGCCGATGTCGGCAAACTTCTGGAGTATGATAAAGTAGGCGGCAGGGCGGTGGTCAGCGAGTACGGCCGTCATGTTCGACACCCGTTCTCAGGGGTCGGATTGGCCATGCAGTGCGGTGTTCCCGATCGGGTGTTACATATAATAGCGGCGCATGCCGGTGAGGGGGAAATGGTTAAGAGGACGGTGGAAGCTTATATCGTGCATCATACCGATTTTATGAGTTTTTTACCGTTTATGAATAGATGAGAATCAGGTTAATGTAAAAGGATATCAAAATGGGTAAGAAGAAACCAAAAAAGAGTCAAGACGATAGTAATGAGAATCCTGAACAGGAAGTCGGGACGGCAATATCGGGTGCTCCGCGGCAGTGGCATTTCTGGAAGATTTTATCGATAGTATTATTCGTGATATGTATTGTTCTGGTTCTTTACGCCTACGACAGCCACTACGATTATAAAATGTGTGATGAAAATCTCAGTTCGTGCTTTATTGAACTGGAAAATGCGGAAATGAAGGCAAAAGATATGGACCTGAGGATGGAAAAATTGGAGCGCGAATCGCAAATTCACGGCTTGGGCGATGCATCCAGAAATCCGCTTCCCGAAAAATATATTCAGAAATTCAAAGACGGGGGTTTACCGAGCCCGGAAAATATTATTTTAAATGATTTATATCATCGCAGCGATTTAATACCATACAATGCCCCCGGCAGTGTCGCTTTTCGCTTCGCCGACCGGAGATTGTTGTACCTTCTGAGCCCCAACCGCGCTTTTGCGAATTTTGCCTCAAACGACGTAAGGGGCTGGTTGTATCTAAGTTACAAAGTAAAGGCCAAAGATGATATTCAATGGAAAGTGATTGAATCATACTGCCCGGATCTGGATAAATAAACGTATATTTCATTGGCGGAGGCGCGGATAAAAAGTATCCTCTCCGGTCATGCAAAGAACCACCGGCGCGCCGAAATCATTTTCAGAAATCTGATTGTTTTCAAATGCCCGTCGGACTCGTTCGTTAAACTCCGGTGTCAGCTTTTATATTTTATTTGAATTTTGGAGGCCATAAAAGTATATAATTTTATAAGGTAAAATGGTAATGGCGTATGAGTATATAAAGGAAAATCTCCGGGCGGTGAACGCCAGGATCGCGGCGGCTGCTAAAAAATCCGGGAGGTCTGCAGAAGAAATAACGCTGGTGGCGGTTTCCAAGACGCATCCGGCGGAGGTTATAAAAGCTGCGGTTGAATACGATGCGAGTGATATCGGAGAATCGCGGATACAGGAGGCGGAGCCGAAGATAAGCTCATTAGGCGGAATTGCTCGCTGGCATATGATCGGGCATCTTCAGACCAATAAAGTCAAAAAGGCTGTTCGGATTTTCGATATGATTCAGTCGGTGGATTCGATGAAATTGGCTGAAGAAATCAGCCGCCAGGCCGGGGAAATAAACAAAAGTGTCGATTGTTTGATTGAGCTTAATTCCTCGGGAGAAGAATCCAAATATGGTGTCCGGCCCGATAAATTAATCAATTTCCTTACGAGGGCTTATAGTCTGGAAAATATAAATGTTGCCGGATTGATGACAATCGGCCCGTTTGTTGAAGATGAAGACTTGATTAGGGCGGCATTCAGATTGACCCGGGAGCTGTTTTTGAAGGGGCGAGAGATAGTGGGTGAGTCGTTTTCAACGCTATCGATGGGAATGTCGGACGATTTTGAGATAGCCATAGAGGAAGGTTCCACGATGGTTCGGGTGGGAACCGCTATTTTCGGCCCGCGGGGAGCGTTATAGACAAAAGTCATCAGAAAAAATGAGAAATATCTTGGAAAAATGCCGATAATTATATAGATATAATTGGCATTCAAAAATAAGAGGGTATGTTATGGAACTGACTCCCAACGAAATGAGGAATCATCAATTTTCCTCGTCATTCAGGGGCTTTAATAAGGCTGAAGTCGGTGCATTTAAAGAAAGCGTCGCGACAACTCTGGAAGAAGCCAGGACGGAAATCCAGAAACTAACCGAAGAGAACGAGCTTTTGTTGACAAAGTATAGGGAATTGAAGAACTTGGAAGAAACGATCAAGGCGGCCATGCTCGAAGCGCAAAAAAATGCCGACCAGATTATCACTAATGCCCGAAAGGAAGCTGAATTGATAATCAGTGAGACTAAGAGTCGACGGGATAAGGCGATAGACGAGAAACACAGGGCAATATCTGAGTTGGAAGCCAAAATTGAAAAGCTCGAATTCACTAGGAAGAGTTTTTACACCAAATTGCGCTCGGAAATGGAAGCGCATCTGAAGTTGGTCAATTCCATCATGCCGTCGGTCAAAAAGGACGAGCCGGTCAGCGAGAGATACCGGCCGGAGCCGCCTCCAGAGAAATCCGAGCCGCCGAAGCCGGACGAACCATTTGCTCAGGCTCCGCCGGCCGAGGAGGTTCAGCCGGATGAACCGTCGATGGAATCGACACCGGAGCCACCGACACCGGAGCCACCGACGCCGGAGCCACCGACGC
>CAYXTW010000034.1:9469-31272 GCA_964467955.1 uncultured Ignavibacteriaceae bacterium | reverse complement strand
CCGGAGCCACCGACGCCGGAGCCACCGACGCTGGATATGCCCGATGATGAAATCAATCGTGTAGTTGATCATTTCGCAAGAGTATCTCAGGAAGAGGAGAAAGTCAGGGATGGACAGCCTCAGGGGAATGATTTCTGAAGCGACCGAGTATATTCGGTCGGAAATTGACCTTGTTCCCAAAATCGGTATTATTCTCGGCACGGGCCTGGGGTCGCTGGCCGATGGTATCGAAATAGCCGCCAAAGTCGAATACGGCAGTATCCCGCATTTTCCGGTATCGACGGTCGAATCACATGCCGGCCGTTTGTTATTCGGACATCTTAAAGGCAAACCGGTCGTAGCCATGCAGGGTCGCTTTCATTTTTATGAAGGCTACAGTTTGCAACAGGTGACTTTTCCGGTACGGGTGATGAAAGAGCTGGGAATCGAGACTTTGATAGTTTCGAATGCCTGTGGCGGTTTGAATCCGCAATTCAATCGCGGCGATATAATGATTATCACCGATCATATAAATTTTCAGGGAAATAATCCTTTGATCGGTCCCAATGACGATGCTATCGGCGACCGCTTCCCGGACATGTTCAATTGCTACGATAAAGAGCTTGTAAAATTGGCGGAGAAAGTTGCGCTGGAACAGAGGCTCCTGGTAAAAAAAGGCGTCTATGTTTCCGTAACGGGGCCGAATCTGGAAACGGCGGCGGAGTATCGTTTTTTGAGGATAATCGGCGCGGATGTGGTCGGGATGTCGACAGTGCCGGAAGTGATTGCGGCGAGACATCAGAAGACTAAAGTGCTGGCCTTTTCGATAATAACCGATATGGGCCTGCCGGATGCACTGGGACCGTGTACTCTGGATGAAATTATCGCAACCGCCAACACCGCCGAACCGAAGCTTCGGGAACTTATCGGCGGTTGTGTCGAGCGGATGTAGCACGATATAGATATATGATGAATCGTAATTTGACTTAAATATTGGTGCTTCCAATCCGTTATAGTCAATAGAGATCCGAATTACGGGAGGGTTTTTTATCTTGACACTGTCAGGACGGTGTCGGTATTATCGGTGCAAAACGAGACAGGAAAAATCTTTAAATGGACAGATATATTTACAACTGACGATAATTAATATCGGAATAATATAAGGAGGAGGCAGTGAGAAATTTACCGAAAATTTTGCCGATTGCACTGGCGCTTCTTTTTGTAATCGGATGCAGCGGTTCGCGGCAGGTTACCCGCATGGCCGCCGAAACAGTGACCGATTTAAGCGGTGACTGGAATGATACTGATGCCCGTTTGGTGGCGGAAGAAACTATTCGGGATTGTCTGTCAAGAGCCTGGATAACCGATTTTACTGCGCAGTACGGGCGCAAGCCGGTAGTGACGGTGGGTACGATTCGCAATAAAAGCAATGAACATATCGATACGGAGACATTCACGACCGATTTCGAGCGTGAATTGATTAATTCGGGACAGGTAAAATTCGTGGCGGCACCGCGGCAGCGAGACGAGATTCGAAATGAAAGGCTGGAACAGCAGCAGTATGCATCGGATGAGACGGCCAAACGGCTGGCTCAGGAAACGGGCGCCGATTATATGCTGGCAGGCGCAATAAAATCGATAATCGACCAGATTGAGGGGAAGCAGACGAAATTTTATCAGGTTGATCTGGAATTGATAAATGTCGAAAGTAATGAGAAGGCCTGGATCGGCAGTAAAGAGATCAAGAAGGGTATTTCGCGGGGCAAGACAAAATGGTAATTTGTTTAGTCCGATGCCTCGACCAACATTTAAACTAACTTTAACAGCGATAATTCTGATCGTTCTCGTGGGAGGGTGTACCTCCGTGAGGACGAGGCATGATTTTTATAAACCGATCGTGGCGGATTTGAAGAATCATGACTTTTCTTCCGCTGTCGTTAAAATGGAAGCGGCCAAAGGAGTATATTCAAAAAAGGACCGCCTGCTGTACTATCTTGATGCCGGGCTTGCTTATCATTATGCGGGTCAGTATGACAGCAGTAATCTAAGATTGTCTGATGCGGAAAGATCGGCCGAGGAATTGTATACAAAAAGTATATCGCGGGCGGTGGCGTCGATGTTTCTCAACGATAACACACTGGAATACAGCGGTGAAGATTATGAGGTGCTTTACAGCAATTTGTTCATGGCTCTGAATTATATATCGCTTGATAAATTCGACGATGCTTTTGTCGAGGTGCGCCGGGCCAATGACAAGTTGAATTTGCTGGGGCAGAAATATGCCGAGGCGGCCAAGGAGTTCAATAGTGATACGAGTATGGCGGTAAAAGACGGTCATATCAGGTATGAACCAAAAGGCGTCCGGTTTAACAATGATGCCTTCGCTCGTTATCTGAGTATGCATATGTATGCCGCCGACGGCAGTTATGATGACGCCCGGATTGACCATGATTATTTTGAGGAGGCATTTGCCACGCAGGCACATATATATAATTTTGCGCGGCCCGAGGTGAAGTACGATTCGCCGACCGGGGCCGTTTTGAGCGTGGTGGCGATGTCCGGATTGGCGCCGTATAAAAAAGAAGTATCGCTCCGTCTGCGAACCGATAAACAACTTAATCTGGTGCAGATAATGTATGAGGGGACAAATCAGGAATATCCGGAGTACGGGCATTTTATAATGCCGGTGGAGAAAGATTATTATTTTAAATTTTCTTTGCCGACGATGAAACGACAACCATCCTGTGTCGGTCGAATTGAAGTCGTGGCGGACGGTGATCTTATCGGGGAATTGTCTTTAATTGAGGACGTGACGAACGTCGCGGTCGAGACTTTCGAAGTAAAAAAGACATTGATTTATTTTAAAACCATTATCAGGGCGCTGGCCAAAGGTCTGACGGCATATCAGGCCAAAGAAGATGTAAAAGGCGATAACTTCGGCGGGTGGCTGACAAAGGCGTTAGTCGATGTCGTCGTCGAAGCCTCGGAAGCCGCCGACCTGCGCAGCACGCATCTTTTACCCGGGAAAATTTACGTGGGTGATTTTGGAATCGAACCGGGAGAGCACGATTTAACGATTAAATTTATCAGCAGCGACGGTATCGTGGTCAATTCGAAACATATCCGGAATTATCGTGTGTATGAAGGCGATTTTAATCTCGTCGAGGCATGTTCACTAAATTAGGAGGTTCGGAAATGCAATTCAAATTCAGATCAGGTTTAATTTTGTTTATATTGATTTTTCTGGGATGTTCGTCGGGCCAAAATTTAAAAACGAAACCATCCGAAAGACCGCCCTGGGTGGAAGATCCGGGGCGGATGTATCCGTTCGAGATGTATATTTCTTCGGTGGGCACGGGTGATACGCCGGAGGCGGCCCGCAACAATGCGATAACCGGGGTGGCGCAGGTGTTTAAGCTCGATATCAAAGCGCAGGAAGATATTATCGAAAATTATTTCGAAGCCGGGACCGATAAGGAATTGAATCTGAAACGGTCGAGCAACGTGACCAAACAGATTAACGTGACGACCGATCAAAATCTTAAAAATGTCGTAATTGATAAAACCTGGTTTTCGCCGGAGGATGCCCGTCACTACGCACTGGCATATATCGATCGCGATCAATCGAGCGAGATTTATCTTAAAGACATTAAGAAAGCGGACGAAGATATCGCCACGTATTTCAACAAATTCAGCGATACCGACGCGGGGATTTCAAAAATGGCCCGGTTGGCGTATTTGAATGAGGCCATGAATCGTGCGGCCTCGCGCGATATTCTTATCCAGCAGTTATCGACACTTTCGCGGGGTGAAGTATCGTACACTCCGGTCGTCGCGCCGACCGAACTGATCTCGGCCCGGAATGAAGCGCGGAAACAGATCAGGGTCGCACTTCGACTTGAAAAATCGGAATGGCCGGAATTCGAAAATGCGGTGCGCGATGTACTTCAGAGTTTCGGCTTCAGTATTGTTCCTGATAATCCGGAGTACATCGTCACGGGCGGATTATCGATGAAAGAGCTGGAAAGAGAGGGATTTTTTGTCCGCTGGCTGCTCGATTTGCATATGAGTGAGACGGCGACACAGAGGGAGTTTTTGACGTACAGCGACGAGGGCCGCGAGGGACACCAGTCGTATTCCGAGGCGGAGCGACGGGCGGCCCGAACGGCGAAGGGCAAGATTAATAGCGAGTTTTATAAGAAAATAGAGGATTACCTGACGTCGTTGATAAAGGCGAATTAAAGCGAGGTCCTGACATATAGGTGATTTTATTTTATGGGAGGCCTGTTGTAACTCAGGGAATTATATCGATTTCGTGCAACAATAATACGAATATTACTGTTCATAATTGGAACCATTTCATTTCAGATATTCTCCTTTCTTTATAATTTCTATTTTTTCGTCTTTAAATGCCGATAATATAGCGGTTAATCCATATAAAAAAATAACCGCAGGCGGTCAAAAATGGGAGTGGCTGCGGACGAAAGGAGGGACCGATGATCACAGAAAAATGCGAAGTTAAATCGCCGCCGAAGTGGCCTTATGAGCGATACAGGTCTTTCGAAGACGAACTCCGGGCAGCGGCTGAGAAATGGTTTTCAAGAAAAAAATATCCAACACACGCTAAAATGTCTTACTGCCTCAAGAGCCATGATGACTGGCCTAAAAATATCATCTGTAAGGATGTCGCCGATTATATCCAAAATGAGCATGCACTGCATGAGGGTAAAAAATTATTCCCGCTTCATAAGTACCTTCACCATGGTTTGAGCAGTCAGGCTATGATATTTAATCTGGTCGGACCATTAATAGCAAGAAAAGATTTTGAGCCGTTGAAACAAGTTTTCGAAGAAGCCGGGATCCAGTGGCCGCGTGGAAAAGTAGAAGCTGAATTCGAATATGATGACAGAAAAGTATTCCACGAAGATGTCGGTCAACCGACCTCAATAGACCTGAGAATTTCGGGAGAGGATACGAGTCTATTAATCGAGGCCAAGTTGGCCGAGAAGGAATTCGGCGGCTGTTCTATATTTAGCGGCGGGGATTGTGAAGGAATAAATCCCTGTAAAGATGGTTTGGCCACGTGCTATTTGCATTATATCGGCCGCAAATATTGGGAAAAGCTGAATGAATACGATTTCCTTGATGGTGCATTTATGAGCAGCCCGATATGTCCGCTGGCGAGTTACTATCAATTTTTCCGGGAAATCTTGTTTGCCATCAGCGAAGGCGGTATCTTCGTTCTATTGCATGATGAGAGAAGTCCGGTATTCGTTCGGAAATCGGATAATGCCGAACCGGATAGGGGTCTATGGCCATTTCTTATGCAGTTTGTACCGTTGCAGCAGCATAAAAATCCGGCGCGAGTTACAATACAGCAGGTTGTAAAGGCGATTGAAGAATCCGGGGGACATGACGACTGGATTGATGAATTTAAAGATAAGTACGGTCTGGAGAATCGTATTATTTGAAACGGATGGAATGGCCGGTTTATCACGATTTGGTCCAGAGATTGTACAGGTTCATCAAACCTTTATTTTAACAACGGTATTTTTTCAATTCGTAGTATCGTTATTGTCGATTAATTAAAAAATCTGCCAATTGTCGGTTTCGATTGTCCGAGTTCCGGCATCGGTGAGGTTATTGTTTAAACTTCGCTTGAACCGGAGATTTCAACCGGTACCGTTGAACGATTCTGCTAATTTTTCGGCGTCGACTGCGAACAGGATTGCGGCAAAAGAAATATTGTCGGTCTGAAATTCGAATGAGATATTACCCGCCTAAGTAAGTGACAGGCAAGACTTTATATATTCGCCAATTATCTCAATCGTGGATTCGTATTGTCTATGATATTGGACAGATAAAACCTGTAACCATTGGAGGAAGCATGAGATTTTCTTTAATTCTCTCCCGTTACCCTAAGGCTTTCTATCACCAGCGATTTTTTTACGAGGTCGTGATGTTTGTTGTGGCTGTCCTGTTTATGCCGGTCGTGGCTTCCGGCAATCCGGCGACACCGTTGAAGGCGGAGTTGGTTGTTTCGGGATTATCTTTTCCGGTCTTCGTGACGGCGCCCCCGTTGGATTATGACCGATTGTTTATCGTAGAGCAAATGTCCGGACAAATAAAGATTTTTAAGAATGGTGCTTTACTGGCATCCCCTTTTCTTGATATCGGCAGCAAAATCACAGCCGGCGGTGAAAGAGGTCTGCTTGGTCTGGCCTTTCATCCGCAATACCCGGACAGCGGATATTTTTATGTCGATTATACCAGAAGCTCCGACGGCGCCACGGTTGTCGCTCGTTATAATGTATCGGGCAATCCGGATTCGGCTGACGTCGGCAGCGAAGTAGTCCTATTGACCATTTCTCAGCCGTACGTGAATCATAACGGCGGGATGCTTACCTTCGGGCCGACGGATGGATATCTGTATATCGGAATGGGTGATGGCGGGTCGGGTGGCGATCCGAACAACAACGGGCAGAGCGATACGACGCTTTTGGGTAAGATATTGCGAATCGATGTCGATAACGGTTTGCCCTATACCATCCCGCCCTCGAATCCGTATGCAGGCAGCCCGACCGTAAAGGAAGAAATCTGGGCGCGCGGTGTACGTAATCCCTGGCGATACAGTTTCGACCGGCAAACGGGCGATATGTATATCGCCGACGTCGGGCAATCGGTCAATGAAGAGATAGACTTTCAGGAATATAACGATCCGGGCGGTGAAAATTACGGCTGGCGCTGTTATGAGGGTGACGATCCGTATAATACTTCAGGATGTGGACCCACGACAGATTACACTTTTCCGATTTATCAATACGGCCATACGCTGGGTCGGTGCGCGATTACCGGAGGGTATGTCTATCGCGGCTGCGCCATATCTGATCTTAACGGCACATATTTCTTTGGCGATTATTGCACGGGAGAGATCTGGTCGCTTGAATATAACGGGTCAGTAGTGTCAAATTTTCAGGATCGAACCGCGGAACTGGCGCCGACAGGAACGTCTATCGATCAGGTTTCATCGTTCGGTGAAGATGCCTTCGGTGAGATATATATCGTTGATTACAGCGACGGTGAGATTTATAAAATAGTTCCGGACGGTGTTCCGTCGGCCTGTTTCTTGTGCGGGGATGTCAATTCGGACGGCGTCGTTAATATTTTCGACATCACCTTTTTAATCAGCTATTTGTATCTGGGCGGTCCGGCTCCAGCGGATTCGAATTCGGCGGATGTAAATAACGATGGCATGGTGAATATTTTTGATATAACAGGTTTAATTTCCTATCTTTATTTGGGTGGTTCGCCGCCAAACTGTCCTTAGGTATACTACAGTAGATGGACAAATGCGGAGACGGGAAAATGTGTCGCGGATAAACAGTGTTTCTCTTAAAGGAGATATGACCGATGCGATATAAACTCCTTGGCAGAAGCGGTCTTCGAGTGTCCGAGATATGTCTCGGGACGATGACGTTCGGCGAGAATTGGGGCTGGGGGGCTGATAAGGCGGAGAGCCGCATGATATACGACCGCTTTCTGGATATGGGCGGTAATTTCATCGATACCGCCAATCGGTACACGGAAGGAACCAGTGAGAAATTCCTGGGTGAATTTATCGGGAATGACAGGCACAGTGTTGTACTGGCGACTAAATATTCACTATTCATGAAATCAGGTGATCCGAATTCGGCAGGCAATCATCGCAAGAATATGGTTCAGGCGCTGGAGAACAGTCTCAAGCGGCTTAAAACAGATTATATAGATTTATATTGGTTGCACGCCTGGGATTTTATGACTCCGGTGGAGGAGGTCATGCGGGCGCTCGATGATATGGTACGATCGGGAAAAATCCTTTATGTGGGAATATCGGATACTCCGGCGTGGGTAGTCTCGCGCGCCAATATGCTGGCGGATCTACGCGGCTGGACACCGTTCGTGGCTTTGCAAATTGAGTACAGCCTGATTGCACGGACGGTCGAACGGGAATTGCTTCCGATGGCGCGTGAATTGGATTTGGCAGTGACACCGTGGGGCGCCATAGGCGGCGGGATCCTTACCGGTAAGTACAGTAAAACACAAAAGCGAGAGTCCTCAACGCACCGCTATAAGGAGGATGATAAATCGGTCCGACTGAGTGATAAAAATCTGGCGATTGCCGACGAAGTGGCGAAAATCGCCGATGAAATCGGATGTCCCCCGGCACAGGTCGCGGTTAACTGGGTTCGTCAACAGCCCGGCTTGATAATCCCGATTATCGGGGTAAGGAATGAAGCGCAACTTGTGGAAAATCTGGAGTGTCTCAATAATCCGCTGCCGGACGAGCATCTGGAGCGTTTAGATAAAATCAGCAAGATCGATCCGGGTTTCCCGCATGAATTTCTAAAGCAGGAACACATCAGGAATTTGGTTTTTGCCGGGACGTACGATTTAATCGACAATCACAGAAAATAGGCTTAATTTGTTATTTTTCCGCATCTTTTTCGGTTGCCTTTTCCTGCGTTTTTTCCTCGCTTAATGTAAATTGGACGCAATAGGTTATCCAGACCGCGAGCGGTTTGTCATCCTTGACTGCCGGCTTGAATTTGCACTTATAAGCCGCTTTCAGGGCCGACTCATCGAAACCGGCCTTGGAGCCTGATGATTTAAGAACAAATGCCTTTACGACTTCACCCTTTTTATCAATCAGGCTTTTTATCCATACTATCGCTTCCAATCCGGCCTTTTTGGCCGGTTCGGGATATACCGGGACTTCCTCGTACATCATTTCCGCCGGCTGTTCGACTTTGATAAACTCATCGGGTTCAGGCAAATATTCTTTTTCTTCATCGACGGGAGCCTTAATCTCCTTTGGTGTTTCGGCTATCGCGCCAACTGCCATAAACGCTATTCCCAAGAAAATTGAAAGAATAAAGTTGCAACATCTTCTGGACATGGTTACCTCCTTTACTTGCTTACATTATGACGAATTAATAAACAAAATGTCAAAGCCAAATATAACAGTTTACGCAAACGGCTGAATTTCGTATCTTATTGCGGTTATGATAGAAATAACAGATGAGTTTTTGAATGTTCTCAAATCGGCCAGGTCGGTGGCGGTTTTGACCGGGGCGGGGATTTCGGCCGAATCGGGCGTGCCGACCTTTCGTGGTAAAGAAGGTCTATGGAAGAAATTCCGCGCCGAAGAACTGGCAACGGTTGAGGCGTTTATGAAGAATCCGGATTTGGTCTGGGAGTGGTATATGTTTCGCCGGAAAATTATCAATTCGGTTTCTCCCAATCCGGGACATTATGCGCTGGCCGAGATGGAAAAATTATTCGATGATTTTACGCTGATTACTCAAAATGTCGATGGTCTGCATAAAAAATCCGGCTCGGAAAACATTCTCGAACTACACGGTAATATTTTGAAAAACAAATGTTTTGATTGCGGCAAATCATATGAGAACGATATTGATCCCGAATCGGGGGGACATCCGAATTGCGCTTGCGGCGGCAGGATCAGGCCGGATGTGGTCTGGTTCGGCGAGATGCTTCCCGCCGATGCCATCAACGGTGCGTTTGACGCCGCTTCACGGGCGGAGTTATTTCTTTCGGTGGGGACGTCGGCGGTGGTTCATCCGGCGGCGTCAATGCCGATTATGGCCAAACGAGGCGGCGCCTATCTGGTCGAGGTTAACCTTGAACCGACGCCCTTGACCGAAATAGCCGATTGCTCATTTCAGGGCAAATCCGGGGAGATTTTGCCGCAAATTGTCGAAAAACTGAAAGAATGAAAAAGTCACCTGAAAAAATAATCGAAATCGGCGAGAAATTGTATGAATCGCTGTCGGAGTGTCACCTATGCCCGATGGATTGTGGCGCGGACAGAATAGGCGGAGAGCTGGGCAATTGCAACAGCCCGGCGGAGTTGAAAATCGCCAGCTATAATTTGCATTTTGGCGAGGAGCCGCCGTTGTCAGGTGGTGGTGGGTCGGGGACTATTTTTCTGTCGAACTGCTCGTTGTTCTGTAAATATTGCCAGAACTATCCTATTTCTCAATTCGGTACGGGAAGAACGGTTGATACGGAACGACTGAAAGAGATGATCCTTGAGCTTCAAAAAAGAGGAGCCGAGAATATAAATTTTGTGACCCCGGATCATATGTTGCCATTTATACTCATCGGGCTTGGTCTGGCGAAAAAGGAAGGAATGAATCTACCGGTTGTGTACAATTGCTCCGGTTACCAAAAGGTTGAAATATTGCGGCTTCTGGATGGTATAATTAATATATACCTGGTAGATATGCGGTATAACGATGATAAAACAGCCAGCGTCTATTCCGGATGTGAGAATTATTCGTCGATTAGCCGGACGGCGGTCGGGGAGATGTTTCGCCAGGTCGGGAATTTAAAAGTGAATGACAACAGACTCGGCGAATCGGGTGTGATTGTCAGGCATCTGGTTTTGCCGAATAATATTTCCGGCTCGGCGGGGATTTTCAAGTATCTGGCGGAAGAGATTTCCGAGGATATCTACATTTCGCTGATGAGCCAGTATTTTCCGGCCTACAGGGCGGTTGAAGATGAGACCATAAATCGGCCGATAACGTCGGCGGAGTATCAACGGGCGGTTGACGCTTTTTATGCGGCCGGTTTGAAAAACGGTTATATCCAAGATGTACAATATGAAACGATTTAGGATATTAATAGCGCCGGTACTGCTGTTGCTTTTTGCTTCAGGCTGCGTGTATTTTAATACATTCTATTATGCCCGCAAGTCGTTCAATGAGGCCGAAGCACAAAGAAAGGCGGCCGGGCGGCAGGGTGCGGCCCGTGTCGGGGCGGCCGGCTACAAGAAGGCGATATTGAAAACGGACAAGGTGATCGAAAAGTGGCCGACCTCGAAGTGGTATGATGATGCCTTATATATAAACGGTGTATCGCACTATTATACTGAGGACTATGCCAAGGCCGAGAAAAGGCTACGTGAACTGGTTGTCAGCTATCCGGATTCGAAATATATCAAGGACGCACGGTTATATCTTGCCAAGGCGCGATTGAAGTTGGGTGAAGAGGCGACGGCGATGTCCTTGTTTGAAGATCTCTTTGCCGATAGCCGGGACGAAGAGATTCGAGCCGAAGCGGCCCTGGCTTTGGGTGAATACTATTTCGAAAACAAGGATTACTCGAAGGCGGAATCTTATTTTAGCTCCCTTATAGATTCGCTGGGTGGTGACGAGGATAAGGCTGTCGGCAAAATGTATATAGCTGACAGCTATTTTAATCGTTTCAGATACAAAAAGGCGCTTAATAATTATCTGGAGCTTCTGGATTTTGAACTCTCTACCCAGGATAGATATAAGGCCAAATATCGAGCGGGTGAATGTTATTATTTTATGAATGACATTGAAGAAGGGATGAAATGTTTCAACGAACTGGCCGATGATGAGACTTATTTTGATTCGCTGGGAGCCGTAAAGTTGAAGATTGCGCAGGGGTATGAATGGAACGAGGAGTTATCGCTGGCTATTGAGGTTTATGAAGAAATTATTCTGGAAAACGAGAGAAGTCCGGTCGGGGCAATGGCCAATTATGATTTGGGTCTAATCTATCAGTATGACTATGAAGATTATAAAAAAGCCAAAGAGTATTATGATGCTGCCAAATCTGCGGGGACGCGTTCTGAAATTTATCAGGATGCTCTGGAGCGATCTTCAAATATAGGCAAGCTGGAAACATATTTAAATCGGACGGAACTGGATACGTCGGCAACTCTCGAAGATATTGATCAGGCGGCGGAGACTCAATATCTTCTGGCCGAATTGTACCTGACGCAACTGGGAAAACCGGATTCGGCGCTGCAGGAATTTAAATATCTGGTCGACAACTTTCCGGAATCATATCTGGCCCCCAAGGCGATGATAGCCATTGGCCTTCTTCGCCGTGATTTTTATGATGACACGCTTGGTTATGATTCGGTCCTTAGAGTCGTTTTGAAGGAATATCCACGATCGGATTATATTCCGGAGGCGATCGATCTTCTCGGATTGTCGGGCACCATTGCCGACAGCGGATATGCTTCCCAATATTATAACAAAGCCGAAGATTTCGTTTTTAATAATCAGAATCTCGATTCGGCAGAATATTATTTCAGGTTTGTGGCTGACAGTTTCCCCCGCTCCAAACTTAATACGAAGGCCCGATTTGCGCTTCTGTGGGTAACCGAAAATTACGAAAGCCCGGGAGATTCTTCGCTTTATTTCGAGTATGCCTATTTTGCCGATTCGTTTCCCGATACTGAATATGGCCGCGAGGCGGAGAGTAAACTGACCGAGAAGCCAAAAAAAGTGTATGATGAAGCGGTAGCGCCGGATACCACAGGGGTCAGTCAATCTACTGAGGAGAGTGAAGCGGATACGACGGTGAAAATCATAACGGCCGAAGAAAGATGTCAGACCGATCCTGACGGCAATAGAATTGAACTCGTTGGCCACCCGCCGAAACGATATGATAAAGAATTTATTTACCCCACGGCGGCGTACAGCGTGGCCTTTTACGGGGATTTATGTTTTCAGATAAAAATTGACGCCTTCGGCGATATCGCGGATATCAGGCTGGTAACACCGTCACCATCCGAAGCATTGAATGAGGAAGCCATGGAGACGGTGATGTCGGCTCATTTTGATACATACTGGATACCGCCTGAGTTGAGGGATTCATGGTTTGCTTTTAAATATAGTATCACATTGCCAACCAGTTTGCAATGAACAAAATCGTCGTTGAAAACAGCTCAATTATAAAGAGTGTAAATCTGGGAAACGGCATTTTCTTTTTCGAAATGGGGCCGTTTTCGCGGGTCAGGTTCATAAAGCCGGGGCAATTCGTGCATATATTGATACCGGGCTGCAACGTCTTTTTCAGGCGGGCATTTTCGGTTTACGAGACAGATATTAAAGCGGGAACGTTAGGAATATTATTCAAGACTTTCGGTCGGGGCACGGCCGCCATGGCCGATATGAAAAAGGGGGACCAGCTTAACATTATGGGGCCGCTGGGGACCGGATTTAAGTTGCCATCAAAACATGAAACTTTGATATTAGCGGCAGGCGGGCTCGGTATGCCGCCGATTTATGCGCTGGCCAAAGAGTTGATGCAGAAGGGGTATCGAAAAGAGAAAATATTTTTCTTTTACGGTGCCACCTCAAGGTCGGATTTGGCCGATACTAAAAGGATTAAACGCCTGGGAGTAAGATTGTATCTTTCGACCGATGATGGTTCCGCCGGTTTCAAGGGATTGATTTCGGAGGCGATAAAAAGTAAGCTGCCGAATATTGACGGTCACCGGCGGGTGTATGCCTGCGGGCCGGAAGGAATGTTAAAGGCCATAGACAAACTTGCAGGTGAGTTGCAGATGCCGGGTCAATTATCTCTGGAAGCGCCGATGCCATGCGGGATCGGAGTCTGTCTGGGATGTATTCGTCCTCTGACGCGTGGCGGTTATACGCGGGTTTGTCGCGAAGGACCGGTTTATAATATTGGCGAAGTGATTCTATGAAGCCCGACCTGACAATTGACATCGCCGGGGTCCGATTTAAAAATCCAATATTGACGGCGTCAGGGACATGCGGATACGGCGAAGAATTGGCCGACGTTTTCACTCTCAATATTTTGGGCGGAATAGTTACAAAATCTATTACAATACATCCGCGTGAAGGTCATCCGCCGCCACGTACGGCCGAAACCGATTCCGGTATGCTTAACGCCATCGGATTGGCCAATGTGGGTGTTGATCGATTTATTGAGGAAAAGCTGAAATATCTCGAAAAATTCAATATCATTGTAGTGGTTAATGTCGCCGGGGCCAAAAAACAGGAGTATATCGAGATTTGCGGTCGGTTGGCCGATTGTCCGCGGGCGGATATGGTTGAACTTAATTTTTCCTGTCCCAATGTCGAATCGGGGATGGAAATCGCCAGGAGTGCATCACTGGCGGAAGAAACGGTCAGGGAAATTAAGAAGGTCTTTCCGCGGCCGGTGATTGCCAAGCTATCGCCGAATGTTTCCGATATTTCGGAAATCGCGCGCGGCTGTGAAAGCGGCGGCGCCGATTGTCTCTCGCTTATAAATACTCTGGTCGGGATGGCGGTCGATATCGAAACCCGCCGACCTCGATTGAGCAATAATACGGGCGGTCTTTCGGGCCCGGCAATAAAGCCGGTAGCATTGGCGCTAGTTCATGAAGTGTATAATTCGGTCAAGATTCCCATTATCGGTATCGGCGGAATTATGAACCACCGCGACGCGGTGGAGTTTTTCCTCTGCGGGGCATCGGCCGTCCAGGTGGGGACGGCATTGTTTATCGAGCCGGATGCGCCGGTTAAAATAATTAAAGGTTTGGAAAATTATTTGTTAAAGAGTAAGATTGGGAGTATTAAGGAATTGATCGGCAAGGTGAGGATATATTCATGAGTGCAGCCAGTAAATTGAAAGAAATTCAGGAGCTGAAAAAGTCGATGATATGTGTCGGACTGGATCTTGACAGGAAAAAAATCCCGCCGGATTACGCATCGAGTATTAAAGGGATGTATGATTTCGCGGTGTCCATAGTCGAGGCAACCTCCGACATAGTTGCGGCGTTCAAGCCGAATCTGGCCTTTTTCGAGGAGCTTGGCGCCGATGGATTTTCGCTTCTGAGAAAGATAATCGAAAAGGTTCCGAAAGATACAGTTGTTATTGCCGATGCCAAACGCGGGGATATTGGAAATACCGCCGCGCATTATGCTTCGGCCATATTCGAATATCTTAAGGCCGATTGGGTGACATTGAATCCATATATGGGTTATGATTCGATCCGGCCTTTTCTGGAATACGATAACAAGGGGGCTTTTATTTTGTGTTTGACGTCGAATCCGGGAAGTCGTGATTTTCAATTTTTGCACGTGCTCAATAAGCCGGTCTATATGTACGTCGCCGAGAAGGTTGCCTATTGGAACAAAGAGGGAAATTTCGGATTGGTCGTCGGGGCGACGCATCCGGAGCAATTAAGGGAAATCAGGCAGGTGTCCGGTGATGTTCCGATTTTAATTCCCGGCGTCGGTGCGCAGGGAGGCAATCTAGAGAGGGCGGCACAGATGGGTACGGCCGATTTTAAAAAGACCGCTTTGATCAATGTTTCCCGGAGCGTATTGTATGCCTCGCAGGGTGAGGATTTTGCCGCTGCCGCCCGGGCGGAAGTGGAAAAATTGAATTCGATTATAAATAATTTGCAGGTCAAAGACACAACCACCTCAGAAGATAAATCGCCGCAATCGCAAGGAGGTCAATAAGATGAAAAAAGTCATATTAATTATGATTTTCTTGTTAATATCTTCGCCGGCTTTTGCCATCGTCGGTATAGCTGTCGGTGCGCGGGGAGGTGTGGCCACTGATGTCAATCTGGCCGCAGTGAAAAGGATTGACGGACTTGATATTGATAAGATGAATACTATCGGTCTGCAGTTCAAATTCGGGGCGCTGCCGAAAATAGATCTGATATTTACCGCTGATTATTACTGGAAATCAAAGGATTTCAAAATCCCTGCCACCTCTGAAAATGTTGAATTCACGGTTCATAATCTGGCGTTGACGGCGTCGGCTGTTTATCCGGTTTATAGATCGCGTCTGATAACTCCCTATGTCGGACTTGGAGTTGCTTCGCATGCTCTGGCTTTCAGCGGCAAAGGATCATGGGGAACAATCGGAATACCGGCTGACGATACCCGATTCGGTTATCAGCTAATCGGCGGCGTTTATCTAAATCTGCCCATCATTCCCATATTAATTACCGGAGAGGGCCGTATTAACTGGATTAAAACCGAGGACGTGAAATCGCATTTTATAAGTCTTACCCTTAGCGCCAATTTCGGAATGCTTTGACGCCCGTTTAGCGTAAAAGCCTTTACTACCGGCCTATCGGCCGGTAATTTTTTCGGGATTGTGGGCAAGAATTGCGCAGCGGAGATTATTAATCTATACATCAAGATGATACCTGATGATGTCGATATATAAATAAATAACTGAAACTTTGGGAGGTTTTATGAAAAAACTGCTGTTAACCCTGTTTTTGGTTTTTCTGGCTGTTCCTGCTTTCGCCTTGACCGGTGTTTCGTTGGGCTTAAGGGGCGGCCTGGTGACCAATTTCGATCAGCCCGGTTTCGCGACGCCCGGCTATGAGTCAGATCAAATGCCGATCGGTGGTCTGCATGTGAGAGTGTCGACCCTGCCGATGTTTGATCTTATAGTCACTGGCGAATATGCCTGGAAGAAAAATTCTTATAGCTGGTCGGGTGAAAGCCTGGAAATCTCACAGCGGGATTTGCTGTTTTCGGCATCGGTCGTTTATCCGATTAAATTAAAGCCGATTTCTCCGTACGCCGGGGCCGGAATGGCAACGCATTCGCTGGGTTACGATTTTGCCGTACCGTCCGGATGGTCACTAAGTACCTATGGCGTTGAGGTTCCCGGAAATACGACCAGACTGGGCTATCATCTGGTCGGTGGTGTCGATTTAGAAGTTCCGATGTTTCCGCTTTCGTTCAGCGCCGAATTTCGCATGAATTGGATAAGCACGCCGGAAGAAGCGACCAAATACAACAGCTTCGTTGCGGGATTGAATTTCAGTTTACCATAAAATTTGATAAGTTTGACCAAACCAAATGCCCCGCATCGGCGGGGCTTTTTTTATGTGATTGATTTTGGACAATAAAGATTCTATACTATACAAAGCGTAATTATCTTGAGGAGGTGTTATGGCGCGCTCGTATAGTAACTCCAAAATCGGAACCTTCAATACCTGTCCTCGGCAATATAAATTTGAATACATTGAAAAAGCATCGGTCGAGAAACCGGTGGGGGTGGAGTTGTTTCTGGGAAATGCGGTACATCGTGTACTGGAAAAATTATATACATTAAAAAGAAACGGCCGGATACAAACTCCGGACGAAATGCTCAAGTTCTATAATGAATGCTGGGAAGGCCCGGATATTGAAAAGATAAAAGTCACCCGGGACGGCCTGGGGGTCGATGATTATATCAAAGTCGGTTCCGAGGCTCTCAAGAAATATTATGACATGATGCATCCCTTCGAAGAGGGCGAAGTTATCGCGCTGGAAAAAAACATCAATTTCCCCCTTGACCCGGGCGGGCGATTCAGCATCAGCGGCCGGATCGACAGAATCTCGCGGAATAATAACGGGCTGGTGGAAATAATCGATTATAAGACGAAAACATCGCTGCCATCACAGCAGGCCTTCGACAATGACGAGCAGATGGGATTGTATCAACTCGGCGTGATGCATACCTGGCCGGATTTTAAGGATATCAGGCTCAAGCAGTTTTTTCTCCGACAGGGGGTAACGATGACGACGACGATGGATAATAATCGACTTGAGGAAATTCGCTATCGGACGTATCAAAAGATTCTCGAGATCGAACAGGCGCAGGCCAATGATGATTTTCCGCCGAAGGAGGGGGCCATTTGTGATTGGTGCGTTTATTTCGAGTTGTGCCCGGCCAAACGGCATAAATTGACACTGGATGAAGAGATTGATATCGAATTCGATGCCCGAACGGGTCGGGATCTGGCCGATAAATATCTAAAACTGAACAACGAGAAAAAGATTCTGGAGTCGGAATTGAAAGCGCTTAAGCAGGATATAGTGAGATATTGCGAAGAGGCGGATATTACCAATATTATGGCAGATGCGGGTAGTATTACGCTGTCAGTCAGGGAAAGCGAAGCTTTTCCGAGCAAAAGCGGCGATGAAGAAGCTTTTCTGGCCATATCGCAGTTAGCGCGGGAAGCCGGTCTGGAAGAGAGCTTTAAGCTTGACGAGCGGGCTCTCTACAAGGAATTCTATGCCAGGGAACGACTATCCGGTGACCTGAAAGAAAAATTGAAAAAATACCTGATTAAGAAACGTCAGGAAATCCTGAAAACCTACTATAAAAAGTAATAAAAAAGCCCGATTGAACTTCATCGGGCTTTTCAAAATTATTCGATTATTCGACTTATTTTTCTGTCTTCTTTTCAGGTGCTTTGACAACAAAAGCCGGGACGACGCCGTCGGTAGGCGGATGCACCAATTGCAGGTCATTACTGGGCGGAGTCGTGGTTGTATCCACCGACAATGATGCGATCGGTTTATCGTCGAGAGACGAAATAAAAATGGTGGCCAATCTGCCGCGTCCGGGAGGAACCGGCGGAATCGGGCCGCCCAGATCATTAATCAGGCCGATTGTCACGCACTGAGTGGCAGTGTCCACACGGGCCAGCTTAAATCTGAAATTCTCGACAATACCGCCTTTGAAAACGGTTGAATCCGCGACAATGCGGTTTTTCTTCCCGGCCGAGAAAGTCAGTGGTATTTGAAGAGCGATTAAGTCTTCGTCGTTTACCAGAAAGACATTTACACCCCAGTTGTGGCCGTCGATGTTATATGGCTCGACGTAGAGCGTGTCTACCTTTCCGAATTTGTCATTCTGTGCCAGCAGGTTGGCGGCGAACAACAGCAGGATAGCCAGCGCCATTAGAAGCGTGTTTTTTGAGTTCATTTTACCTCCATATTACCCACGTTATAGTTTCTAACTTTTATTTTCGGTTATAATGTTAATATTTTTACTCTCTTTATCAGGGTATAGTTCCGTTTTAAGGCGGGAAATAAGCGAATCGGCTTTCCGGGAATCGTTAAGCTTGTCGCGATAAATTGCGGCGGCGCTAACTATTGATTGCTGACCGATATTGGATTTGGGGAATTTATCGTAAATACTCTTCAGAAGTTTGGCCGATTTATCCCATTTTTGGCGGCGCCTGGCGACTTCGGCCAAATAAGAAATGGCCGAGGCCTCGACAGCAGTGCCGGAATAACGTCCGGCCATACGGTTATAGAAATCTTCAGCCTGTTCGTACCAATTTCGGGCGAATTTTTCGTTATTTTCTTTCTCGTAATGTCCGGCGATTTCTAAATAGGCATCAAAGGCCGCTTCGGATGTCGGGTAATTGTCAATAAGCCATCGGAATTCGTTTTCGGCCCGATCCCAGTTACCGAGTTTCTCAAAGCTTAAAGCCGTATATTTTTGCGGCAATGCATGGTATTGATAAAAGAGGGGATAGTCATCATTTATCTGCATCATGAGCTTTCGACATCCAACGTAGTCTTTGTTCTCATACAGGACGATTCCCTTGCGCAACATTATGTTCGGATATAATGATGTATCCTTGATCCGTCCCAGCAAATCGTTATACATCTGGATTGCAGCCTTATAATCTTTCTTGCCGGCGGCGGTGATACTGGCAATCATAATCGCGGCCTCGATATTGACGGCGCCGGTTGAATCTTTGATAAGACTTAGATTTTCAATTGATTTATCCCACTTTTTCTCGTTGTGATATAATCGCGCCAGATTACTCCGGGCCGCAGTCTCAAGAGAAGAATTGGGCCATTCTCTGATAAGTCGCTTATAGTAATTTTCGGCCGACTGACTCTGTATGGCCACCTGTTGCTCATCATCAAGAAGATTATACATTCTGACAATTTCAAGGGGAAGGTTTATGACTTTGAAGATAATCTCATTATTATTATCGACCGGAGGATAAAAAGTATCTATCAATGAGCGATAGATATTCATGGCGCCGCCCCAATCGGCTCTGGCCTGTAATGCGCGCGCCAGACTTAATTCCGTGGATAAAAGCGCCTTGCCCTCGAGATTGGTAAAATTCTGAAGCTGCCTGATAACAAGGATAACCGAATCGAATTTTTCTTCTTCGGTAAACACCTGAACCAAGCGATTGGTTGCCAAAAAACCGATAGATTCAAGGTCCTTTCTTTCATCGGGGAATTTCGTCATCGGAAGCGAATCGATATTCCTCCAGCAATAGTCGGTGACTTGATAGTAGGCGTCCTTGATTTTGTTTTTCAGCGATTGGTCGATCAATTCCGGCTTGATTACAGCTATATCATTGATTTTTTCCGCATTCCGGTAAAGTTTTTCGGCTTTAAAAACGATGCTTTTGCTGCTGTTGACGCCGCAGCCGCAGGCCAGGAATAATGCCGAAAGCAGTATAAAGGCAAGCCCATTAGCGATTCCGGACAGGATATATTTCTTAAAGGCGTTGGTAGACACTATACAATCCCATTTTTAAGTTCAACAGCCTTTTCAAATTGCGTCGCAAAATACGAAAAAAACGGTAGCTGTCAAGGGCGTCAGCAAAGAAAATGAAAATTGGTTTTTTGCTCCAGAGATACTTTTATATTCAAGCTATGTTGTTGAGTTACAATCTAATAATCATATTAAAGAGGATTATTCTATCGGAATTACATTCTGCCCGCGACAGAGAAAATTACAAAATCGCAACTGAATCGGTGTTTATTTCGGACCTCCCCCCTTTGTTATAAGGAGGTGGAAATGAAGAAAAGTAAAGAGACAATTGCTAAAAAGCTCAAAACATCCGGCGTAATCAGCCCTGAAGTCCCAATCGACCTTTCATCCTTTTGGCTCAAGCAGAGGGGAAAACGCTCGGGCCGGTTTATCTGGCATGATTGGGTCGGTCAACCGCAGAAATTCAGGCTTGATCTGTACCGTTTTTTGCGGGATAATATACCGCTGTTGAATTCATGCATCTGGACCTGGAGCCGGCTGGCGTCCGCCCCCGGGCGGTACGAAATTATCGATTCGAAATCGGACGGGGAAAAGGTATGGGCGCTGGATTTTCTCGAGGAAATGAAGCTTCGGATTTATCCGTATAATTACCATAAGATGGCCGGTCTTGAGTCCTTTTTGCCGCTGTTTTTTGATTCGTTGTTTACCGACGGAGCGTTTGCCGGTTTTGCGATTATCAATCGCGATGCGACCGGTGTCGAAAGATTTATGCCGATCGATCCGGCCTATCTCAGGTTAAAACAGGATCGGAATTTTGGTGATTATTTCGTCGTCCAGAAAGACGGCCGTGATATCAGGGTGGACGGTGACGATTTTTATTATTTTGGCCTGAATACCGATGTTAACCACGGCATTGGAAGGTCGATTCTGAGCGCGGTGCCTTTTGTCGCTTATATCGAGCAGCAGTTGATCGATGATATGCGCCGAACGACGCATAATGCCGGGTATCATCGGCTGCATGTCCAGATCACGCCGCCGGAGAAGCAGTCGGGTGAATCGGATAATGCCTATGTCGACCGGATGAATGAATATTTCGACGAAACGATGTCGATGATCAAGGGCGCCGATCCGGAAGATAATCCGGTCACGTGGGATAATGTCAGGATTGAATACATCGGCCCGCGTAACGTTCACGGCGTCACCAGTGCCTGGTTTTTGAATCATCGAACGATGGTCGAAGAAATTTGTGCAGGAACAAATCTCGCACCTTTCATGCTGGGATACAGTTACGGTACGACGCATAACTGGGCTCAATTCAAGTATGATCTGGTCATGCGACAGGTGGTGTCGATACAAAGTCAAACGTCACGTTTCCTGGAATGGTTGGGCAATATCGAACTGGCGCTTAAGGGATTGACATGCAAATGTCGATTTGTCTTCGATAACCGTCTTACATACCTGGCGACCGAACAGGCTGATATTGAAAGGGGTCAAGTAGACAATCTTATCAAATTGTACACAAATGGCCTTATCAGCAAAGAAGCGGCCCTTCAAAAAACGGGAGAATTGTTATAGGCAGGCTATTTTCCCGCTCGGACTGGCGGCGGGCGGTAAAGGATATTCCCTTTTTTGCGGAAAAATTTCTGGGTATAATACCGCACGCCGGTCAGGCAAAATGGCTGCATAACAGCGGGCAGCAGGAAAAT
>CAYXTW010000034.1:0-9369 GCA_964467955.1 uncultured Ignavibacteriaceae bacterium | reverse complement strand
ACGCCGTATCCGCGTATCCTTCTCGGCAACGGGACGCTGATCGAGGCGCGCTCCACACAGCGTCGGGGGGAGTATCTTCTGGGGAATGATTATGACTTTTTTATATTCGATGAGGTCGCTTTTGAAGATGAAGCCGAGTATGTAGTCAATGAAGTCATTAAGATGCGACTGGCGGATCGACGGGGGAAACTCGATCTTGTTTCGACACCGAACGGGCGCAACTGGTTTTATCAAAAGATGCGCGAACTCAAGAAAAGAACCGAAGACGCTTATGTGCAAAGCGGTGATTCGCGTGAAAATCAATATATATCGCAAGATTATATTCAGGTGCAGATAAAGTATTTAAGTGATAAAAGAGTGGCGCAAAATATCATGGGGCAATTTGTCGATTCCGGCGGGGAAATTTTACCGGGGAAATATATTGATGCCGCATTGATAAAAAAGAAAGACACAGATGAGGGACACGAATCGGGAGGTGGTAACGGTTATTACATTTCCGGCTGGGATCTGGCGCGGAAAAAGACGGCGACGGTCGGAATTACGATGCAAGTCATTAACGGCATCTGTACAGTAGTAGAATTATCCCGATTAAAAAAATGGGACTGGAATATAATATTGGAGGCGATCAGAAAACAACAGCGTATGCATCCGGGTCGTCTGGTAATTGACGCGACCGGGTTGGGTGACGTGATTGTCTCGCAATTGGCTGATTATAATCCGACAAGTTTCATATTTACAGCCAAATCCAAGGCGGAGTTACTGACCAATCTGGAGTTGTTTCACAGTATGGGGCGGATTTTCTATGAACGCTGGGAACTGCCCGACGAAAACGGGCGAGTGTGGTCGCTGGAAGACGAATTACGTGCGGCCAGATGGGATGATAATAACACCTGCGACGGTATGATGGCGCTGGCGCTGGCCATCTGGCCGTTGTATAAGCCGGATGCGCCGTTGATTCGGCCGCGGTATGGTACAATATAGAACAGCCTGTATTCATTTCTGAATACAGGCCATTTATGTGACATCGCGGTGGCGTCTTTGTTTTACTGATTGCCCAATGCGATCATTTCGAAAAGCGATCTATTCCGATTAGAAAAGATGAAGGGAGCCGGATAAATCGCTGAATGTTACACACATGGCGGCTATAAAAACAATGGCCGCCAGAACCCATTTGGGCCAGCTTTTTTTCTTTTTTCTGTAGACAACCATATCTGTATCCGATTTTCCTTTCAATTATTCACCAATATGATTGAGCAAGCGGTGTGCCGCCCCGTCTTCCAACGCGAACGTCATATAAGTCGTTGGTAATTTGAAGCTTACGCCACTCCGGGTATTGGCTATGCCCCATACTATTTTCAAAGAATGAATGAAATTGCATACATGTATTATCAATTTTTGCATCAAATCGATGGTGAATACGATTAGCGGCGCTTTTGTATTGGAGGTGAAATGGAGAATCTAATTGGCAAAATCACGGCGTCATTGATCGAAAAGGGCCAATCGCTTCCCGATGGTCTGATTGACAAAATCAATGAAAATATCAGACCCCCGGAAGCGATAAGACCTGATGACATTTATATCCGGGCGATGTACTTACTATCAGACGAGGTCAACAGCTATGGCGGCAGATTTCCGGTCGAAGAGCATGATTGTATTATCAGGCTTCTGGTCGATTGCCCGGTTCTGGTGGGACATCGCAAGGATAGTCTTCCCATTGCCCGGACCTTTTATGCCGAAAAGGAACAACGCGACGGCCGTAACTGGGTGAAAGTGTATTTTTACTGGCTGAAAAATTCCGACAAGGGGGAGGACCTCAGGAAAAATATCGACGGGGGCATTTACAAGGAATGCTCGATAAGTTTTGTTTTCAGATTCCCGGAATGCTCCATTTGCGGTTCCGATATCCGGGACTGCCGTCACCGACCGTTCAAAAAGTATGATACCGAGGCCGGCAAACAACAAGAGGCGTTTTTTAATTATCGCCAGATCGAAAAGGTGCTGGAAGTATCCCTGGTATATCGCGGATCGGTGCACGAGACTTCGATAACAGGGAATCTATTTATTCCGGCGAAAGAAGATATCAGGGAATTGTCAATCGGTATAGAACATAAAAAACCAATCAAATATCGCATCTGGGATCTGAACCGCCTCGATAAGGAGAAAGATTACTTCGTCATGCCGGCCTATGAATCTCTTGATGTTATCCTCGAGAAAACAGGAGAGACCATCAGATTGCTGAATGCGGACAAGACAATGATCGAAAATAAAATATTGTCCGATTATCCGGCCGGGACAGAATGGCCCAAGGGCGAATATACACTTGATTGCCGTCTAATCGGTTTTCGCGGGAAATCACGCCTGCCGGTGTATGAAGTACTGAATCTATTGAAAGGTGAAAAAACGAATGTTCGGCGAGTCGAGCTTAAGATTTATGATTTGCTGCATCATGATCGGCAGGCCGTCGCCGAAATATTTTCGGAGCGACGATCCCTTCTGGAAGAAATGTTCAAAGATGATTCGAAAATGCTTATTCCGGTTAAAAAGGTCAATGGCGGAAGGCTTGAGGAGTGTTTGAATCGGTACGGAACTCGTTATGGAATTGAAATATTCGATTGTTCGTTACCGATCGGATATTTGTACACCCACCGGAAAATTATACCGCTGCGCATACATGGTAAAAAGATGCAGGGTAAGAAAGCCTATTACTGCTTGCATGGTATCAGCAACGAAGAACGTCTTCCGATTTCCGCCGTAATAAGTTCCGATTTTGATCTGGACGAGGGCGACCTGGTTGAAGTCGAAGTTTATTCGATTGGCCGCAACGGAAATAATCTCAGGCTGGTTCAGCCTAAAATAATCGATATATCCGGCTCTTATTCGGATAATATTGATATTGCATATCTTTTGGATGCAAAACCGGCGGAATTATCGGCCCCGACATACGGCGTTTTTGAAATGGGAAAAGAAGGAGTCGTCCTTCGGATCGATGATGATTCAGATTGTCTCTTGTTACGCGGCTATTTGGCCGAGTTGATTAATGACGGACGTCGGCTGCTCGCCGAATCCAGAGCGAAAAGTGAAGTGCAGACTCTGATTGTCTGCGGATCAGGAACGATAATTGACAAAAAAGTGCGAGGCGATTCGGTGACGTACAATCTTCAGGGATTTCTTAAAGGTCGCTTTGTGCTCAAGCCGATCATATTAAACGGGCGGAACGAGCGGATTTTCTACCGGCTCGATATCGGCAGATTTCCGGAGGGTAATCATGAAGATTAAAAATCATTTATCGCTTGCGACGTTTATAGGTCGCCCGCTCGTTAATATTATACTTGTCCTGCTGGGTATGTCGGCGGCCTACTTTACCACGATCGGTTCGATCAAAATACAACTGGCCGAAAAGGCGGAATCAGTCCTGGTCGAGACGCTGGATAAAAAGCTGGCCCGTCTGGAAGTGGTCATTACCGAGGGACGGGTCAGCAAGGATGAATTTTTTGAATTCAAAAACAATATCGAATCGCGGTTAAGTCGGATAGAGTATTATCTGATGGAAAACGGGAGATAAAAAGTGAAAGAACAAAATAAAAACAAAAGCATAGTAAGTACGATTATAAAAAGTCTGGAAGACGAATCGATCGAGTTAATCGATTTCGATAATCTGAGGACGGTCTTGGGTGATATGCGGAAGACCTGCGACGCTCACGAAAAGATTTCGGCCGAACTGGCGTTTATCAAGGGCGAATATCGCAATCGCATTGCGGGGATGCTGAAAGCGGTTATGACGTGTCGTCACAATGAGGGCGATATGCAGATACTATCCGATTTATCCGGTGATGTTAAAGATATCGACGCGGGTGAATTGGTCAAATTGTATGGTCGGGTCGCGGCCCGATTCAGAGATAGTTTTCCGGCCAGTTTCAGGTATATGACATATCCCGATCGGTTCGGCAGTCAAAAAGACTGGAGTCAGCACAAAATATAATTGTGGGATTTTAAGCCCGGGCATCGTGGGATTATTCCCGCCCGTAAACGTGAAAAAAGGAGAAAATATGACAATACGAGAACAAAATCTGGAAACGGTGGCGCCGATGCTGGCGACATTCAGTATCCATCAAACGACCGGCAGCGATGACCTGGTCGATGCGGATATCGGCAAGGCGGTCAAGCTTACCGGGAATTATGAAGTCGGCCCGTGTGATGATGAGTCTATCCTTCTGGGTAAACTGATCGCACTTACGCTCACCGACAATGACGCCGGTGAACGAAAGGCGACGGTGCAAATCGGGGGTATCTGCAAACTGGCGACGTCAAGTACATATCCGACCGTGGGTGATCGGGTGGTGGGCGCTGGCGGAGGTACGGTCAAGCAGGCCCCGTCCTTGACCGGGGATGATCCCGCCGGCGGCAATATCGCCCGCGGGACGGTTCTGGAAGTCAACGGCACAACCGATTGTACTATTCTTTTAAATTAAAGGAGGATGCTGTGGATTTTGAAAAATTTAAGAAGACCATGGTAACGGAAAATCCCGGCGCCGACCTTTCCGGGCGGGAATTGAGCGGCACGGTCGATCTCAGCCGGACTGCAGAAATTACCGTGGATAAGGAGACATATCTCGAGGCGGAGAGCCGGGGTATGACTTTGAGTGAACTCCTGGAGACGCCTGAATATGATCCGTCGCCGGACGGCTCACCGCTTGATGCCTTCGAGAGACAGCTGGCTCTGGCCGGCATAAGGCTGGGTGGCAAAAATCCGACGCTGGTCGATCAGTTTTATCAGAAGGCACCGGTGCTGATGCCGGAATTCATGCTCCGGGAAATCAAAAAGGGGCAGGCGATGCGGCCCGAATTGTCGGCGATTGTCGCCAACTCGACGACCGTCAACAACAACCGGTACACTCCCTTTCATATCGATACTTCGACGACCGACCGGTTTTCGCTTCGCCCGGTCGGCGAGGGCAGCGAGATACCGCAGTTGCTGGTGACCGAACAAAACCATTCCATCAACGTTCCGGAGTACGGCCTGGGATTGAAAGCCAGCTACAAATCATTGCGGTATCGGACAACGGCGCAATTTCGTGTCCTGTTATGGTACATCGGATTCAAACTGCAGACCGATAAAATAGGACTGGTCGCTAACTGCATCAAAGACGGTGACGGAAACTCCAATCCGGCCGCTACGGTCAACGCCGCTTCATCGGGGACTTTGGGTTATGATGATCTGATCACTTTGTGGGCGGAGTTTGAACCGTTTGAGATGAACACAATCATGTGTCACATCTCGCAGTTGAAGGGAATTCTGACGCTGGACGAATTCAAGGACCCGCTGGCCGGTTATCGCTTCCAGGGCAAGGGTGAGTTGTTCAGCCCGCTGGGGGCGCGGCTTGTACGCTGTGACGAAATCTCCACGGATTTGATTATCGGATTGGATTCGCGCTTTGCGGTCGAGGAGGTGGTCACTCAGCCGCTGATGGTTGAGTACGATAAGGTTATCGAGCAGCGTTTCGAGGAGGCGGTAATCTCCGAATCGGTGGCTTATGCCAAAGTGATTCAGGGGGCGTCCGTAATACTTGATACGGTATTCTCTTAATCGATTACTTAAGTCGGCCCGGGATAATTTTTCGGGCCGACAATAAGAGGAATAACATGCAGAAATATCTTACCGATAGCAGTGCAACATTCAAAGCCGGGATCAGCCCGGGTAAACGAATTTTCAGAGTTACATCAGGGCAGTACGCCGGAAGAATAGTGATTCTGGCGCAAACCTCGCCGACCGATATCAAACTGACCCATGCCGATTACCCGTATACCGAATGGAATTCGCTTTCCAATATCGTCGGCGACAGCGCCGATTTCCCCTTTGATGCCGTTATGGATGAAAACAATAACATTCATCTTGTATATACGCTTGATTCGAGTCATAGTCTGGTTGTTCGCAAATTGACATATTCCGGCGGCAATTGGTCGGTCGGTTCATTGAATACTATTTATAACGCCGATGACAATTATTATCCGTCGATAACGATTCAACCGGGCAGTCGACTCTGGGTTTCATGGAGCAGGTATGCATCACCTTTGTACTACGTCCATGCCAAGTACTCGGATGACGATGGCGTCACCTGGGGCAGCGGACCATCGGATGACGGATATGATTTATCGTCCGGAGCTTTATCGGCTTATTCGAAATCATTGATGATGAGCTCATATTTGTATGTCATCTATACTTCGGGTGAATCGAAAATCGCCTACCGGAGAAAACATATCAACGGTTCTTTATTCGATGATGAGACGGATATCGCGAACGGAAGCGGATTCGATTTCAACTTTGCCGCCGCCGTATCGGGGGATAATCGGCTTGGCGTCGTGTTCGATCACGACAAAATCAGTTATGGTGAATTTGACGGGAATAGCTGGAGCGGGATATACGATATCGACAATGACGGCGGTGAATTTCCACAACTGAATTTTTATAAAAATTGTCCCTATATAATCTACTTATCCGATTTCGGTAACAATCAGGCAGAAATCCTTTACAGTCGAAAAGCGGGCAGGACCTTTTCCAATCCGGCTATTCTGGATCCCGGAAAGAGCATTTTCAGTAAGGTCCTATGCTATAATTCGGTCGTGGCCGATTACGGCGATCTGACGATAGCTGCGGGTAATGATACCCCCGGTGATGTATATCATCCCGATTCCGGGGCGATATTCACTGAGGTGGGCGATGCCCTGTATCTTGGATCGGAGAGTAAATTTCACTATTTGAAAATTATTTTGTCTACGGCCGGGTCAGGCGGGGTCATGAGCTGGCAATATTATAACGGGACCGACTGGGTCAGTTTTACTCCGGCCGGGGAAAATTATAATTTTGATTCTCTCGACAAGGAATTATTGCTCTGGAGTGATTATTCGAGTATGCCGCCTGATTGGCAGAAGAAAGGCCTCGCCGGGAGCGAGCTTTTCTGGCTTCGTATCGTTGTCGCGACGCAATTCACGACCGATCCGGTTGGTTCCCGGATCAGTTCAGTATCGAGTGCCGGGGCAATTGTATTAATGGAGAGATAAATGTCGTACACAAATCTGGAAACAGTCAGAAAACATATTAATCTGGATGAAGTCCCCGGCGGGGAGAAGAATGATTTCCCGGTCACGTTTACCGATCTTGAATGGGTAAATCTTCCCGGACGGGGTATTTTCGAAAATTCCGTGGTTGTCAAGGCAATCAAGAACTATGCGCCGATCTCGGAAGTGGTCACGCTGGGGGATGGAGTTGTCTCATTGTCCAACAGCCGACTGGTGGCGAATTCGATGACGGCTGCATCCGATAGCTCATTGGGCATAATCTATAAGGAAAATATCGACTTCAGCGTTGACAATGGGCGGGGAACAATCAGTCGATTGATTGACGGTGAGATCGCATCCGGCAGCATCGTGGTTGTATGGTATTATTACTATTCGACGTATACCGAAGGCGTCGATTACAGCGTAAATTATCAATCGGGGATGATTCGCCGACTGCCGGGGGGGAATATACAGCCCGATCAAATGGTTCTGGTGGATTATGAGTTGACCTGTAATCAGCTTAATGACGAGTACATATCCGAAGCGGTTTATGAAGCAAACGCTATAGTCGAAAAACTTATCGATCCGCAGAAACGGTTCGGAGCCGATCTGACTCTGCAAACGGCGGCGACCTGTCTGGCCGTTTCGCTAGTTTGTCGAATGGCGGCAATCAGCGATTTGAGGTTCGGTGACGAGGGTCGGCAGACAGCCGGCGCGTGGTTGAGCCTGGCCGAAAGTTATCGCGATGATTATCGGAATCTGCTGAAGGCCTTCAGGCCGCAGGCAAGCGGATTGACCGGTCCCAAACATACTTAATAAAGGAGAGTTCATGCACACATTAACATATTTAAAAGGCCGGCGACTCTGGGTGGTGCGCGACATTCTCGTTTGGGGATTGGCCGGCGATGCCGAATTTTATTTCCTGGGCGAAGAGGAGGTCGACTCGACGGGTCGTCTTTTATTCGGCACGGCGAGTATCGGCGGCGAGGCTCAGGATATTCGGTTTACCGATCTGGTGGATTATCGCGGGAACAATTTGCCGTTGTCGATCGATTCGCCGCGCGTACTTATTCGACCGAGGTCGTCATATCTGGCGTACCTGATCGGTGAAGAATCCAACACCGGCTTTAAGATCGCGCGGGATGCGTCAGCGCCGGGCCCGGTTTCCGTCGACTTTTTTATCTATGAGATGGGCGGATAATTATGTCCGGAGGCACAAGTGCGGATAAGCAGGAACAACATAATGATTTGGAAATTCTCGAGTTCATCGAGAATGAATTATTCAAACGATTTAAGAATAAAAATTCCAAAGTGAAAGTGGGTGATCTTTTGAAAGTAATAGAAATGAAAAACAAACTTTCCGTCACCGGAAAGGCCGAAAAAAAATTCTGGGAGATGATTAACAAAATCCGTGAAGAAGAGCTTTCGGACAAAGGCAAACGGGTTACCGGAAAACGAAAACCTGCGAAGTAGTCGAATAAACTGGAAATTTAAACATGGAGAGATCATTGAAGATATTACGGGTTATTATATTCAGTATTATCCTGATAATGGTGCACTTGACGGATTATGCGTCCGAGTATGTGGTTATCCCGCTTGACAGCAGCGACATTTCGGAAAATGTACTCATCCGGGCCCTCACGGCAACAATCGGAGATTCCACAGCCATTTCTTTTAAGCCGCAACTAAAATTGTCGGCATGGGGGGATGAAGGCGAGTTTACCATTGATTTGAAAGGTGACAGCGATATCGTTGTTGACAGCGTATCGACAGGTACCGTAAATAACGCAGGCAGTATCGACATCAAATTAAATAATTATATCAGGCATTTGTTGTACAAAAGGGTAGACGGCAATCTGGAATGGGAAATCATTTTTGAGAGTAAGCCGGTCCGGAATTATATCGAATATCCGATCCAAACCAAAGGTCTGATTTTCGCCTACCAGGATACTTTAAGAGATATCGATACGATGTCATTTCGGCCGGATTCGGTTATCGGTTCTTACGCCGTCTATCATGCTTCCCGGAAAAATAATTTAACGCGGCTCGACGGCAGCCAGGAAATATATAACACCGGCAAAGCCTTCCATATTTATCGACCAAAAGTAAGAGACAGCGGCGGCGATACAGCCTGGTGCCAGCTTTCAATAAATACGAAAACCGGAATAATGACAATTACCGTTCCGCAGAAATTTTTCGATGAGGCCGTCTATCCGGTGACAATCGACCCGACCCTGGGATATTCAACTAAAGGAGCTTCATCGACCTATAATCCGGCCAATTATTCCCGGTCATGTCTGGCCGAAAATATGGGTG
>CAYXTW010000033.1:1775-40935 GCA_964467955.1 uncultured Ignavibacteriaceae bacterium | reverse complement strand
ACAATCGCCGCTACCGGCCGGCTGTCATCGACCGATCCCAATCTACAGAATATTCCGGTGCGAACCGAAATCGGTCGGCAGATTCGCAAAGCGTTTATTCCGCGCGACGAGAATTATAAACTGCTGGTGGCCGATTATTCGCAAATCGAGCTTCGTATCCTGGCGCATTTTTCCGAGGATAAAACATTAATCGAAGCCTTTAAAAACGGGCAGGATATTCATGCCCGAACGGCGTCTGAAGTCTACGGCGTCAGCATGAATGATATCACCCCCCGGATGCGGCGGGCGGCCAAGACGGCCAATTTCGCGGTGATTTATGGTGTCAGCGCTTACGGTTTGTCACAGCAGACGGAACTTGATGTGGCGCAATCCAAAGAATTTATCGATACATACATGGCGCGTTATCCCGGGATAAAAAAATATGTGGAGGCCACTATCGAGGCGGCGCGCAAAGATGGATATGTTAAGACATTATTCAATCGCGTGCGATATCTTCCCGAAATCAACGCCAAGAATTATCAGATTCGGCAGTTTGCCGAACGAACCGCCATCAATACGCCGATTCAGGGAACCGCAGCGGATATGATTAAAGTCGCTATGATTGATATTCATAAGAAAATGAAAACGATGAAATCGAAGATGATTCTTCAGGTGCATGATGAATTGGTTTTTGACGCTCATAAAGACGAGATCCCGGAATTAGAAAAGATTGTCAGGCAGGGAATGGAGAAAGCGGTCAAACTCAAAGTCCCGGTTATCGCCGATATCGGTTTAGGCGATAACTGGCTGGACGCAAAATAATGCTGATTGGTATCACCGGGCAGATCGGCGCGGGCAAAACCGAAGTCGCTGAAGTATTCAAAAAAATGGGCGCGTATGTTATCTCGGCCGATAAAATCGGCCGAGACGTTGTCGAAAAAAATAAATCGATTTTGAGAAGACTGGTTTCAGTTTTTGGTCAGGGTATTTTAACTCCATCCTGTAAACTCCGTCGGCGAAAACTGGGCGAAATGGCGCTGGCCTCTGATAAAAACAGGAAAAGACTAAACCGGATTGTCCATCCTTTGCTGTTAAAAGAATTATCTCGACAGACAAAAAAGGCCCTGCAAAAAAATAATATAGTCGTCATCGATGCCGCCCTTTTGATTAACTGGGGCTGGGATAAAAAAGTCGACAAGACTATTCTGGTTCATGCCGGCGACAAAATCAAAATGGCTCGTCTTATTAAGAAAGGCTACTCCCCGAAAGAAGCCCGTATCCGACTGAACTCGCAGCTAAAATACAAAGTTCTTCGCTCCCGCGCGGATATTGTCATTTTCAATAATAAATCGCTTGAAAGCCTTAGGAAAAGGGCCGAAAAAATCTTCAGTAAGTTGACCTAAAAGGGGTTGACACACAGGCGCAATCTGATATATTTGCCCCGGAAAGTTACAAATTTCACAAACTCGGAGGTACCATGCCGCTGATAGATTCTAAAACCGGTAAAATTCGAAAAGAGTATTCTATAGATGAGTTAAAAGAAAGAGCTAACTATATGCGTGGTCTGGATATGATATCGCTTTGTTCGGCGAAATCCGGCCACTCGGGCGGGACGCTGTCAATGATGGATATATTGGCCGCACTATATTTGAAGGTGGCTCGTCATGATCCGGAAAATCCGAGTTGGGAAGACAGGGATAGAATAATCTGGTCGGCCGGACATAAAGCGCCCGCACTTTATGTCAGTCTGGCCGTATCTGGATATTTCCCCGAGCAGGAGTTGGCCAAACTGCGCATGCTCTACGGGCCATTCCAGGGGCATCCGCATCGGAAAGATCTGGCCGGGGTCGAGATTTCTTCCGGTTCGCTGGGGCAGGGGATGTCGGTCGCGATCGGGGCGGCCATGGCAGCCAAAATCGATAAAAAAAATCACAAAATTTTCGTCATTACCTCGGACGGCGAGCATCAGGAAGGATCCATCTGGGAGGCGGCGATGGAAGCCGGAAATTTCAAATTGAATAATTTCATAAATATTCTTGATAGAAACAGGCTTCAAATTGACGGCTGGACCAAAGATATTCAGGCGCTGGAGCCGTTGGCTGATAAGTATCGTGCATTCAACTGGGATGTCATCGAAATCGATGCGCACAATATGGAGCAAATACTTGATGCCTTTCAGAAGGCCTGTAATTCAAAAGAAAAACCGACCCTGATACTGGCCGACACCATCAAGGGCAAAGGCGTCAGTTTCATGGAAGATGTCGCCGGATGGCACGGCAAGCCGCCCAACCATGATGAGATGATTAAAGCTCTCGAAGAGTTGGGTCTCTCCGATACATTTGATTTGGAGAAGTTTTTCAAAGTTGGTTCCGATCATCAACTGATGGTTGAGAAAAAATTGAATGATAAGCTGCCGAAATTTTCCCGTGATTTCTGGTGGAACAGACAGGAAAATATGAAAGTTGAGATGGACCCGACTCGGAAGGGTTTGGGGCGGGCCCTGGATGAATATGGTGACGACGAACGGATTGTTTGTATCGGGGCCGATATATCCGATTCGATAACGATTTCGCAGTTTTATAAAAATCATCCGGAACGGAAGAATCGCTGGATATCGGTCGGTGTCGCCGAGCAGGCGGGAACGACGGTTGCCGCGGGATTGGCGAAGGAAGGTAAGATTTCGGTTTTCGGGACGTACGGCGTATTTTCTTCGGCGCGCAATATGGATCAGCTGCGCGTATCGGTCTGTTATGGCGACTTTAATGTCCTGATTGTTGGCGCTCACGGCGGCGTTTCGGTTGGTCCTGACGGCGCGACGCACCAGGAGCTGGAAGCCTTGTTCCAGATTTGCGGCCTGCCGAATATGCATGTAGGCGTTCCGGCCGACTCGATCGAGACCAAGAAAATGACCCGGGCGATGCTATTTGATATTGTCGGGCCGAAGTATATCCGTTTTGCTCGTGAGGCCACTCCGATTGTCACCAGAGACGACACCCCGTTCAAATTCGGAACGGCTAATATTTATAAATTCATAGGTGAGACGGAGAATTTTATCGATGCCTTCGAGATTAAGCTCTCTACCGAGTACAATGGCCTCGATGATGATTTGACAATTATCTCCTGCGGTCCGGAGACGCCCGAGGCGCTTCGCGCCGCATGGATATTGAAGACTGATTATGATATCAATTCGCGCGTGATAAATATGCATACGGTCAAGCCGATGGATTCCGCTGCGGTTATCAAGGCGGCTAAAGAGACCAAAGCGATTGTCACTGCTGAAGAGCACCAGGTGGGCGGTATCGGGAACAGGATTGCCGGAATAATTATGAATGAGATGAGTTCCATCGGCAAAGCGATACCGTTCGGGATGATCGGTGTTCAGGATCGTTTCGGCGAGTCCGGCCTGCCGTGGCAGTTGGTCAAAGAATTCGGCGTCGCCGGAGAATATATTGCTGATAAAGCGCGGAAGCTTTTAAAACTGGGATAACCATTTGATTGACAGATAATTGGGAGCGTACCATGAAATATGCTGAACGAATGAAGCGGCTGGGAACCGAAACCGCATTTGAGGTTTTGGTGAGGGCCCGACAACTCGAAGCGCAGGGCCGGGATGTGGTGCATCTTGAAATCGGTGAACCCGATTTCGATACGCCCAAAAACATCTGTGACGCCGCCGTTAAAGCCCTTCGGGGCGGATATACGCATTATAATCCGTCGGCCGGCTATCCGGAAATTCGTAAAATCATTTCCGACGAGATAAATAAAACACGAGGACTTAAAACCAATCCGGAACAGGTTGTTATTACACCCGGCGCCAAGCCGATTATGTTTTTCACGATTCTTGCCACTGTCGATAAAGGGGACGAAGTCATATATCCTAATCCCGGTTTTCCCATCTATGAATCGCTGATTAATTTTATCGGCGCCAAAGCAGTCGCGGTTCCTCTGCGCGAAGAAAATGATTTCAGGATGGATGTCGAAGAGCTAAAAACTCTGGTGACACCCAAAACAAAACTGATGATTATCAATTCCCCTCAAAATCCGACCGGGGGCGTATTGACTCATGAAGACCTGGAGGAAATTTCGCGTATTGCGGTGGAGAACGACATATGGATTTTATCCGATGAAATTTATTCACGTACTATTTACGAGGCCAAATTCGAGTCGGTGACACAATTCCCCCATGTGCCGGAAAGAACGATTATCCTTGACGGTATGTCCAAGACTTATGCCATGACCGGATGGCGACTGGGTTACGGCGTTATGGAAGAAAAGCTGGCAGCGCATATAGCCCGCCTGCAGACCAATTCCAATTCCTGCGTCTCCGCTTTTTCCCAGATGGCGATAGGCGAGGCCATAACCGGCCCGCAGGATGAATCCGCCAAAATGGTCGCGGAGTTTAAAAGACGTCGAGACGTTATCGTCGAGGGTCTTAACAAAATCGAGGGCATTTCCTGTAAAAAGCCGCTGGGAGCTTTTTATGTGTTCCCCAATATCACCGAATTGGGTTTGAAATCTAAAAAACTGGAAGAGTATTTTCTTGAGAATTACGGCGTGGCCGGATTAGCCGGAACATCATTCGGCGCCTATGGAGAAGGCTACCTGCGGTTTTCATATGCTAATTCCGTCGAGAATATAAAAAAGGCGTTATCCTGGATTGAAAAGGGAGTGGCCGACCTAAAAAAGTGATTTAATTCTATAAAATGATATAATCCGGATTTTGATAATTCTGGGATTTTCCGATTCAAATGGTGGTTGGGTGGTCTTTGATTACCCGACCATTTTTTTATTGTCTTATATGAGTAAAATCTCATAATTTAATATTATGCAGTATGGAATAATTATTAGAAATATTACCGATTTGAGAGCCGAACCGGATTTCCGCTCGGAGCGCAAAAGCCAGTTACTTTTCAACGAACCGCTTGAAGTAGGTCAATTACGCAGGGGATACTTAAGAGTGCGACAGGCTGACGGTTATTCCGGATGGGTCGACGCCCGAAGCGTTTTTCCTGTTAATAGAAAAAAGTATACCATCCATGGAAAGAAACTGAATTTCGTAATTACTTCGCTTAAAGCGAAAGTTGACATATCCGGCAAAAATCTTGCAACCGGTATTCCTTTCTTATTTTATGGCACAAAAGTCGAAGTCATTTCGAAAAGCGGCAATTATGGCGTTCTCGCGGCTCCGGATGGCGTTAAATATAAAATTGCTCTTAAAAACCTGCCTCCGATATTACATTCGCCTCCGAGAGATTTCCGCCCACGTAAAATAATCAGGGAAGCCGAAAAATTCCTGGGGACACCGTACTTATGGGGCGGAACGAGCCCGTACGGTTTTGATTGCTCCGGTTTGGTACAGAGAGTGTACGGGAGGTTTGGTATATGTCTCCCGCGCGACAGCAAAGATCAACAAAAGGCGGGAACGAGGATTGCGTATGATAATATTCAATGCGGCGACCTGCTGTTTTTCCCTGGTCATGTGGCTATTGCCATTGACGAATATCGCATAATACATGCTTCGCTGGGGGAAGGCGGCGTTGCCTTTAATTCCCTGAATTCCCGGGATCCGAATTTTCGCAAGGATTTGCTGGGTACATTTCTCGAAGCAAGGAGGGTACTGGTATAAAAGTACGAATTTTTCCAATAGAGTTGCAGTTAAAGCGACCTTTTCGGGTCGCCTATGGCTCGGCCGAATCCAAGACGAATTATTTTATTTCGATAGAGAATCGGTCTCTTGGCGAAGCCTCCGGGTCGGTGCACTACGGCCCCAAAGAGGATGAAATTAAAAAAGACCTCGAAATAGGGCGAGACTTCCTGGAATCAAAGAATGAATTATCCATCAATGACCTTTATGATGTAAACAGCCTTGATATAAATCGCGTGTCAAAAGCCAGCCTCCTGGGCGCGGTTTTGCATTATCTTTCATATAAAAATAATGTCTTTCCCTGGCAGCTCCTGGAATTAGAGGAACCGTCCGTAATAAGGACATCATTTACCGTCAGTATCGATAACCCGGATCAGATGTACGACGAAATATCTCAAAGCCCCTACCCGGTTATAAAAATAAAAATGGGATTTGATGGCGATGAAATTCTTTTTGACAAGCTGGGGGAAATTTCGGGAAAGAGCTTCAGGATCGATGCCAACGGCGGTTGGTCACCGGATAAAGCGGAAAAAATGATTTTTTATGCTGCTCGTCACGATATTAAAATTATAGAGCAGCCTACCGGTGCCGATTTTGTTCGCGACTGGAAATATATAAAGGGCCGTTCCGAAGTGCATCTCCTGCTCGATGAAGGTCTCAACACTATTAACGATTATTTTCGATATTGCGATGACATCGACGGGATAAATATCAAGATGGCCAAGGCGGGAGGAATAATTGAGGCGATAAAATTGGCTCGTCAGGCCGGAAAAGACAGAAAAAAAGTCATGCTGGGATGTATGCTCGAATCGTCAGTCAGCATTGCTTCGTCGGTTTATATCTCTTCCCTTGCCGACCTGTTCGATCTGGATGGCCCGCTGTTATTGAAAGATGATATCGCCAAAGGAATAAAGTATAGCCTTGATGAAATATCTGTCGATGACGATATTATCGGCGGGCCAAAAATGAAAAAGGCATTACCGGATGATAAAAACGATACATAGACTCTTTTTCTTAATTCTCCTGTGCAATATCGCGGTAAGTGCATTCGGTGAAACTCCCACGATAAATGTCGTTTATCCCAAGGGCGGCGACCGTATAGGAGCCGTCGATTCGACCTTCATTTTCGGCTCGGTAACACCCGGCTCGGAACTGACAATAAACGGAGAATCGATTGACGTTCACAGGAACGGCGCTTTTATTGCCTTCCTGCCTCTTCAGCCGGGACCCTTCGACTTTGAATTAAGAGCGATTAATGAAAATGATACGACCTTTTATATCAGGTCGGTAAATGTTCCCATTCCCAAAAAATCTTTCGGATACGACCAGCTTGCTGTTACCGACTGGCAGGATTCGGCAAGCAATATTATTCTCGCCGAGGGTGACCTTTTACGGGTCGAATTTCAGGCGACACCATGCTGTCATGCATGGTTTTCGATTCCCGGTTATGTCGATTCGGTGCCTATGGTAGAGATGCCTCCGAGAATCCAGCCCTATTGGGGTGAAACCGTCTTCGGCATCGGGGCTGTTCCCGAATCATTGAAAATAAGCGGCTATTATAGCGGATTCATGGAGATAGACGGCCGTAAGCTTCCCGACTCGACCCGCATATGCTATTTTTTAAAAGCGCCGAGTTTGCACGATCTATTCGAAATACCGGCCGATAGAGTCAAATTTATCGAGACCATGTCATTATTGGAATTCCAAGGAGAAACCACGATTGACAGCTCCGGATATTTTATAAGCATCAATCCTGTTGATTATCCCCGTGTGGTTGAATTTACGGATTCGGTGCAAATCATGCGGGTCGGTCCGAGTAAGGGTTATCTTTCGATATTTCAACCCAAAGGTGTCCGGGCTCTGGCGGTCGGCAGGGTGGGGGAGTGGCTTAAGTTGACATTATCGCAGACCCAGCAGGGATGGGTGAATGTAAATTCGATCAAATTCCTTGACCCGGCCTGGCCGCCGCCGGCATCGTATTTAAAAGCGATACGGACATATTCTGATAAAAATAAACTCGTGATTGAATTGCCATTGTCGGATAAGCATCCTTTTAAAATCGCTGAAGAGGATCGTTATACCCTCAAAATATTCATTTACGGTGTCATTTCCGATACCGATTGGATTAGATATGATTTTAACGATAAAGACCTCGATTTTGCCGTTTGGTCGCAGCCGGAACCGTATCTATATTGTCTGACTTTAAAAATGAAACGTCCGCTCTGGGGATATGACTGTTATTACGAAAGCGATATATTAAAGTTACAGATTAATAAACCGCCGCAATATAATGGACGACTTGATGATATCGTTATCGTGGTTGATCCTGGCCATTCCCCTGATCCGGGTGCGATCGGACCGACCGGCCTTAAGGAATCGGAAATAAACCTGGAGATCGCAAAAGCGATAAAAGAAGATTTGGAAAATAAAGGCGCTAAGGTTATCCTGACGAGAGAGGATATGTCTGACTTGCCGCTGTATGATCGACCGGCGATTGCTAAAAACTTAAATGCCGATTTATTCGTATCGATTCATAATAATGCCCTTCCCGACGGCGTCAGTCCTTTTGAAAACAACGGCACATCGGCATATTATTATCATGTCCATTCGATTGATCTGGCCCGCGCCATTCATGAGGAAATGCTAAAGGCGACCGGATTGAAAGATTACGGATTGTACCACGGTAACTTAGCCGTCAATCGTCCGACGCAATATCCGGCGGTCCTTCTGGAATGCGCCTTCATAATACTTCCGGAGCAGGAGGCTTTGTTGAAAAATAAAAATTTCCAAAACAGGATTGCCCGGGCGGTCAGAAAAGGAATCGAGAGGTTTTTGGATGAATACAAATGAAGGAATGCGGTCTAAGCCGACCAAACTGATTTGGCTGATATATATTGCCCTGTTGATAGCGGGGATAATTCTGATCGGAGATGCCCTGAATGTGTCGGCTATTTCAAAATTAACCACCCGGCTCGGCGTCGGACTTGTTTATTCGGCGCTGGCGCTGATTATCGGCAGGAATCGGCCCTATGGTATAATCGGCGTGGGAATTGTATGGGTGGCAATCATAATTACTTTTTTCCGATGAAAAATAATTTACAGGCGGTTCGGCTTGATTACGGTCGCGACGGACGGGAATTGACTCTCGACAATTCCATCGCCGACTGGACAATTATCGAACCACGTGAATTTCCACCGATTGAATCATTTTCAAAATGCTTTAACGATTCGGTATCCCTGCCGATTGGTGCTCTTGATTTAAAAGATATTATTGTTCCCGACGATATGGTTGTGATTGTCACCGCCGACAATACCCGGCCGGTTCCGAATGGCTTACTTATTCCCGCCATAATCGATTATTGCCGTCTTGATCCGGCCAATGTCACTATCCTGATCGGTACCGGCTCACATCGCCCCTTAAAGGGCAAAGCGATTGCCGATTTTTTGGGCGAAAACATTGCTGATAAATTTGAAGTTATCTGCCATGATGCATCGGATACCGATTCATTGGAAACGCTCGGCCTGACCCGAAGCGGTATCCCGGTCTCAATCAATCGGTACTATCTGGAAGCGGATAAAAAAATTATTCTCGGCTTTATTGAGCCGCATTTTTTCGCCGGATTTTCCGGCGGGGCCAAAGCTGTTTGTCCCGGGATATGCGGGCTGGATACGATCGATGCCTTTCATTCTTTCGATATAATCGGGCATCCCGATTCCGATTATGGTATTCTGGATAATAATCCGCAGCAGCGTGCCGCCCGCGAGGTTGTCGCGATGGCGCCGCCTGATTTTATGATAAACGTGATTTTGAATTCCCGAAAAGAAATAACTCATATTTTTTCAGGGAATTATATCGAGGCGCACCGGATCGGCTGCGCCGAGGTCGCCGGCGCGGCCATGATCGAGCTGGATCATAAATTCCCCGTCGTCATCACGACCAATTCCGGCTATCCGCTGGATCAAAATCTTTATCAAACGGTCAAGGGAATTGCGGCGGCCGCCCTGATAGTCGAGGAAGGCGGCACCATTATCGTGGCTTCGGAATGCATCAATGGCATTCCGGACGATGGCAATTTCGCCGAAATTTTAAATTCCTGCTCGACACTGGATTCGCTTCTGGAAATGCTGTCAGATAAAAATTATACTCGAATGGATCGCTGGCAGGCGCAAAAGCTGGCGATGATCCTCAAGAAAGCGGAAGTTCTTGTGTTTTCTTCGTTAAGCGCCGACAAAATAAAAAAATGCAAAATGACAAAAATAGATAATATTCAGTCAGCGATATTATCGAAAGTTAAACAGTTCGGCTCAAAGCCTGAAATCGCTGTTTTGCCGAATGGCCCACTGACCATACCATTCGTAAAATAAGCGAAACTATTTTCCCCGAAATTTAGTATATTATTATTCTTCCGGACGGACAGGTCGGCAATGACGGATACAGTTACGAAAAAGGGCAAAAAAAGAGCGGACTACACCGAGGGCTCGATTTTACAGTCGATTCTGAAGATGGGTATCCCGTCGATGATCGGCTTTATGGCCAATCATATTTATCATATGGTCGATATGTGGTGGTTGGCGCGTCTACCCCAAAAAGAAACGGCGGTCGCGGCCGTGACTATTTTCGCAAACATCTCCTGGGTCTTTTTCTCCTTCAACAGTCTTGTCGGCCCCGGTTCGGTGGCGGTTATCTCTCGTCGGTACGGCGAAAAAGATTATGATAGCGCCGAGACTGCCATCAAGGAAACCTTTATATTAAAATGGCTGGTAGGCATGCTTCTGGGACTGATCGGTTATCTTCTTGTGGATAAGTTAGTCTATTTTGCCGGGGCGCGGGGTGAAACGCTTGTCCTATGCTCCGATTATGGCCGCGTGATGTTTCTCGGTATGGGCTTCGGCCTGGCGACCTATTCGGTCTATACCGCCATGCGGGGGGTCGCCAATCCGCATATGGCCATGGTCTTTATGCTGAGTTCCACGCTTTTAAATCTGGTTCTTGATCCGCTCTTTATATTCGGCTGGCTTGGTTTTCCCGAATTGGGCGTGACGGGGGCGGCAGTCGCCTCGGTACTATCGTACACTCTGACGTTTATTATCGGCGTCGTTATTTTCTATACGGGATTGACCAACGTTCGGCTGCACCTTCGCGGGAAAGTTGCGATGTCTTTCAAAACTGCTTTCAAGATTGTCAAAATCGGCATTCCGACCTGGCTGGGCGAGATGTCGTTTTCCAGTTCACGGCTTGTCATCATGCCGATGATTGCCGTCTTCGGTAATTCGGTGGTGGCCGCCTACGGAGTAGGAATGCAGGTATCGGCCATCGGAATTTCGATTCTGGTCGGTATCGGATTGGGATTGGCGTCGCTGATCGGGCATAATCTCGGCGGCCTAAAAAAAGAGCGCGCCCAAAAAACCGCCGATCAGGCGATCCTGCTTTCGCTGGGGATTATGGTCGGAATCGGTTTGATTCTCGTGACTTTCGCCCGTTCGATCCTGGGTTTGTACTTTGAAAATCCGGAAACGTTACATTATGGTGTGACATTGATGCGTATTTTGGCCATCGGTTTTCCCTTTATCGGAGCTTTTATCATGATAGAGGAGATTTATACCGGGGTTGGTCTGAACACGCCGGCGATGATTATCAATGCCGCCCAGGCCTGGGCCATTCAGGTTCCGGCCATATATGTTCTGTCTCAGATTTTGCACTTTAATCAAGACGCCATCTGGTGGACGATGAGCGGATCAATGGTAATTGCCGCGACCGCCTTTTATTTTTATTACCGCCGCGGCCAGTGGCTGCATGTAAAAGTGTAATCCGTGGATTAGAAAAGGGGTGGGGCGTAGGTCAGCGAGCCATGCGCTCCTGACGGGGAGGGGCCGTCGAAACATTGAATCATTCTCTGGTTGACAACTATAATAATTTATAGTAGCTTTTTTCGGCTTTTAATTGTGTTTATAAAAAATATGCCCCCGTGGTGTAATGGATAACGCATCGGCCTCCGGAGCCGATAATCCAGGTTCGATTCCTGGCGGGGGTATAAATATTTTTGCAGCTTGTTTGGACTGAAAAAAAGGCATGTCAGGCAAAAAAGAAAGAGCGCGAACTCAAAAATACTTTATCATCACTATTTCCCTGATTTGTCTGTCCTTTTTATTTAGCGGCTGTACGGATTTCTGCGGTAGCACCCGACCGTATCTTGTGCTTTACGCCTTTAATGACGAAGGGAGACTTCTGGCGGGGGAGATGAGCTCTGAAAAAACCGAAACCGTATTGGGAAGGACGGTGCATATCGGAAGACTTTCCGGCAAAGATATCGTCCTGACCGAATCAGGGGTCGGGATGACCAACGCTGCCATGACGGTTCAAAAAATGATTGATAAGTACAATCCGAAAGCGGTGATATTCTCCGGTATCGCGGGCGGAATCGACTCATCGGTGCATATCGGTGATATTGTCGTTTGCGAAAAATGGGCGACGCATGATTTCGGCTATTATGGCGCCGACAGTTTTATGGTCACCCGAATAGATATTGTCGAGGCCGGTGCGGATTCGATTTGCGAAAAGATATATTTCGAAGTCGATGACTCTCTTTTCCGGACAGCCCAAAAACTTGGAGCAGTACCGTTTGATTTTGACAGTATCGGCAGCAGGATTCCGCGCCTGATTGTCGGCGGGGTCGGTGTCAGCGGCAACAGTTTTATTGACCAGGTGCAAAAACGGCTCTGGCTTTCCAGCCGCTTTCAGGCCCTGACGACCGACATGGAAACCGCCGCCGTGGCGCAGGTTTGTACCGTCAATGGCGTGCCGTTTATCGGATTTCGTTCTGCTTCCGATCTGGCCGGTGGCTCGGGCTCGGAATCGGCGCGAGTGGAAATCGAACAGTTTTTTAAAGTGGCGGCCAATAATTCGGCGCAGGTCGTGATGAAATATTTGGAAATTCTGTAGAGATTTAAGGAGAAAATATGGACGATAATCAGCTTACCGTGACTTTGGAACAAATCGGCGGGTTTGAATTTCTGGTTAAATTTGACGAGGGTACGGAACTTCTCATGGATGAGCCGAAACCGCTCGGCGAGGGCAAGGGGCCCAGTGCCTCCAAGGTACTTTCGGCGGCAATCGGCAATTGCCTGAGCGCCAGCCTGCTTTTCTGCCTTCAGAAGGCCCGGGTTGATACGCGCCGTATTAAAACTACTGTAATTACCACTGTCAAGCGCAATGAAAACAAACGCGTGCGGGTCGGTCCGGTGCACGTGCAAATAAATATTGACCTGGATAAAGGGCCGCGTCCGAAAATAAATCAATGTATCAAGCTGTTTCAAGATTTTTGCGTCGTTACCGCCAGCATCAGGCGGGGGGTTGACGTCTCGGTTGAAGTCATCGATCAGGAGGGCGATCGGTTATATCATTCCGGCGAATAGACACGAACTTAGTGGTTATGCGAATAAGACAGGATCGCAAGCTTCCGGCTGATTTTTTAAATATATTGCGATCATTAGAGCAATCATATTTATCCGAGCTAGACCCGATTCGGCAATCAGGCTTCGGGGGCGGAAGCGCCCGTTGGCGAGCCGAGCGGGAACCGATTTTAGAAGCGGTCGAATCTGGCGGCGATTTTCTTGATGTCGGTTGTGCCAACGGCTATCTGCTTGAGTGTCTGATGCGATGGGGTCGGGAGCGCGCGATTAATATTACTCCCTTCGGGCTGGATATAGGTACCGGTCTGATTGCACTTGCTCGAAAACGTTTCCCGGAATATAAAGGGAATTTCTATATCGGAAATGCATGGGATTGGATTCCACCGCGGAAGTTTCGATATGTCTATTCTTTGTTTGATTGTGTCCCGGAAAATTTCCTCGAGGAGTATATATATCGCCTCTACGATCGGTTTGTTGCTCCCGGCGGGAGACTGATTCTCGGTGCCTATGGTAGCAAATCACGGCGAACGCCCCCGTACGATATCGCCGAATTTATTAAGTCCATGGAATTGCAGATCTCCGGGAAAGCCGTTGTCGGAAATCCGCCCGTCGCATTATTTGTCTGGCTCAATGGCTAATAATTAATCCTGATTTATCAATTATTCGCGCCTATTTGTCGATAACCCGAATAGGTGCGATTTTATGTCCGTTTTGTATCTAATATTCTTATTGGGCTGGGGCCGAGTGGGGGGGAAGCGTTATCTCAAGATTATGGAATTTTATAAAAAAGAAACGATTATTTTTTGATAAGTAATGAGTATTCGGCGGGTTAAAAGTCCGAAGAAAATGAGTAAAAATTAAGTTTGCTATTGACATCAATTTTAAAAAACTGCTAATATGCTTGCAATATGGGCTTAAGCCCGCACCATACTTAGCTAAGTGCCTGATTTTTGGACATGCACCGCAGGGAAGTATAACAGCTGAGCATTGCGATTAATGCGTTGCCGGACAGGATGTTGGATTAATTGAACTGCAAACAGGCCATTAACTGTTATAAAATTGCCGATAACGGCAAAAATCAAGAGGGGAAAATGAATCAGCCTCCGCTATTAAAATATTTATCGGCGCGTTTTGGATTTTGTAAGATTATGATATTTAATCGGATACGCCGATTACTATACAACTCCGTTTCTTCGGCTTATTTTATGACAATGCGCCTTTTTCGGGTACTACGATTGCAACCGGTATTTGCCAAAACCTGTAGGCTCCACAAAGGATGGCGTATATGATTATTCGCAAACTTTATAAAATCCTGTTAATCCTGGTCGCGGGGCTTTTTATCTGCGCCGTACTCGGCAAAATCGCCGTGGCTGCGTCCGATAATGCTACCGCCGCCGGTGATTTCCTTAATATAGGCGTCAGTGCGAGGGCCGCCGGTCTCGGGGGAGCGTATACTTCGGTAGCCAGCGACGCCTCCGCCGCATATTGGAATCCGGGCGGGCTGGCGTCAATTGAATCGCCGCAATTGATATTTTCTCATTTTGCCTGGTATCAGGATATAAGTTATGAGTATTTGGCGGTTGCTCTACCGGCCGCAGATAAATTCGCCTTTTCGTTCCAGGCCTCGTATTTGAATTATGGTACAATCGAAGGCTATGATATATATGATAATCCGACCGGCGATATTAACTCGACGTATGATCTGGCCACCGGTCTGACGGCCGCATACAGAGTAACCGATAACCTGTCAACCGGTCTGACCGCCAAATATATTATATTATCTCTCGATAATCATAAGGCGACTGCTATGGCCGTTGACCTGGGTGCCAGGTATAAACTCGGCAACTACCTGCTTGGATTAACACTGGCCAATGTTGGGCCGGATTTAAAATTTGATCAGGAGAAGGAACGTCTGCCGATTAGCGTTCGGTTCGGTGCCTCGGCTTATCCGTTCGGACCAACCTTCTTAGGCGCGATTGAAATTGAAAATCAGTTCTACGGGGGAATGTCAATCAAAAACGGCGTCGAGTATAATTATGACGAACGTTACTTCCTGAGAGCCGGATATACGTTTCATCCCGGGCAGGACAATCGGACTATCGGTCATACGCTATCATTTGGTGCGGGTGCGATGCTGGGTCCGACACAGTTTGATTATACATTCTCACCCAAAGATAAGGTCAGCTCCGAAAGTATTCATAGATTTTCAATAATCTTCAGACTCTAGTTTTTTCCTCCTTACCGTATTCGGGCAGCGATATTAAAGGGCTGAAATGGATTTACATTTCGGCCCTTTTTGCAATCTGTTTCGTATGCTATGCGCAATTCTTTGCAGTATTTATGATAGAAGGTTCAGCTATGCTTTGTGAATAAATGTTAGAATATTGAAAGAATGATTAAATCATTGATTTTTAGTAATTTAAGCCAAATCTAAGCTATTGAAATGTAATGGCTTAAATAACTCCGTAATTCGCAGACAACATTCATCATTAAAAGTCAATCTGCTGCACTAATTGGGCAATTTATTTGCTGGATTACTGTTGCAAGTAACCTATAATCACGGGAAAAAACGCTAAAATTGCGCTGAAGGATGGAAAATAGTATAGGAAATTCGGGCGTACAAGGCAAAACAAACTCTGCCGTCGCAATCTCCAGTCAGGTTTTGGATTACGGCCGCGCAATCGGGCTTTCCCAATACCGGAATATCCCGAAAACCCAGACGGTTAATCTAAAAAGAACTTTCGGGTTTTATTATGGCGAATATGTGGCAGGAATATTCTTTATTTCGGCCCTTTTTTTATATACATTGTTGATGCCCGAGGGCGTTGTCAATCCTTTAAAATATATTTATGCTATGGTTGACAGATTCTTAAAGAAAGTTCTTGATTTCAGCGGCGCGCTTTTCGGTTTGATTCTGACGTTACCGATTTTTATCATTTTCTCCATCTTAATAAAACTGACCAGCCGCGGGTCCGTGTTTTATATCCAGGATCGGATCGGTCTTGATCGCCGTCGGCGCAACCGCAGGATTTATAAAGCCGATATCGGCGGCGACCAGCGTCTTCGTGAACGGCGCCGTATAAACAATTATGGCCGTCCATTCAGAGTGATAAAGTTTCGGACAATGGTTCGTGACGCCGAAAGAACCTGTGGGCCGGTTTGGGCAACAAGCAATGATGCCCGGGTAACAGCTGTTGGTCGCTTTATGAGAAAGACCAGAATTGATGAGATCCCCCAGTTTATCAATGTATTGATGGGTGATATGTCGCTGGTCGGTCCGCGGCCGGAACGGCTGTTTTTTATTAAGGATCTGACGAAAAAGGTCCCCAGCTATAATTCAAGACTAAAGGTCAAACCGGGTATAACCGGTATGGCCCAGGTAAACAGCGGCTATGATTCTTCGCTGGAATCGGTTGTCGAAAAAGTCGAGCAGGATGTCAAATATATCCGGACCTGGTCGATCGCCAGCGACCTGAAAATCCTGTTGAAAACCGTCGTGGTGGTTATTACAGGACGGGGCGCATTTTAAAAAATCGAAAATTCTTTTATTACGGCTGCATTTCGATGCGGCCTTTTTTATTTGTTGAAATAATGTTTAAAATAAATTATCTTTTCCGAATAATATATCTAAACAGGGAAGAGAGTTTTTAATATGCTGTCCAGAGGGAACTTGGCCATTGTCATTTTTGTATTTCTGCCGATGTCGTTGTACGCTCAACAACCCGACAGCGGTTTTACGGTAAACTCAAATCCGACCGGGGCCGAGGTTCTTCTGAAAGGCGATTTAATCGTTTCCGGCGTCAGTCCCGTCAGCTTTACACAGGGTATGCAGGGACGCTATCGGGTCATCGTCAGGAAATACGGCTACGAAACATATAAATCTTCCGTTTATTTACAGCCCGAAAAACCGATGAATTTAAGCGTACAATTAACGCCAAGAACCAGATTTAAGGCACTCGCTCGTTCTTTTCTTATTCCGGGTTGGGGTCAATTTTACTCGGAGCAAAAACTCAAGGGTGGCTGTTTTTTCGTCCTGGTTGCGGGAGCGGTTGGGGCTTATTTTATTGCCGATGCCGACTATGATGATAAAGTCCTCCATTATGAAAACACGCTCAGCCGTTATCAGGGCGCATCGGTTTACGATGAAAAGCGGAGTCTTTACCTGGAATTGACCGCGGCCAGAAAAGACGCTTACGATGCTGAAAGTCTCCGGCGATTAACCATAGGTGTCGCTATCGCCGTCTGGGGGCTTAATGTCCTTGACCTTCTTTTTTCTTTTCCTCACGAGCAGGGCAGCTATTCGGTCAATTCGTTGACGCTCAAACCGGATCTGAATAATGGCGGCGCCGCTCTATTATGGTCGCATAGGTTTTAAAGGGGAGAGGGATGATGACAAAAATCAAAATATCGATTCTAATGATAATAATCGCCCTTTTGGCGATCAGTTGCAGTCGCTATATTGAATCCGAAGATGTTGATTTTAAACTGCCCGACGAACCTCCCATTCCGATTTCACTGAGTATCGTTTATTTCACCGACGGCATAAATCTAAGCTGGCAGGTTACCGATACCCTCGCCGGAATGTCATTCAGAGTGTACTATAAAGAAGAATCGGATACGCTTGAAAATAATTATCGGCTCTGGGAAACGACAACGAATTTTTACTCGGTGATTACCGGATTGAGTCCGGAAGCCGTGTACCTGTTTAAGGTCGCATCGGTCCAGCCGGGAAATATCGAGGGAGCGATGTCAGCGGCCGTTTCGAGCCGGGTCGGAATAATCTCGGTCGCTATTAATAATGACGATATTTACACTAATTCGCGCTCGGTCAGCATCGGCTTTGTTATTCCGGCGTCGGCCTCCTTGATGCAGATTTCGGAGGCTTCCGATTTTAACGGTTCGAACTGGCAAAACTACCGGTCTCCTCTTTCCTACGAGTTATCCTCCGGCGATGGTACAAAATACGTTTACGCCCGATTTCGTTTTTCCGACGGCTCCGAATCGGATTCTTTGAATCCTGTCATGGATAGTATCATTCTTGATACCGAGACGCATATTGATTCGGTCTATTTCGAACCGGCCGGTGTGATTCTGGGCAAAGACAGCCTGATAGATTTTTATGTCGTTACCGGCGAGGGTGATGGTGACGCCCTGATTTCATTCCCCGGCCTGAATAGTCTGGTCCTGCACTATGACGAATCTAACAGTGATACCATCTCCGGCAAATACGTCTACAGCCGAAGTTATAAGATTCCGGCCAATATCGAAACGGTCGACGGATTGGTCACCGGGAGCTTTACCGATGCCGCCGGCAATCGGGCGGCCGATGTCGTCGCTTCATCGCTTCTGAATATCTCCAATCCCCCGACGCCGGTAACCCTTTTTGCCTCGGCGCAATCATCTTCAAGTATCAGACTCGACTGGTCGGAGGCAGTCGATAACGATTTTACCGCCTATCATATTTATCGTGATGTAAGTGCCCCGGTCTCCCAATCATCCGAGGTCATCACCGTGATCACCGGCAGGTCGACGGTTCAATATAATGACACCGGATTGAATGACAGCACTCGATACTATTACAGGATTTACGTATATGATAACACCGGGCAATCTGCAGGTTCGAATGTCGATTCGGCCCTGACGCTTATTAATCAGCCTCCGGATTCGGTCAGTCTGGCCGCGCGGGCCGTTGGCGACTCGTCGGTTATACTGACCTGGACGATGAACGAGAACAGCGATTTCGACTCTTATCGTATATACCGCGGACCGTTCGAACCAGCTTCCCTGCAGGCGATTATAACAAACCAGTCGACAAACCAGTATACCGATTATCCCGGGTCCGGCAATTACAATTATTATGTCGTTGTTTTCGACAAACAGGGCAAGTATACGCTTTCAAGTTGGGTTGGAGTTACGGTTCCGTAGCCGCCGGGGATTGATATTGGATTTTATTCATCAGCTTAACAGACTTATCGGCCTATACGTCTCCGCCATAAAATCGATTTTCAAAACAATAATCTGGCTACCCTTTTTTCTTTATGCCGTCCTTCAGCTCGGCGTTCTGACCATGTGTGCCTTTTATGTACACCCCTATATTTATCCGATACTTTCACCTCTGGTCGCATTTTTTGGCGACACCCGCGCTGAACTTTTAGGCCATTACCCGGGCCTGTATCTGCTCCTTCCATTGGTTTATCAATGGGGGAAACTCGCCCTCGGAATAATTTTCGAAGGTCTGGCTACCGGCCTGACAGTCGTCTTGTTCGCCGATTACTTCGGCCGCCATTTGCCGTCGCGATGGCGACTTTCCGAAGCCTTCAGGGCCTGGCCGCAATTATTCATGGGCTGGCTGATAATTACCGGAATTCTATTTATAATAAACTGGTACCTCCCCGAGACGGCCGCTAACATGCTTCGTCAATCGCCTCGTCGCGCCGCCCTGTTTGATTTAGGTCTTAGGCTTGTGACGGTCGCTGTCTACTCGATGTTTATATACGCCCTGCCGGCCCTGATTGTCCTGCGACAGAATTTATTTCGGGCCTTCGCGACGTCATTTGGCTATTTTTTCAAATACCCCCTGTTTTCTTTTTTTCTGGCGTTGATTCCGTACTTGATATCATTACCGGTTTCGTTTCTGGCGCGCAACTCCGAGGTCATTGTTACCAGGTTTACGCCGGAATTGATTTATTATATTTTATTGATTGGTATAATAATAGATATGTTTATCAATTATTTGTTAACCGGCGCGGTTACGAAATTCCTGATTGACGCACAGGAATAAATTTCTGATTTTTCAAGTACAAGTCTCTTTTCGGCGATGGCTTTTTTAGCCCTTGTTTTTGGCAACGTTCCCAAAATAATGCTTCTAAAGTTCATCCCCCTACGACGTCGATGGCTAATTATTAAGCCCGATTATAAGCAGAATGCTAAATAATTCCGCCGGGAAACCGATAATTTGATAGTATAAATGAGGATAGATATTCTCTTATGAAGAACGTTTTAATCGTCGACGACGACGCTGATATATCGAAATCATTAGCCAATCTTTTTGACTCGGGGAAATTCCAGTTTTACTTCCTCAAGGACGGCAAAAAGATGGTCGAATTCATTAAAGATCACGAAGATATCGACGTCGTGCTTCTTGATGTCAATCTGCCGACGATGTCCGGTCTGGATTTGTTGAAACAGGCCAAGCTCAATGATATAAGCCTGCCAATCATTATGATGTCCGGCTTTATTTCGACCGAAAACGCCATGGAGGCGATGCGCGAAGGGGCCCATGAATATCTGACCAAACCGTTCGACATACAAAAACTGCTTGATACCGTTAACAAAGCCTGCGGGTATAACAAATCTCGCCCGACAACCATCAGACCGGAAACGGGAACAGATTCAACCGGAATTGACGAGATTGTCGGTAAATCCCCTGAAATAGTGGAAATCGCAAAACTCATCGGGCAGGTGGCCAAGTCGGACGCGGCCGTCCTGATATTCGGCGAATCCGGCACCGGTAAGGAATTGGTTGCGCGTGCAATTCATCGAAACTCGCGTCGCCGCGGTAAGCCGTTTTTATCGGTTAATTGTGCGGCACTGGCCGAGACACTTCTCGAATCGGAGTTATTCGGCCATGAGAAAGGTGCCTTCACCGGCGCCTATTTCAAAAGGCTCGGTAAATTCGAGCAGGCCGATCATGGTTCGATATTCCTCGATGAAATCGCCGATATGTCATTAATGACGCAGTCGAAATTGCTGCGCGTTCTTCAGGAAAAGAAACTCGAAAGAGTTGGGGGGAATGAGTCAATTGATGTTGATGTACGCGTTATCGCCGCCACCAATAAGTCGCTCGTGCAATGTATGAAAGAAGGCTCGTTCAGGGTCGATCTGTTTTATCGGCTGAAAGTCGCATCCATATATCTCCCGTCTTTAAGGGACAGAAAAGGAGATATCCCGCTGCTGGTCGACCATTTCGTCAAAAAATATTCGCAGCAGCTTGCCAAGGAGATTAAGGGTGTCTCGCAAAAGGCAATGACTATGCTCGGCCGTTATCCCTGGCCCGGGAATGTTCGCGAGATGGAGAACAATGTTCATACTGCCTGTGTTATGGCCAAGGCCGATATTCTTCAACCTGAGGATTTTCCGATTTATTCGGAAGTCGACCCTAAAATCGAGTTGGATCTGGATAACCTTCGCGAAGACTATACCGAACTGTTTCGCAAAATCATTGATCCCATTTTGCCCCGACTTATTAATAATTCGCCCGGGAAAATTTATTATTTTCTGGAATCGGCTCTGGAGCGAGCTTTGATTTCGGCCTGCCTGCGGCAATTCGGATCCAATCAGGTCAAGACGTCGGAGATGCTGGGAATTTCCCGTAACACTCTCCGCGACCGCATGTCGAAATATAATATATTTTAGTCCACTTTTGGATATAGTTCGGCGCTTCCGTCGGTCTCGTTATCCGCATCTTTCGACAGGATACGCACATAACAATAAGTCAGCAAGGACAGAATTACGCCCCAGGACAATAATATAAATATCCAACCACCGACCGTCATGATATCGACCTCTGATTATTTTCTCTTCTTTTATGCCTTTGCCAGGCGATACGTACCAATATCGCCAGCAAAATCAACATGCCCACCAGCAGCAAGCGGGTGCCGAGAACGTACGGTACGTTTTCGTCAGCGACCCCTTCCATGGTTATAACCCCCCACCAGTCGGTTGCAAACCAGTAGCCAAGGATGGCCAGCAGGAAGGTGGGGGTTATGAATTTAATAATAAATTTGAATATCCTCGGGACTCGTAAACGAGCGCCATCGTGAAGCTCTTTCCAGGCCTTGTCCATGCCGAAAACCCAGGCTAGCAGAATAATCTCCAGCGTCGCGCCGAGAACTATGAAGAAATTGGCGCCCCAGAAATCGAGATCATCCAGAACTCCCCGATGTATGAACCATATTGCCGGCTGGCACAGGATGAAAGACGCGATCGCAAAAATCCGGACCGCCTTCTGGCGTTTCATCCCGTATTCATCTTCGAGAAATGCCACCGACGGCTGGGCAATCGATATTGAAGATGTTATACCGGCCATGAAAAGCATGAAAAACCACAAAAATCCAAATAAGGCTCCGATTGGCAATTTGTCGAATATCTGCGGCATGGTTACGAAACCGAGATTGAATACTCCCGACTCGGCAATACCGATGATGTCATTCGGCCCGAAGAAAATAAAGGCGGCCGGGATAACGATGGACCCGCCGATAATAACTTCGGCGAACTCATTGGTTGCCCCGGCGGCGAGCCCCGAAAGCGCCACGTCGTCCTTTTTTTTGAGATAACTGGCGTAGGTCAGAATTACTCCCATACCGACCGAGAGCGTAAAAAATATCTGTCCTGCCGCCGCCAGCCAGACTCGTGCCGATTTTAATGCCGAAAAATCGGGATTCCATAAAAAGCCCAAACCGTTAATGGAGCTCCAGTCGGGATGGAGGGGATCAGGCGCGAATAGGGTAATTACTCTTACGACCAGAACGGCGCCAAATAGCAGAAGAAGCGGCATGGCAATAGTGCACAATTTTTCGATTCCTCCGCGGATACCGTAATAAATCACGGTTACATTTAATAAAAAGGTAATCAGGAAAAATATGAAGCCCGGTAGAGTCCCCGAAAATGTCCCCGAAGAATCGACTCCCTGATAAATTGACAGAAAGTTAACAAATCCCTGGCTGGTGGTGATATTCGAAAGCTGGCCGGTGATGGAATAGTAGGCATAGGCCAGACACCAGGACTCGATATAGACATAGTACATATAAATCAGGAACGGACCAAAAATACCGGCGACGCCGAGATACTTTATAAGCGGATTTTTCTTCCATAAAACCTGCAGGATACCCGGCGCACTGGAGTGCCCGAAACCGCCTCCATATCGTCCCGCCGTCCATTCCACCCAGATTAATGGTATCCCGATCAATATCAATGAAATAAAATATGGAATCATAAAAGCGCCGCCGCCGTTGGCCGCCGCCTGACCCGGAAATCGAAGAAAATTCCCCAACCCGACGGCCGACCCGGCTACGGCCAATACAATACCTATGTTCGTACCCCAGCGTTGCCGTTCTTCTGCCATGCTGATTTATCTCCGGTTTAAGGTGCTAATTGCAATGCCAGATTTTGCCTTATTTGCTCGCATTATTTAAAAATCAATAATAATTTCCCTGGTCTTTTGTTGTCAAGCTAAAAACGGTTCCGATATTCGCCGTGTAGTTTTTGTTGACATCACGGCCCGATAAGAATATGATAGTAAAAAAATAATTATGTAGTGGAGTATTGCAATGAAATATATGGCGAAAATAAGTATCCTGACAGTATTTGTATGTCTGCTGTCTGTAACAGGGTACACCAGAGAATCGGTCGGTATGGCGTCCGGGAACCTGACCACTGCCGATGCCTGCGGATTCGGCCTTGGTTATACCGGCCTGATTTTTGGCTATGGTGATGCCGCTTCATGCATCGGTGGATATGTAACGTATGGATTTTCGAATTTTACCGAAGGACGGATAAAGATCGGATTTTCCGATCTGGATGGTCCCGGCACCGATCCCGAATTTTTATTCGGTTTTGATTTGAAATACAAATTTATGGATTATTCCGGCGAAATGAATAATAATCCGCTTGATCTGGCTTTGACCAGCATTGTCGAATATGTCAATTATCCCGGTTCGAGTGTCCTTGAACTGGGCGGCGGATTGATCGGATCGATTCCGTATCATTTTACATCGGGACGAAGCCTTATTCCATATACACGATTGAATCTCAGGTGGGAACGGTATTCTGAAAATCCGGGTATGAATATTGCGGAATCCAATTATCGGGTCGGTTTGAATATGGGGGTCAAATATGAGTTATCTTCCGATATAAACCTCTATGGCGAAGTGCAAATCGACGGCAATGAGGCGATTTTTACCGGACTGGAAATTCTATCATTTTGATTATAAAAAACAGAAATGTGTCGAATAAACTCGTGCAGAGTTAAAGCTTTTGCATGAGTTATTTCGATGCCATAATTCTCGGAATTGTCCAGGGCCTGACCGAGTTTCTTCCCATATCGTCATCGGGACATCTGGTATTATGCGAACATCTCCTGAATGCCAAAATGCCGGGCGTGGTTTTCGAACTGATCGTCCATGTCGGTACGCTTCTGTCGGTATTGGTGTATTTCCGGCGACGGATAGCCCGGTTGATACTATCGATTTTCGATAAGTCTATGATCGATGAAAGATCGACTCTGATTTATCTAATTATAGGAACCATTCCTGCAGTCATCGTCGGAATATTGCTCGATAAAATTATCGAACAGGCATTTGTATCGCCGCTGCTGACTTCTTTGATGCTGATTGTAACAGGATTGATTCTGCTTGGAACTTCTTTTGTCCAAAAAGGCGAAAGGGGTATCAAACCGCCCAACGCTCTTCTGATCGGACTGGCCCAGGCGCTGGCGATATTTCCCGGGATATCGCGCTCCGGGGCGACAATATCGATGGGGCTTTTCGCCGGTGTCAAGCCGATAGTCGCGGCCGAGTTTTCCTTCCTGTTATCTATCCCGGTCATTATCGGGGCCGTTGTTTTTAAGACCGGTGACATCGTTTCCGTAAATACCGCCTTGCTTGGTCATTATATGCTCGGCGCAGTCTTATCATTTATCTTCGGTCTTCTGGCGGTTCATTTTCTTTTAAGCATGATCAAAAAAGGCCGTTTTAAATATTTCGGAATATATTGCCTGATGGTTGGTATTTTTGGTATTATATATTTCGCCTGGACATGAAAAAGATACTGATTATCAGATTCGGCGCCATCGGTGACGTAATCTTATCTTCGGCGGCGGCGATCAATCTTAAGTTGTCTTTTCCCGATGCGGAAATTTTCTACCTGACTCGTCGGCGAACATCCGGTCTGCTTCCGTTATTTGCCGGTGTGGATGAAATCCTGGAATTTCCAAAGAAAGCGACAATAAAAGACTTATATCGTATGGGCGAGTACCTTGATAATCTTCGGTTCGATATGATTGTCGATTTGCACGGTAATTTTCGTTCAAAATATCTGATGCTTCATGTCGGTGCTCCGATCAAGGTACAGTATAACAAACGACGTTTCGAGAGAATCAAAGCTGTCCTGTGGAAAAAAATAAATCCGAATCCACCGCATACGATTGACCTTTATAACAGCGCCGTAAAAAAATGCGGCGGTAAAATATATGCTGCCCGGCCGGCTCTGAAAATAAAACAAAACCGTAAATTATTCGATAATGATTTACCGAGTGTGGCTTTCGCTCCGGGCGCATCATTTAAGGTCAAAAAATGGCCACACGACCGTTTTATCAATTTGATACATGAAGTCCATGATCGGTTGCAGGCAAATATCGTCTTGCTTTTAACCGAAGACGATAAGGAAATTATCGCACACGAAGCGGAATTCCTAAATGACCGCATGAAAACGTATCTGAATGCCGATCTGCCGCTATTAGCTGAGGTCATCGCCGGCGCGGATCTTCTTATCAGCAATGACTCGGCCATGGCGCATCTGGGCTCGGCGGTCGGGACCCCGGTTTTCGCTATTTTCGGACCGACGCATCCGACCTTGGGATTCGCCCCGGCCGGATTGTATGATAGCGTTATTCAGACCGATGAGTATTGCCGCCCATGTTCATTGCACGGCCGGAGAAAATGTTATCGTGATAAGCAATATTGCTTCGAAAAAATCACCGTCAACGATGTTTTTGAAAAAATAAAGGCGAATTTAGGCGATTTTTCAAATCGAGCCAGAGCATTATTCGTCGATCGTGACGGAACCTTAATAAAAGAAAAAGGATTTCTCAATAATCCGGAAGAAGTCGAGCCGGAAGAAAATTCTATTAAGGCTGTCAAACTGGCCCGGGAGGCCGGTTTCAGGATTATTGTGCTTTCCAATCAATCCGGTGTCGCTCGCGGATATTTCGCCGAAGAGACTGTTCGAAGTATAAATCGGCGTGTTCTCCGCCTTTTTGAATTGAACGGCGCACCGATAGACGATATTCTGTATTGTCCCCATTATCCGGAAGGAAAAGTTCGGGAATATATTATAGAATGCGGCTGCCGTAAACCGGCGCCGGGTATGGTTGAAAAGGCGTGTCGAAGACATAACATAAATCCATTCGCCTCGTATGTTATCGGTGATAAACGCTCGGATGTAAATCTCGCTTATGTCACGGGCGCCCGAGCGGTTATGGTCGAAACCGGATACGGTTGTGATGAGGAGAAAAAACTGCTGGATTCAAAATTGGCTCGGCCCGAAAGCATTGAAAAAAATTTGTATGAGGCCGTAAAATATATTGTTGATGCAGATAAAAATGTAAAATAAGTGATTATGGTCATAAAAGCGGCATATTCGGAAAAACTGGAGCGCAATCGCGTCAGGTGTCATCTCTGCCCGGCCGATTGTTTGCTGCAAGAGGGCAGAATTGGGCTATGCGGTTCACGGTTTAATCGGAATGGTCGACTGATGGTCGACAATTTTGGCGAACTGGTCTCGGCTTGCTATGATCCGATTGAAAAGAAACCGTTGTATCATTTTTACCCCGGCTCGATGATATTTTCCACCGGCGCCAATGGCTGCAATTTTAACTGCGATAACTGCCAGAACTGGGAGATTTCTCAAACCAAAGTGCCGACCCGATTTGTATCCCCCGAGGATTTGTGTAAACTGGCGCAAAAAAACGATTCGATCGGCGTCGCTTATACCTACACCGAACCGCTGATCTGGTTTGAATATATCATGGAGGCAGGTCGGAAAATCAAAGAGGCCGGACTGAAGAACGTTCTGGTTACCAACGGGTATCTGAATCCCGAACCTCTCGCGGAATTGTTGCCTCTGGTCGATGCCGCCAATATTGATTTGAAAGGGATGAAGCCGGCCTTTTATAAAAAAGTATGCAAGGGTAAACTGGAGCCGGTGCTGGATAATATTATGGCATTTTATAAAGCCGGCGTAAAAATCGAGATCACCAATTTGATAATCACCGATTTGAATGATTCCGATTCCGATCTCGAATTGTTAACCGATTTTGTGGCCGGGATATCAAAACATATCCCCCTGCATTTTTCCGCCTATTACCCGACTTATAAAATGCAAAATCCGCCGACGTCGCCGGAGCGATTACTCCGCGCCTATGATATCGCCAGAGGGAAACTGGATTATGTTTATCTCGGCAATGTTAGAATGCCGAATACTTCAGATACATTTTGCCCTGGATGCAAATCAAGGCTAATCCGTCGCTACGGTTATGATATCGAGATTTTGGGCCTTGATAACGGAAAATGCAAAGAATGCGGTTTCGAGACCGGTATCGTTCATTAGAAACAAGATACCGACGCATTCAGTATGACCGCCATTACGCCGATAGATAAGAGATAAGCTAAAAATCCCGCCCGCGGGACGAACTATGATGAAATTTGACGGTTATCTCCAATAGGCGCTTGTTTTTTTGGGCCGAAGTTGTATAATCGTGTTAATGATTGGTATGATTGCAGGGAAATCAATAATTCGCAAATCGCTTCTTGTTCTTCTACTTATACTAATTCCATCTTTTCTGAAAGCCCAGTTTTACTTCGGTAAAAATAAAGTCCAGTATACGAAATTCGACTGGCAGGTTATGGAAACTGAGCATTTTCGGATTTATTTCTATATTGATGAAGACGAAATCGCTCAAATTGCCGCCCGAATCGCCGAAGATTGTTATCGCGATTTGACATCGAAATTTAAACACGAGATTTACTCCAATATACCTCTCATAATATACAGCTCTCCGAATTATTTTTCGCAGACCAATGTAATTCCCAGTTTGCTGCCGGAATCGGTGGGTGGTTTCACCGAGTTTTTGAAAGGTCGGGTTGTCGTACCATTTCATGGATCATACCATGATTTTAAACATGTTATCTGCCATGAACTGGTCCATGTTTTCACATACTCGAAACTCGAATCGGTCATGTCAAAACAGCGTATGATGCGCATGGCTGCCCCGCCGCTGTGGTTTATCGAAGGTATCGCCGAATACTGGTCGACCGGATGGGACAGCGAGGCCGACATGATTTTAAAGGATATGACATTGTCCGGAAAACTTTTTTCGATCGACAGGCTGTACATCGTTTCCGGAACCTTTTATATGTATAAACTGGGGCAATCGATTTGTCAGTTTATTAATGATAATTATGGTTCGGACAAGTTAGTCCTGATTTTCGAAAACTGGTGGAAGAGCAGCGAATTTAGTGAGGTTTTAAGGATGACGCTGGGTGATACACCGAATGAGATTTCAAAAAAATGGGAGTATCACCTGAAGAAAAAGTATTTTCCGGAAATGGCCGACAAAGGACTGGCCAAAAATGAGGCCTTTCAATTAACGAAAAGCGGTTATTCCCTTAAAGGCGTTCCCATTGTTCTTAGCGGCGGCAAAAACAAAGGCGAATGGATTGTATTTAAGGCCAACAAACGAGGATATTCCGGTTTATACATGATGCCTCCGGCTGGCGAGAAAAGAAAATTGTGTACCCTGTTGAAAGGCGGTCATTCGTCCGGATTTGAATCGCTGCATCTGCTGCAAAGCGGTATCGATGCCAACAACGAAGGCAAAGTCCTGTTTTCTTCCAAGTCAAAAGAAAATGATGTTCTTTATCTGTTCGATATAAATAAGCGGGATGTCATCAGGAAATATGAATATCCCGAAATGGTCTCGATTTCTTCACCCAGATTTTCCCCTGACGGCAAAAAGGCCGTATTCAGCGGAGCGATGAGTACGGGTATTTCCGATATTTTTATTATCGATCTGACATCCGGTGAATTGCGACGAGTTACTGACGATATTTATTACGATATCGATCCGGTTTTTAGTCTCGACGGCAATTCAATTATTTTCGCATCCGATCGTTGTCTCGATGGAGATAAAGGCGCTATAAATTTGTACAAACTGGTTCTTGACGGAACCGACCCGATTCAGTTAACAAGCGGGAACTGGCGGGATATTTCTCCCGATATTACCGCCGATGGCATTTACTATTCGTCGGATCGTAACGGCGCTTTTAATATTTATCGAATAAATGAGAATAAGAGTATAAAAAGGATTACATCACTATTGACCGGCGCTTACGATCCGCGCCTTACCCCCGATAATAAATATCTGATCTTCTCCGGTTATCAGGATTTTTCTTTCCACATTTATCGGACCGAAATCGACGGCGGCGCGCCTATGATTGCCGGCGCCCCGCCTTCCGGCGAACTGTTCTGGCACCCGGGGAAGCTGAATCAAAAGCATTACCGCTCTTCGGTAAAATACAAAACCGAATATTCGTTCGACGTCGCTCAGTCGGCGATTTCCATCAACCCGGGCTACGGCACCCTGGGCGGCTTTCAAATGGCCTTTTCCGATATGCTCGGAGATAATTCGATTTATTTTCTTTTGACCAACACCGCGGAAACCAGGAATGAATTTTTGACCAGCTTTAATGTCGCGGTTACCTATGTCAACAAAAAGCGACGCATCAACTGGGGTGCCGGCATTTATCATTTGTACGACGAGTATTACAACGACTATGATAAGTACTATTATGAAAGGCAGGTCGGCGGTTTACTGCATGTCAATTATCCGCTTTCCAAATTCAATCGATTCGAAGCGGTGACGTTCATCAGATATTCGGACAAAGACCTCTGGCTGTTCGGTCGGCGCCGGCGAGCGACATTGATGACCAATTATCTGTCGTTTGTCTCCGATAATTCTATATGGGATGTGTCCGGCCCCATTGAGGGGCATAGGTACAATTTTACGGCAGGATATACGTCACGGCTGGATAAAGGCCAGGAATACAACAGAATCGGTTATATGGACATCCGTCAATATTTCAGGTTGGGTATGTATTCGGCATTCGCGACCCGATTTTTTGTTTACAGCTCCACCGGTTATGAACCGCAACGGATTTATTTCGGGGGCAGCTGGTCGATGCGCGGATATGACCGCCGAAGATTCTATAAGAGAAATATCGTCTTTTCGTCTAATGAATTGCGCTACCCGTTGATTGATAATTTGAATATCGGATTCCCGATTGGCGGTATCGGCTTCCAGGCGATCCGGGGCGCCATTTTTTTTGATGCCGGCTATATCACCGACGACGATTTTCACTTTTTTGATAAAATCTTTTTCGATAAGCTGCTGGGTTCATTCGGGACCGGTTTCCGGGTTTCCCTGGGGCAGTTTATCGTGCTGAGGTTTGATTTCGCACGCACGACCGATTTTAAATCGGTCGATCCGCATACCGATTTTGAATTCTTTTTCGGCTGGAATTTTTAAATGAATTTCAGGCTCATCATTTCTACATTTCTGATTTTTGCGGTACTTCTTCCCGGGTGCTCCAGGAAATTCCATCTTAAGAGAGACCGGGAATATCCGTCATCTCCATGGAATTTCGTCAGGAAAAACCAGCAGGCAACCGCTTCGTTGAAATCCGGTTTCAAAGGTCAGTTAAATTTGAAATGGGGAAAAAAGGTATCCGAAGGCCCTATCGGGCCGCTGACCATTGCCGCCGGCAATCTCATTTTTTGCGGCACAAAGGGACGTGTGAATTTTTACGATTTGAAAACCGGCCATTATAATGGGCGCTACAAGGCCAAGCGGGCGATACAAACCGGATTAACGACTATCGACTCGCTGGCCTATTTCGCGGTTGGACCGCGCCGGGATGAATTTATTTGCCTGAATCTTCATAATCAAAAAAAGGTCTGGAGCCGGAATTTAAAGGATGTTACCGGCGCGCCGATAATTATAGAAGACAGGTTATTTGTGGGCTCCGCGACCGGTCGGATTTTTTGTCTGAATCATTTCAGCGGCGAGATTCTCTGGAACGATTCGTTGAAAGCCAAAACCCTGGCCGGGCCGAGTGCGGATAGTAAAACGGTATTTTTTCCGTTTGATGATGGCCGTATTCGGGGATACGACGCCCTGAAAGGAGATCTGATTTTCGAAACGAATCTGAATCAGCCCCTGGTTTCCAAGGTGGCGGTCGGGAGTAATGTTTATGTCGCGGGGGCCGAGGGTGGCTTGTTCGCCCTTAACCGGGAAAACGGTGAGACTATCTGGAAGAAGGAATTTCCATATCCGATCTGGACTTCGCCGGCGCTGGATGACGGTATGCTGTATTTTGGAGATAATGGCGGCAGCTTGCGGGCAATTAATGCTGCCGGCGGTGATGTTGTCTGGGAGTTTAAATCCAACGGCGTTATTTTATCCTCGCCTATCGTAATGGGTAACTATGTACTTTTCGGTTCGCTTGACCGCGATTTTTACTGCCTCGAAAAGAAGACCGGAAGATTGGCATCGAAAAGAGAATTCAATAGCGGTATTCGTTTTCCTGCCGTCGGCGATAACGGATTAATTTGTGTGACCGCTGATGACGGGACTATTCAATGTTTTGGTAATTAGTCATGAGAAAAAGCAATTACACCGAAAAAGATCTGAATACTAACTTAAGCGAACTGGCGCACGAGATTTTGCGCGAGTTGTTTATCGCGGCGAAAAAAGTCTCCGTTTACTCAAGCTCGCATCCTCTCTCTCGTAAAGCCATCGGCGGGCCTTTTATGCTGATGGATAAGATTTTCAATTTCAAAAAATATTTCAACATGCATATTTCATCGGGACATCTGCACCTTCTTAATATTAGGGTAAAACAGTCGACTTTTGCCGAGCAGATAATGGACTATATGCAGATTTTAGATATTCATGATATTCTTTTCGAAGACGGAATGACCGCCGACCAGCTGGCCATGTTTCTCGAACGCTTTGTCAAAAGACTTCCCGCCACCGATTACCAGAACCTGATGGTGACCCATCTGGCTAAAAATAAAATAGATACCATTCATATCAACTCCGAGACCGGCTTCAGGCTGTTTGAAAATGGACGCCGGTTTCGCGCCGAATTAATCGCCGATTTTTCAGTACGCAGTATTGTCAGCCAGTCATTCAGCGATGACCTGGAAAATCTGTCGAATCTGCTGGCCGATGAATATCTCCCGGTCGGCGAATTTATCGCTCGTCATAATATCGACTATTATTATGATTTGGTAGCATACCTGATTCCCGAAATAATATCATCGATGGAAGCTGGGGATATTCTCGGGCTGCTGTCGAAGCGGGTGGCCGATTCGCTGGGCAATGTGAGTAACTCGGATTCCCCTGAACGAGTGGAATTGAATGAACTCAAGAATTTGATTACGGCCTTAAATTATCATGCGGAGAGGGAAGATATTATCGCGAAATTAGGCGATGTTTTTGTAGAATATAATATATCGAAAGAGATTTTGACTCTGCTGCTTCCGGAAACAAGCGTGATTAAAATCGAATCGTCCGAAGAGATCGATCAATTTCTATATGTTACTTTTAACAAAGTGTTACCGGGACATCGTCTTGAGGATTTTCCGGACCTATTCGGTCGGTTGCTGCGAACAGGTCAACAGAGCAAAGCCAAATCGGTCGTTAATATATTAGTTAACCATCTGGCAGGTTCTGATCTTGACCTGCGCGAGAAAGCGCTAATCCTCCTGCGATCAGTTCTGGGTACCTACAAAAGAGCGACCGCCGACTTTCTCGGATTGCATATTATCGAAAAGCTGAACGAGTACATTTCCGAAGGGAACGAGACTTTCGAATTTTCCGATATGATTTGGGAATTCGCCCAAATCGCGTTGTCCGGCCGGGATTACAAATCTCTCTCGGCGATATGTGATATTCTCCAGAAAAAACGAACCTGCGAAGACGGTATCTGGAGTTTCGAATCGCTGGCGGCCAAAAAATCTATCGAGGAATTGGATCGCCGGGAAGTCATAGCTCAATTGGTTCTTGACCTTATCGGCGACCCGTATGAAAATGTCCAATATATAAAGAATATTTTAATTACTATCGGCTCGGAGAATGCCGCTCTGGCGTTAGCGAATATAATTTCGCACGAATCGCGGCAGGTAAGGCAACATGTCCTGAAAATCCTTTCGGAAATGGGCAAGTCCGCTTTGAATGTTTTCTCGGAAGTGATGAAGTATGATTCTTATTTTGAGCGGGAAGAAGGCAAGCGCGAGTTGCCGGATGAAAAATGGTACATTGTCCGAAATTCGATATTCGTCCTGAAGTCGCTACAAGACCCCGATGCCTGCCGCGCTCTTGAAATAAGAATTAATGACCCTGACACCAGAGTGCGACGCGATATTATCGGGGCTCTGGAAAAAATCGGCGGTGAAAAGGCAGCCGATATCTTGATGATTATGGCCGATGATCATGATCGGGAAATCAGACAGGCGGCGATTATTGCCGTCGGTTTTGTCAGCACCTCTGATAGAGTTCCCGAACTAATCAGCCTGGCGCGCAAACGACCTTCCGAAATCGTCGACGTCATAACGGCGCTTGGTAAGTTGGGAGGGCCGGACGCAAAAAACTTCCTGTCAAATCTGTTGACGGATAAACAACTGATATCGCAGTTTACGTCCGGGTATTCTTCAAAAGACGAAGTGAAAGTGGCCGTCTTAAAAGCTTTGGGACGTATCGGAGACTCCGATTCAATCAAAAAAATCAAAGAATTCGATAAATCTTTATCCGGAACACAGAAAATCTTCTTTGGTGGTTCGAAAATCAATAAAACTATCCAGGACATCTTGAATAGATAGCCATTCTAAACTGCCGGATTTGGCACGTTGGATGTCATATCGTCAGATTCAATGTCATATTGGCACTACCAGAATGTCATAATGGCAGCATAATATCATAGCTTTTCTCATATTTATTGCTATATTATTGCTATTCTTAGACTTACTGTTTTTGGCACGCCGGTTGTTTAAGTATTCAGCAGAGAGTGAAAAAAGAAAACCAAAATAAAGGAGGTAATTAAAATGACACTCGTACGTTACAACCCGAACAGGCTCTGGGGCGGTCTGACAAGAGATATCGACTCAGTTTTTGATTCGTTATTTAAGGCCCCGGTATTCCGAGCCAGCGGCGATTACGATTTTATGCCGCGGGTCGACATCCTTGACGAGAAAGATTCGGTCAAGATCAATGTCGAGCTGCCCGGAATGAAAAAGGACGATATCAAGGTCACGGTTGATGACAACGTCCTGACCATCAGCGGTGAGCACAAGCATGAGTCCGAGGAGAAAGATAAGAACTACATCCGCAGTGAGCGCTGCTATGGCTCTTTCTCCCGCTCCTTCACGCTGCCCGATGACGTCAACAGCGAGAAGATTAAAGCTGACTACAAGGATGGCATTCTCACGGTTGGTTTGACCAAGATCGAAAAACCGAAACCGAAAGAGATTACCGTGGAAGTCAAGTAATCCGTAGAACGAAAGAAAGTGACATCTGAAAGCGGGCGGGCGAATGACCGCCCGCTTTTTTCAGGATTGCTTTCGGAAAGGAGACAATAAAATGAGTAAAATAATAGGCATAGACCTGGGGACAACCAACTCGGTGGTTGCGGTCGTTGAGGGCAAAGACCCGGTGGTGATTACCAACTCCGAGGGTGGCCGCACGACCCCGTCGGTAGTCGCCATCGACAAAAACGGCGAGAGGCTCAGCGGCCAGATAGCCAAACGCCAGGCGGTGACCAATCCCCTTAATACGATTTTTTCGATAAAACGACTGATGGGACGCCGGTTCGACGAAATCAAGGGTGAGGCCGCCAATTATCCGTACAAGATTAAGTCTAACGACAAGGGTGACGCCGTGGTCGAGATGAACGGCAAGACTTATGTCCCGCCCGAAATCTCAGCGATGGTCTTAAGCAAAATGAAAAAAACGGCCGAGGATTATCTCGGTCAGACAATCACCGAAGCGGTTATCACGGTCCCGGCGTATTTTAATGATCGCCAGCGCCAGGCTACCAAAGACGCCGGGCGTATCGCCGGATTAAATGTGAAAAGAATTATCAATGAACCGACTGCGGCCGCTCTGGCTTACGGTCTCGACAAGAAAAAAACCGGCAAGGTTGCTATTTATGACCTCGGTGGCGGGACGTTTGATATTTCGATTCTTGAATTATCCGACGGCGTTTTTGAGGTTCTTTCGACCAACGGTGATACGCACCTGGGTGGTGATGATTTCGACAAAAGAATTATCGATTGGCTGGTGACCGAATTCAAAAAATCGGACGGTATTGATTTGTCCAAAGACAATATGGCGCTTCAAAGATTAAAAGAAGCGGCCGAGAAGGCTAAAATCGAGCTATCATCGACCATGGAGACAACTATTAATCTCCCGTTTATTACAGCCGATAGCAACGGACCGAAACATCTGAATCTGAATTTGTCGCGGGCCAAATACGAGCAGCTGGTCGATGATCTTCTCGATCGAACGATCGAACCATGCCGCAAGGCTATCGACGACGCCAAGATTAAATTTTCGGATATCGACGATATCGTGCTTGTCGGCGGAATGACGCGTATGCCGAAAGTTATCAGTATCGTCAAGAAACTTTTCGGCAAAGAGCCGAACAAGAATGTTAATCCTGACGAAGTCGTGGCCGTTGGGGCCGCCATACAGGGGGGTGTGCTGGCTGGTGATGTCAAAGATGTTCTGCTTCTTGATGTCACGCCGCTATCGCTGGGAATCGAAACTCTCGGGGGTGTCACAACCCGATTGATTGAGCGTAATACGACCATTCCGACCAAGAAGTCGCAGATATTCTCGACCGCGGCCGATAATCAAACGGCGGTTGATGTGCACGTCCTTCAGGGCGAGCGCGAAATGGCGATCGACAATAAGACGATAGGTAAATTTATTCTCGATGGCATCCCGCCTGCTCCGCGCGGTATGCCGCAGATTGAGGTTACTTTTGATATTGATGCCAACGGTATTCTTAATGTGACGGCCAAAGACATGGCGACCGGCAAATCACAGAATGTGAAAATCGAGGCTTCCTCCGGTTTATCCGAGCAGGAAATTGATAAGATGGTTAACGATGCCAAGACGCATGAAAGCGAAGATAAAGAGAAGCGTAAGAAGATTGACATCAAAAACAACGCCGATGCCCTTGTATTCCAGACTGAGAAGAACCTGAAAGAGTACGGTGACAAACTCGATGCCGACAACAGAGTCAAAATCGAGGCGGCGGTGAGTCGGGTAAAGGACGCGATTAAGTCGGATAATATTCCTGAGATTGAATCGGCGACCGAAGCACTTAATCAGGTCTGGCAAACAGCCGCCTCGGCGATGTACCAGCAGGCCTCAACCGGAGCCAATCCGAATCCCGATGCGAATATGAATCAGGGTGCGCAATCAGACGGTGGTTCTTCTTCAGGCGATAGTACCGTTGACGCCGACTTCGAAGTTGTTGATGACAAGTAAAATTTGATATTTTACAAGTCATTGCGAGCCTCGGATGGAATGTTTTACATTCCATCCGGGGCGCGGCAATCTGCTCGATGGATATGAGTAGATCGCAGACCGGATACATAGGAGGGTTAGGAGATGGATAATAATCTCCTTAAAGTTGCGCCGGTTTCTGCCTTCGATTTATTGGATTTGAACCGGCGCTGTTTTAAAATAAAAATAGGGGGCGTTTGGGGTATAGGATTATTGTATAATGAGGGAAGGTTAGTATATTGAACAAATGGCCAAAGATTATTATGACATACTTGAGGTCCCCGAGAATGCTTCGAAGGATGATATAAAAAAATCTTTTCGTGCCAAGGCCAAAAAATATCATCCCGATCGCAATCCCGGCAATAAAGAAGCCGAGGCGAAATTTAAGGAAGCCTCCGAAGCGTACGAGGTCCTCAGCGACGATCAAAAACGTCAACAATACGATACCATGCGAAAGTATGGTGCTTTTGGCGGTTTCGGCGGACAGTCACCGGGTGGTGGCCAGGGTTTCGATTTTTCACAATTCAAGAACGGCTTTCGGTTTGAAGACCTCGGCGGTTTGGGTGCGTTCGCCGATATATTCAGTTCCATATTTGGCGGCGAGGATTTATTCAGCCGGATGCGAACAGGACAGGGGCGAGGCAGGCCTCGGCAACCCCGTATGACCCGCGGCAGCAATTTATCGATTAAACTGCCGGTCAATTTCGAGGAAGCCATTCACGGAACCAGTAAAACAATTATACTGAATAAACCGGAAGTTTGCAAAACATGCCATGGTACCGGGGATGAACCGGGAAGTCGCCAAAAAGTATGCGATAACTGTCAGGGAAGAGGGACGGTTAGCTATGCCCAGGGCGCTTTTGCCATTTCGCGCCCTTGCCCCAAATGTCTGGGTAAGGGTGTTGTTCCGGGGAAGCCGTGTCACAATTGCGGCGGTTCCGGGCGAGTCAAGGTCAAAAGAAAAGTTCGTGTCAAAATTCCCGCCGGGATCGACGATGGCGGTCGTATCCGTCTTCGCGGGATGGGTAATCCCGGATTCAACGGCGGACAGAATGGAGATTTAATTATAACCGTGAGTACGGGAAAACATCAACAGTTCGATCGACGCGGTAATGATATTTACACGACCGTCGAAATAACTTATCCGCAGGCTGTTCTCGGTGCGAAAGTGCCGGTAAAAACATTGGCCAAGACGGTTAATCTTAAAATCGCGCCCGGGACGACGCACGGTACAAAATTACGCCTGAAGGGGATGGGTCTGGCGGTTAACGGCAATCAGGGTGACCAGTATGTCGAAGTGCATATCAAAGTCCCCAAAGAAGCCACCCCCCGCCAGAAAGAACTTCTCGAAGAATTGGCCAAAACGATGTCGTAGAAAACATGGAGTAGGTTGGAATGCTGTTTAGATTTCCGACTTGGTAATTATGTTTAGGTTGTTGGAATTAAGAGTAGGGCAGAACCCGAGACCCATTCTTATGGATCGATGTGGTTCTGCCATGTTTTTTATGGAAGGAACGTATGCGTTTGGGTTCCCCATCCTGTGCTTCGCGGGACTGTCGGAAAGTATGAAAAGGCAGAAGTGACGTATTTGAATAATGGACTTCATTAACGAATATTTCTCATTCATAATTGCCGGTATAGTACTTTTATTGATTTTCGTTCTGGCCGGCTGGGTAATAAAGAAGCGCTTTATCGATAAAAGCATGTTTGGAACGGGAGCGCAATTTTTCGGCCGCCAGATATATAGCGATTTCCAGAACGCTGACAAAAAAGCCGCCACCGAGCATGTTATTTATGTCGAGGAAGACGAGCGCGAAGATGCTTTCGACAGCGAAGACTTCGACCCGCCCGCGAAAGATTCAAAATAATACCATACGCCGACAATCATACAATTTCCGCACACAATCAGTGTTAATTCAGAATCGAGACACTTATATAGAACACAAAAGGGTGGAGTGTGAAACGCAAGTTTAATCATAAAGATCTTGCCGCGGCATTATCGGATGTAAAGAGAATCTGCTGTAATCGTCCGTTAATTGCTGATAAATTTCTGCTATTCCCATGTCCCCCAACCTATTATCCCAATTTTCACCCGAAAAAGACAAAAAAAGGATTCCTTAAATATGCGAAACGAAGCCATTTTTTTGATAAAAAATCGTTTCCGGGAGATGTCTACATCTGCTGGATTTCGCGGTACATGTGGACGTGAACCACGAATAAATATATCGTGGTTGGCGTACCTCCTCGTGCGCCAACAAAATTTTTCTAAAAATCGGAAACGAAGCCATTTTCGAACCATAAAAATCCGGAAAGAGTCGATTTATTATTAGAAACTTTTTTATAAAAAATAAGTTTACTTATATAGATATTGTTATATATAGATACTTAGAGATATGAAAAAACAGGCGTACATAAATCTCGATGACAGGAGCTTCAGCAAATATTTTAAGGCATTCAGCGACCAGTCACGGCTCAAAATTTTAAAGCTGCTGACCTCCAAAGAATTAACGGTCAATGAAATTGTCGCCAAAATCGGCCTGTCACAGCCGACCGTCAGCCGTCACCTGGGGATCTTACGTGAAGCCGGTGTCGTCATTGATCGTCGCGACGGCCAGAAGGTTTACTACGGTTTGAATAAGGGGGCGGTCCAGAATTGCTGCGAAGGTTTTTGCAGCTGTTTGATGATTCGGATCGAACCGGAAAAGCCTGCGAAAAGC
>CAYXTW010000033.1:0-1675 GCA_964467955.1 uncultured Ignavibacteriaceae bacterium | reverse complement strand
GCCGATTGCTGCCCGCCGGAGGGGAAGAAAAAGGAGTAAGTTGGGTTAAAAAGTAGGGAAGAACCCGAGTCCTGGCGTTTATACGACAGGACGATGTGGTTCTGCCATGTTCCTAAATATGAAACGCATGAATCTATATTAAGCGTGGCAGAATCACTACGTTAATCGATAAATCGATTAACTTGGGTTCTGCCCTACGATTATTTTCTATTTGCCGTTTCCTTGCACCAGTTACGCTTGCTGCACCTCGGGCAGCGTAAATATTTTTCATCCGATTTATGTGGGCTGATTAAATCGATCAATGTGGAAACTCGAAAATTCTCATTACATTCCGGGCAGGTGTAGGTCGTATGTCGGGAATGATACCGCACCAAAATGAATACCGCGACCGCAGCCAGTGCCAGCCAGACGATGAACCCGAACGGCCATTTATATCCGCCAAGAAATATCCCCCCGATGCTTATAATCGCGAACAGGACGATAATATAGAAAACCATCCTCATCTCGATACGATATCTATCACGCGGCATTCCGAGCTTTCCTTTTCGCATAATATACCGATTTTAAGCGGGGATATTCAATCGTTAAGAGAGAGATATTATAAAAAGTCGGAAGCCCAAGGGCATTCCGACCTACGGTTTTTTAGGCGAATCATTATCGCTTCGCCGGAAAGGTGAATCAGCGATATTGGCCAGCCTTAGATTTCCCTGTTTGATTACATTAATTGATAACAAGTTCTTACCAACCTCGACTTTAAAACTTGATGTGTCGCCGGAAATGAAATGAACATAAAAAACGCTGTCTATAAAATCCAGACAACATTCACCGCTGGCGCCGGAAAAGGCCGTGCCTACTACCTGATTGGGTGCAGGCGATGAAGTTCCAACATACACATATATATTATTGCCGATAATTTCATTATTACAGCCTACTTTATACCCGGTTGTTGAGAATAGTCTCGCGGTTGTTATTTGAAAACAAAGTTGACGTTTTTCCGCCGATTTTTCATACACGCTTGCTATAAGCACCGGATTATCGATCCAATTGAAAATTCGCGGTTCCTGACGAGGATCAATAAATTCCTCCTGAATTATAGCGCTATCATAAATATATTTTACCGTAGGCAAAGATACGATTTGGAGGAGGATTGAGAGCGGAAAACGGGCGGTAATATATCCATTATAAGAAGTACCTGTTGCGACACTCAAAGCTTTTAAATCGTTTTTATCTCCGGTATAAGCGATATCTGCTCTTATATACGGGAAACGGTTTATTATGTACACGCCAATCTTATTACTCGATGGACCAACGACCGGGACGCTATTATTCGGAATTGTATCAGGATTTATGTTCAATTTAAACAGGTCAATAATCTTAATGTCTTTTATAGAGGATGAATCATTATTGAATGCATCAGGATCAAAGTAATAGTTGTACAGATATTGTAACGATGGTGCAACCTTTTCAATTTCAAGAGTGTTACCGTTAGGGATAAAAATCAGAAGGAGAATAAAGATTGCGGTAATTTTTTTGAACATAGGCTTCTCCTTGGCCATATATTTATGCTGCTTGGAAGATATACAAATTGGTAGAAGAAATCTTCCCGGGTATCGTCAAATATAATGGAAATTTATCGCGGTTGATCTTCCGTAATAATTGCGCTTGCAAGATTGGC
>CAYXTW010000032.1:0-41085 GCA_964467955.1 uncultured Ignavibacteriaceae bacterium | reverse complement strand
AGCCAATCCTGCGCCGCCCATAGTGATGCAATCCCGACCATGTTGGGTGTGCCGTACTCCATCCGGAACGGATATTCCTCGAGATGATACTGATAGGCCGAGCGCACCCCGGTCCCGCCGGCGCGGGTCTGCCGAATATCGAGATGTTTCCGCACGCACAGGCCGCCGATGCCGGTACTGCCCATCAATGATTTATGCCCGGTAAAGGCGAGCACGTCGATATTCATCTCTTTCATGTTAATCGGAATCACCCCGGCTGTCTGCGAGGCATCAATCGCGAATGTCACCCCCATCTCTTTACAAACCTGACCGATTTCCTTCACCGGTTGAACAGTGCCAAGCACGTTCGAGCCATGATTGACGATGACAAGTTTCGTATTCGACTTAATCGCCTTTTTAATATCATCCGGTTCGACGAAACCATCGCCATTGAACGGCACATAAGTCGCCTTGACACCATAATCCCGGACCATATGATTGACCGGCCGGATAACCGAATTATGCTCCAGATTGGTACTGACGACATGGTCACCTTCGGAGAGCAAACCCTGAATTATCAAATTGAGCGCATCGGTGGCGTTATAGGTAAAACATAATCGTTCCGGCGTGTCTTCGTCACCGCCGAAAAATGTTGTCAAACGCTTGCGCAAATCTTCAACGATATTCCCCGCCTCAATCGCTTTGTCGAATCCGCTTCGCCCCGGATTGACACCGCACTGGCGGTAAAACTTTATCATAAATTCGTAAACCGAATCCGGTTTCGGCCAGGAGGTAGCCGCGTTGTCAAGGTATATCAGGTTGTCCGACGACGATTCCATATTTCAACCTCTTTAAGGTGTTTTGAATTCAAGTTGAGATTTAACGAAAAATAAAAAAAGAGAAAAAGGGTCGATTTTTAATATGGCAATTTGGTTTCTACAGTCGGATTCAATCGAGTCTTCCGAACTGCCGTCTATTTCTCTTATGCGTCTACAATCGGCCACTTGTCCTCCGGTTACACAATCAAATACCTAAAATATAAAAAATGTCATATAAGTCAATGAGTAGTTTTCGGCGGCGGCGCCCGTTTTTTTGCCTTGACATATAAAGACTGACTGGTTAGATTCTTAAGGTTTCGTTGAGCAATATATGATGACACGAGTCGACTATATTGTAAGACGAACCGGGCCAGGCTGGATTTGACAAAAAGCGGCAGCTCCGAAATTTATAAATGGACAGCCGACGGAACTTCTTGACTGAAGAAAGCTGGGTTTTGCCGAATATAAAGACTGCTCTGATTTTTCTGATTTCAATAATTTGCTTCGCCCTGGCGGCGGGGCAGGAACCTGACGACTCGATTCCGACTACTCAGGATACATTGAATACACCGCCTCCGAATGTCACGCCGGTCATGCCGAAGAAAGTTACTGCTAAAGACAATCCCAACGATGAAGGAGGGGCAATTGTCATTACCTGGCATATCTCGGTGGATGATCACGAAGGCGGCAAAGTTACCGGCTATAAAATCTACCGCGGCACCGGCCCGGATCAAAAATTTACAGAAATCGGCACGGTAACCTCCGGAACCGGCACCTTCGTCGACCATGGCGTCAACGACGGCGAAAAATACGTCTATAAAGTTGCCGCTTTTAACTCTTTTAAGGAAAACGGTCGGACTGTTTGGGAGGTTTCCTCCGAATCGAATATAACGGCCCCCGTGGTGTCTTCGGCGCAATGGTTTGACTGGCGCCGGATTAATGTTCTGGTCGGAGTGATTTTTGTATGTACCGCCATCTTCTTATATATCCAAAGGGCCAAATCCGGTAAGGAATTGTATATCAGGAAGATAGCCGGATTGGAATCGGTCGACGAGGCGGTCGGACGTGCGACGGAAATGGGGCGGAAAATATTCTTTATTCCCGGTATTAATGATATGGATAATGTCCAAACCATTGCCGGGATTACCATATTGGGCCGCGTGGCGCAAATTGCGGCTGAGTATGAAACCTGGATTGAAGTCCCGGTCAGTAAATCGCTGGTGATGATAACTGCCAAGGAAATCGTAAAAGAAGCTTACTCCAAAGCCGGAAGGCCTGACAACTACAATGATGACCAGGTCCATTATCTGACCGACGATCAATTCGGGTACGCCGCCGCTATCGACGGAATGTTTGTTCGAGAGAAACCGGCGGCTGTCTTCTACATGGGTGCCTTTTTCGCCGAGTCGCTGATCATGGCGGAAACCGGCAACTCGGTCGGCGCCATACAGATCGCCGGGACGGCAATGCCCTCGCAACTTCCCTTTTTTGTTGCCGCCTGCGATTATACATTGATCGGCGAGGAGCTTTTCGCCGCCTCGGCTTACCTTTCCCGCGAGCCGCGCTTACTGGGTTCGTTGAAGGGACAGGATATCGGGAAAGCAGCCATACTGATTGCCATTTTGCTCGGCGTTTTACTCGAGACTTTTGGAATCTTTGAGTTGTCGAACCTGTTTAAGGTGATCGATTAGGATTAGAATATGCGTCGTGAAATTCCATTGATAATTACTGCCTTTGTCGGAATTGTCTTTATCATTCAATATTTCATACCGCATTATCCTTTTAACAGACTTAACGGCTGGTTTTCCGATTGGTTTTCGATAATCGGCGCCTGTGCTATTTGGCTGGGGGCGCTTAACCTGATGAAAATCTCGGCCGATAGAGTTTATCGAAAAAAACGTGATTGGTTTTATTCCGTTGTAATAATTGTCTCGTTCTTGATGATAACCATTATCGGTTTTGCCGGGGGACCCGATTTCCGCGATTATGGCACCGGTTTCGACTGGCTCTATCGGTTGGTTTATACACCGCTTTCGGCCACGATGTTCGCCCTGCTGGCGTTTTTTGTCGCCTCAGCTTCATATCGGGCCTTCCGGGCGAGAAACCTGGAAGCCACGCTTCTGCTGGTTGCCGCCTTTATCATTATGATCGGACGCGTTCCGGTCGGCGATGCTATTGGAAAAGTATTACATCTACCGGAATCCATTATGCCGTCGCAAATCGCCGGTTGGATTATGGGATATGTTAATGCTGCCGGACAGCGAGCCATTATGATCGGAATCGCCCTGGGAATTGTCTCCACCTCCTTGAGAGTCATTCTGGGTATCGAACGCGCGCATCTGGGGGGCGACTGATGAATAAAAAGGAACTTGTAGCGGTTATCATTATTGTCGCCCTGTCATTGATTTTCTATTTTGGAATCAAGCAGCCGATCGTTTTTTCTTCAACCGTTTCGTACATTATTACGGCTCTGATCGGACTGGTTTTGCTGTACATTTTTATTCGAACGGTCGGCGGCAAAATTTTTGGCCGTCGGACGGTCTTTCTGTTTGTCGGCATCGCGGTCGTTCTGCCGTTTTTCATGACGATCAAACAGCCGATCAAATCATCTCCTGAAGTGAAATCCTTATATGATGCCGTTCTTGCGTTGAAACCGGACTCGAAAGTACTCGTCTCATTTGATTATGATCCTCCCTCCGCACCGGAGTTGCAGCCAATGGCGGAATCCTTCTTTATGCTGTGTTTCGAACGAGATTTAAAATTGATAATCATGGGTCTGTGGCCGCAGGGACCGCAGCAGGCGGAAATGGCACTTCAACGAGCCTTCCTCGAGCCGGACATCGCCGCGAAAAACCTCAAGTACGGCGTTGATTATGTCAACCTCGGTTTTCAAACCGGCAATGAATTTGTGATCCAGCGCATGGGCAGTAGTTTCAAAAGTATGTTCCAGACTGATTATTATGGAACACCGTATGATGACATTCCCTTAATTCGTAACGTAACCAATTTCTCGAATATAGATTTTGTGTTTAATCTATCGGCCGGCTATCCCGGTACGGTCGAATGGGTGCAGGTCGCCGTCGACCGATACGGGGTTAAGCTGGGTGCCGGCAACACCGCTGTTCAGGCGCCGCAGATGTATCCTTATCTCCGCGCCGGGCAATTGGTCGGCTTGTTGGGTGGCTTAAACGGAGCCGCTGAGTTCGAGAAAGCAACCAATATCATCGGCAAAGGAACCAAATTTATGGTTTCACAGTCGTTTGCGCATGTGATCGTGATTGCTTTTATTATTATCGGTAATGCCGCTTATTTCCTCGGCGAGAAACGGCGGGAAGAAAACAAACCGAATCAAACGGGAATGAATAACCAGCCGGGAGCGAACTGAGGATGGAAGTATTCGGTCTCTGGTTAGCCGCCTTCTTTACGCTGGGAATCATATCATTCCTGTATAAAGATAATCCCTGGTACAAATTCAGTGAAGCTGTTTTTATCGGGATTTCCGCCGGATACTGGTTTGTCGTTTCCTTCTGGGATAACCTCTATGCGAAATTTTACCTCGGTGTCACGGCGAACGATGACTACATGTTATTTGTCGGAGCCGTTCTGGGTGCAATGATGATACTGCGTTTGGCTCCCAATATCGGTTGGATATCCCGCTGGCCGCTGGCTTTTGTTGTCGGGGCGATTTCCGGCTTTTATCTGATGAATTATTTTTCATCAAATGTTATGAAGCAGGTACAAAATTCCGTTATTCCTTTGTTCAGCGCCGATTATGGACAATCGATGTTTACCGAATCCTTCGGTACTATCGCCGGCAAAATCGTCATCGCGGCCGGAACCTTTACCGGTTTGATATACTTTTTCTTCTCTAAAGAACATAAAGGGGCTTTCGGTGGAGCTGCCAAGGTTGGTATCTGGGTGATTATGATAACATTTGGTGCGTCGTTCGGATATACCGTCATGAGTCGTATGTCGCTTCTGATCGGACGTATGGATTTTCTCTTCGGCCAATGGCTGGGAATGATTAAATAAGATGGATTGCACGGGAAAGTCGCAAAAATATACTTATATCGCAATTCTGACTTTATTTCTATCACTGCTCTTAATAATTTCCTCCGCAAATGCCGTCAATTCCGAAGTTCTTGTCGAGGACACAACTTCCGCTTTTATTCCCAACGCCCCTACGTACGTTACGGCGACCGATTACAAATATGATCGCGGTGAATCGGCTATCGTAAAATGGCAGCTATCCTCGGATGACAACAGCACGGGCAAAATAACCGGCTATGAAATTTTCCGCTCCGAAGCCGATGCCGATAATTTCGTCTCGATCGGTGTCGTTCTTCCCGGTGAAAATTCTTTTCGCGATAAATCAACCGAAAATGGTGTCAGCTATATTTACGGCGTCGTCACGCTGTATAACGGACGTACATCTCAGATGGTACTATCGGAACCGATTACTCCCGGGACGGAGATAGTCAACTGGAATCTGTTGAATCTTTTTATTATCGGTTTGCTGATCGCCGGTTCGGTCATCTTTTTTATAACGCATGCCAAGCGCGGCAAAAAATTGTTTATTCGTAAAATCGCCGGTCTTGAAGCTATTGATGAAGCTATCGGTCGTGCCACCGAGATGGGTCGTCCGATTTTATTTATTCCCGGCATTAACGATATGGATGATGTCCAGACCATTGCCGGAATCACCCTTCTTGGCCGTGTCGCCAAAGTGGTTGCCGATTACGATATTAAAATAAATATGCCGGTGGCGCGATCCATCGTCATGACGGTCGGACGCGAGACAATCAAGGAAGCCTATGTGAGCGCCGGTCGACCTGATGCCTACAGCGATGATATGGTGCATTATATCACCGATGAGCAATTCGGTTACGTTGCCGCCGTCGACGGCATCATGGTGCGGGAGAAACCGGCCACCTGCTTTTACCTCGGCGCCTTTTTTGCCGAATCGCTGATTCTGGCCGAAACCGGCAATTCGGTCGGAGCGATACAGATTGCGGGCACGGCCATGCCGGCGCAGCTGCCGTTTTTTGTCGCCGCCTGTGATTATACATTGATTGGCGAGGAACTTTTTGCGGCCTCGGCATATCTCTCCAATGAGCCCAAGCAGCTGGGTTCGCTTAAAGGACAGGATGTCGGCAAATTTATGGCGATGATGGCCATCGCACTGGGTGTTTTTGGCGCCACCATTGCCGAAGCCTGGGGCGGCTCGTTTTTTATCTGGCTGGACGAATTTATGCATAGATTGTTCACGATAACGAATTGACAAAAAGGAAATCGGATTGAAAAAACAGGTCCCCTTAACGATTACTTTTATCGTCGGTGTTGTGCTGATACTATCGGTCTTTTTCCCCCCGGTCGAAACCTGGGGTGAAGATTTCTCGCTCTTTTTCGATATTATCGCGGTCTTTGCGTTTTTTCTCGGCGGCGGCAATCTGATACGCGTGCACACCGAGCGGATCGCCAAAAAGAAAAAGGACTGGGGCTTTTCAATTATTACGATATTGGGATTTTTGATTATGCTTGCCGCGGGGCTGTTTAAGCTCTGGAATCCGGGCGATATCTCGGCCGATGTGGCCGCTACCGGATCACTTTTCCAACTTTTGTACGATTGGATGTTCAACCCGCTTGGCGCAACTATGTATTCTCTACTGGCCTTCTATGTGGCTTCAGCATCATACCGTGCTTTTCGCGCCAAAAATCGGGATGCGACCATACTTCTTATCGCCGCCTTTATTATTCTTTTGGGGCGTACGCCTTTGGGTATGTATGCCACCGGCTGGATTCCGGAGTCTTTTTCAGTTCTGCAAATTCCGAATCTGGCCATCTGGGTTATGACCTCGCCGAATCTGGCCGGCCAGAGAGCTATTATGATCGGTATCGCGCTGGGGGTTGTAGCCATGTCGCTGCGATTGATTCTTGGTGTCGAACGAACTTATTTGGGGATGGATATTGACTAATATCGGCCTGATTATATCTTTTCTGGTTATCGGTGTCGGCCTTTTATGGCTTTTTATACTGGCTCTAAAGGGCAGGGAAGTTGACCGCCGCATAATCTTTATTTTTATCGGGCTGGCGGTTTCGGTACCACTGCTTTTTAGAATTTCCTTTTCCGAAAAAGCCACACCCATTGTCAGAGATGTTTTCTATAAAATCGAAAATCTGCCCGAAGGTTCTAATATCCTTCTTTCATACGATTACGGTCCCTCGATGGCTCCGGAGGTGGAGCCGATGTCAAACGCCTTTTTAAGGCACGCTCTGGCCAAAAATCATAAAGTTTTTATCATGTGCCTCTGGGCTACCGGCCAATCGCTGATTGCAACCGCCATCGATTCGATTATTAAAAGAGAATTTCCGGAAAAAATCAATGGCGTCGACTATATCAATATCGGTTTCAAAGCGGGCGGCCAGGGTGTTTTAAATGTCATTATCACCGATTTTCGCAAGATGTACCTGACCGATGTTGACGGCGTTAATCTCGATTCGGTTCCGATTTTTAAGGGCATAAAATCACTTAAAGATATGGACTTACTGATTTCTATCGGCGGCGGTTTTCCCGGTGTCAAAGAATGGATCCTCTTCGCCGGAGCTCCGGGGAATATACCTACGGCCGGCGGTAGCGCCGCCGTTGCCGCCCCGCTTTTGTACCCTTATTATCCCAAGCAAATGGTTGGCTTGCTGGGCGGCATCAAAGGGGCTGCGGAGTATGAATCGGAATTGAAAAAGGTGTACCCTCAATTTGCAAATATGCCCACCCCCGGTATCGCCATGATGGGACCCCAGACCCTGGCGCATCTGGTCGTAATGGCCTTTATTGTTATAGGTAATATTGCCTTCTTCGTAAACAGAAGGAGAAAGCCATAATGGCTAACAGCAAGCGTATTTCAGCGATAATCCTGATTATCGTCATAGCGACGTTTTTACTAAGCTGGATAATCAAAGCCTTCAATCTGGAAGGCAGTCCGAATAACACGGGATTATGGTTCTCCATCCGGGATGCCTTCTTCATCACGATAGCGGCCTTTTTAACTCTGGCAATATTCTCCTTTTTGTATAAAGACAATCCATATTATAAGTTCGCCGAGCACCTGTTTGTCGGGATTTCGGCGGCGTACTGGATGTGCGTCGGCTTCTGGTCGACTCTGATCGGCAATCTGGTCCCCAATATTTCCAGTAGTCTGTCTACGTTCTTCAGGGTTCCTTATAAAGGTCTCCATTTTACTTATTTCGTCCCGTTAATACTGGGCATTATTCTTCTCATGCGACTCTCTTCCAAACGTGGCTGGATTTCCCGCTGGGCGCTGGCCTGGATTGTCGGGACGACGTCGGGGCTGAATTTGATCCGCTATCTGAGAACCGATTTCATAAGTCAGGTAAGTAATACTTTCATACCTTTGCTTGTCGATTGGAAAGGGGTTGGACCATTCTTTTCACACTTTTCTCTGTCATCAACCGGGCAGTTTGCCATGACTCTCTCCAACTGGGTGATTTTTATCGGGGTTTTTTGCGGCTTGATATATTTCTTCTTTTCAAAAGAACATAAGGGCATTTTCGGGACCGCCTCGCGGGTCGGCATTTGGGTCCTGATGATTACCTTCGGTGCTTCCTTCGGCTATACCGTAATGGGACGCGTCTCGCTTCTGGTTGGCCGTCTTACGTACCTGTTTAGAGATTGGCTGGGATTAATAAGTTAAATTCATATAAATAATGTGAGGCTCTTATGAAGCTGAAAATACTAAGTATCTTCTGCAGTTTGCTGCTGGGAATAGTACCTTTGGCCATTGCTCAGGAGAATGCCGACACCGCGTCGGTGGATTCGACCGCCGTGGCATCTCCGGCTCCGGTCTCCCAGCTGACAGCAGTGGATACCGACAACGATCATGGACATTCCATTTCATTGAAATGGGAACCGTCACCGGATGACGGTGCCGGTCTGAAGAGCGTTATCGGCTATGAGGTGTATCGCGCCGAGTCTCCCGGGGGACCGTTCGTGATAAGGGCCGCCTTGCCTTCGGGCGCCTCCAGCCATATCGATGTCGGTGCCAAAGAGAAAGAATCGGGCGATTATATGGCCGACTATACTGATTACTATTATAAGGTCAGGGCCATAACCGCCGACAGTCTGGTATATTCCGATTCGGATGTTTTCGGCCCGGTTCAATGTTATGGGCAGTGGTTTAATACCGGCCGGATACCGGTTCTTGTGTTCGTTATCGGCTTTATGTGTACTACCATTTTGCTTATACAAAAAGCCAAAAGCGGGGCCAAGCTTTTTGTCAGACGATTGGCCGGAATCGAAGCTGTCGATGAAGCTATCGGCCGCGCCACCGAGATGGGCAAACCCATATTGTACGTACTGGGACTGGGGACGGCGGCCGATATCGCCACAATTGCATCATACACTATCCTGGGGCGGGTCGCCAAAAAAGTGGCCGAGTATCAAACCCGCCTGATAGTTCCCTGCTACGACCCGATTACAATGACGGTTGCCCAGGAAACGGTCAAGACGGCCTATGCGGATGCCGGTCGGCCCGATGACTACAATGAAGACATGGTTTATTTTGTAACGCAGTCACAATTCGCTTATGTGGCGGCCGTGAACGGCACCATGCTGCGTGAACGTCCGGCGACAAATATTTACATGGGCCTGTTCTATGCCGAATCACTGATTCTGGCGGAAACCGGAGCCCTGGCCGGCTCAATACAAATTTCCGGAACCGATCAGATTGCTCAGATACCCTTTTTCATTGTTGCCTGCGATTATACTCTGATCGGCGAAGAGCTTTATGCGGCCTCGGCCTATCTGGGACGAGAGCCGCTTCTTCTCGGCTCCCTGAAAGCTCAGGACTATGCCAAAGCTGCCTTTATCGTTCTGGCTGTTATCGGCTTTTTAACCATAAACTTCGGCATAGATTGGTTTAAACAACTTTTCTATATCAGTAACTGAGAGGGTGAAATTATGAAACGACAAATTCCGCTGGCACTCGTTTTCATCTTCGGAATTTTCCATATATTTCAATATTTTGTCCCGCATGAAAGTTCCGAATGGTTATACGAGTTTTTTCTGAAATGGATATATATTATCGGCATCTTCGCCCTGGCGCTCGGCATCTGGTCTCTTATTCGTGTCTCGTGGGACAAAGTAAAACATAGAAGACCAAACTGGCCTTATGCACTTATCACGCTAGGTGGTCTTTTTGCCATGATTATTTTCGGCTTTGATTATTTTCGACACTTTTTTACCGCCGAAGGATTACAGAACTACATGTTTCGAGCCTTTTTCGATTACATCCTGATTCCCATTCAGTCAACCATGTTTTCCCTTCTCGCATTTTTTATCGCTTCGGCTGCGTACCGCGCCTTCCGCGCCAGATCACTGCTGGCGACCCTGCTATTGCTATCGGCCCTGATTATTATGCTCCGCTTCAATCCGTATCTTGGATTTTTCGGTGATTATATGGAAAAAACCGCATCATGGCTTCTAAATGTCCCCAATCTGGCCGCCAAGCGGGCCATTATCATTGGTGTTGGCCTGGGAATGGTAGCAACATCACTGAAAGTCATGCTGGGTATAGAACGTCAATATTTGGGTAAGGATTGAGGAGGATCGTATGAATATATTTGATCGTATGATGTCGCTTGACCGTCGGTGGGTCTTCCTCTTATTGGCGGTGGTCTGCGTTGTTACCTATGTCTGGCCTTTTTCCATCCCGATTAGAACCACCGATGAAGTCGAGAATATATTTGATTTTATCGATACGTTAAAGGAGGGCGATTATATCTTTTTGGGTATCGATTATGATCCCAACGCGCTGGCGGAACTACACCCGATGACTTACGCCATCGCCGAGCACGCCTTTCGCAAGAAATTGAAAATAATATTTGCCACGCTTTCGCAAAATGGCCCGGGGATGGCCGACCAGGCCATTCGGGATATCACCGATTCAGTCAAGCTCGATCGAACTTACAATGGTGTCTTTTATCCGGGACGTACCATAGTCAATGGTGTTGACTATGTCTTTCTCGGATATAAACCATATTTTGCCCTTGTCATTTTGGGCATGGGACAAAATTTCCGAATACCGTTTCCGACCGACTATTATGGAACACCGCTTGACAGTATTCCGATGATGAAGGGAATTCTGAATTATGACCAGATTAAGTGCGTCGTGGATATAACCGCAGGCAATGTGGCTGATGCCTGGATTTCTTACGGGCAGGGAAGGTACAATTTTCCCCTTGCATTGGGTTTAACCGGGGTTATGGGCGCCGACTATTATCCCTTCTTAAATTCCCGGCAAATCTTCGGATTGATGGGGGGCCTGTTGGGCGCGGCGCAATATGAGAAGCTATCCGATAATCCCGGCCCGGCGATGGACGGTATGAGAATTCAGGTATATGCTCATATAGTCATTATTTTCTTTATTATCATCGGTAATATCGGATTCCTTGCCTCGCGCAAGAAAAGAATGGGTAAGGAGGTAAAGTAAGATGGAAGCTATGTCATTCGGTACCTTTATATGGACAACCCTGGGCGCCTTCTTAACCCTCTGTATTTTTTCGTTTCTTTACAGAGATAATGTTTTCTACAAAATCGCCGAACACCTGGTAGTTGGCGTCTCGGCCGGTTACTTTGTAATTATTCTCTGGCACAATGGCCTGCAGCCCAATCTTTTTGATATGCTCAAAGATGGTAATTCTTATTTCCTCTGGCTTAATTCCGCTCAACCATGGTATGTCATCCCGGCCATCCTGGGAGCAATGATGTGGACCCGTTTTTCCAAAAAATGGTCCTGGGTCAGCCGCTGGCCAATCGCCCTGTATATGGGAATCGCCACCGGTGTGGCGGTTCCTCTGGAAATGAAAAACCGAGTCAATCTGCAGCTTTATGCGAGCATGCAATCACTTGATTGGGGAAATTTCTTCGGGACCGGGTTTCTGGATGCCGCCTCCGGATTATCAGGATTAATTGTCTTTTTGGGCACCCTGGCAGCACTATTCTATTTCTTTTTCTCTAAAGAGCATACTGGCATGTTCAAAGGTGCCGCCAGATTTGGAATATGGATTCTCATGATCGGTTTCGGAGCATCATTCGGGTATACGGTCATGGGACGTATATCACTTTTTGTTCAGCGAATTCAATATATCGGCGATTGGACTAAAGTAACCTGGAATCCATCAAGCGGCGGCGGGTTTATTACCTTCTGGTTTTTGACATTCGGCATTTTTGCCGTATGGGCCATATATGAAATAATCAAATTTTTTAGAAATAGAGGAGAAATAACCGAATAATTAAAATAATTTCTTGATTACTTATAACTTTATGAGAAACGCCGCCTTAACGGCGTTTCTTTTTATAACAAACATGTGCCGATAAATACTTGATATACAATTGATTGCATTAATTAATTTATTTTTATAATCATAACCTCTTTGGGTATAAAAAATTATAAAGATTTTTTTCAGATTTCGCTTGACACGGCTGGGAACTTCCTATATATTCTTTTTTATAAGTTATAACTAATATACGGGTTCTTAACGAGTAACTAACGTCTACTCCAAGAAGAGAGGTGGGGGATGGCTAGGACGGCCGCATCTACGGACGTAAAGTCTAAAACAAAAACCAGGAGAAAAAAAGGTAAGGGGAAGCTTTCAACTCCGGAGGCTCGGCGGGAGTATCAACGACGGTACTACCAGATGCATAAGGAAAAGGCCAAGGAATATCAGAGGCTGTATAACCTAACGCACAAGAAAAAAGCGCGGGGAGGCAGGGGCAAAGCCAATTTTATGTGCCCTCGGGAGGTTATCCGGAATACTTTCAACACCGCCGATATTATGCATGCACCGGTCGAAAAAACTCTGAAGATTCTTGAGAAAATTATCAGCGGTGAGCGCTTTTTCACGATGTAGAGATTTTTATCCATTCAAAGATTAAAGGCGATTAAGGGAATTTTTTGTCCAAAATCGCCTTTTTTTGTTGCGTAATGTCTTAAGAACCGGTTATTATCCGGTAAAGATTGACTGAACAGGGAGATTATAATGGTTGCTACTAAGAAGAAAAAGAAAAAAACCAAAAAGACTGCAAAACCGAGGGCCAAAACCAAAAAGAAACCGGCCAAAAAAACCGCCAAGCCGGTTTCCATGCTGCGTAAGCCGGAGAAAAAAAGCTCTCCGGTTCGGGTCCAGGTAAAATCTAAAATAAAAGCCAAATCTAAAACCAAAACAAAATCAACCGCTCAATCTAAAACAGTGTCAAAAAAGAAGGTCAGGACAACTTTGGAGAATCAACCATGTTTCTTTTTCGGCGGTGGCAAGGCGGATGGAGACGCCACTCTGCGCGATTTGCTGGGAGGCAAGGGGGCCGGATTAGCCGAGATGAGCCGCATCGGAATACCGGTTCCGCCCGGCTTTACCATAACTACTGAGGTCTGTCGTATCTATTATGAAAATAATCTTGAAATCCCGAAGGATATTGACGCCGAGCTCGAAAAACAGATGGCCAAAATCGAGACCCTTGTCGGGGCCAAATTCGGTGATCCCGATAATCCGTTGCTGGTGTCGGTCAGATCCGGCGCCAAGTTTTCGATGCCGGGGATGATGGATACGGTGCTGAACCTGGGTTTGAACAAGGATACGATAACGGGATTGGCCAAAAAAACCGGCGATGAGCGCTTCGCCTACGATAACTATCGTCGCTTTGTCCAGATGTTCGGTAATGTCGTTCTGGGAATCGACAAGGATAAATTCGAAAAGATTATTGAACAAAGGAAAAAAGATAGAAAAATAAAGCAGGATTCGTCGCTTCAGGTCGAGGATCTTAACTTCATTATAAGGAAATTTAAATCCATAATTAAGCGTAAGACCGGCGAGTCTTTTCCGGATGATCCATACGTTCAGCTTCGCATGGCGCGCGACGCCGTTTTTCGTTCCTGGAACAATCCGCGGGCGATCAGCTATCGAAAACTCAATGATATCCCCGGTGATCTGGGCACGGCCGTTACCGTTCAAATGATGGTATATGGAAATATGGGAAACAACTCCGGGACAGGTGTCGGCTTCACTCGAAATCCGGCCTCCGGCGAAAAGGAATTTTACGGAGAATATCTGCTGAACGCCCAGGGAGAGGATGTCGTCGCCGGAATCAGAACACCCCAGCCGATATCACAATTGGCCGACGAAATGCCGGTCGTATTTAAACAGCTTAAGAGTCTGACCGGCAAACTGGAAAAACATTATCGAGATGTCCAGGATTTTGAGTTTACCATTCAGGACAGCAATCTTTATATGCTTCAGACCCGAACCGGCAAACGCACCGTCCAGGCCGCGCTTAAAATCGCGGTTGATATGGTCAAGGAAAAACTGATAACCAAAGAAGAAGCTCTGATGCGAATCGAACCGGCGCAACTGGATCAATTGCTTCATCCTCGGCTGGATTCCGGCACCGAATATGAAGTCATCGCGACCGGGTTGCCGGCCTCCCCCGGGGCGGCTTCCGGAGCGATCTACTTTACTTCGGAGGCGGCCGTTAAAGCCGCGTCGGCCAAAGGCGCCGGACCGGTTATTCTCGTACGGCAGGAAACGAATCCTGACGATATCGAAGGTATGAATGCGGCCGCCGGTATCCTGACTTCCCGAGGTGGCCGGACCTCGCACGCCGCCGTCGTCGCCCGTGGTATGGGTAAATGTTGTGTGGCCGGATGTGAAGTCGCCCGGGTCAATGAGGCCAAAAAGCAGCTTCAAATCGGCAAACTGATTATCAAGGAAAAGGAAATAATTACCATCAACGGTTCCACCGGCGAAGTTATTTTGGGAAGCGTCCCTACTATCGACCCGGAGTTATCCGGCGAGTTCGCCGAATTTATGACCTGGGCCGATGAGATCAGAAAACTGAAAGTCCGGGCCAATGCCGATACCCCGGTCGATGCTATCAAGGCTCGGAAATTCGGAGCCGAAGGCATCGGTCTCTGCCGCACCGAACATATGTTTTTTGCCGAGGAGCGACTCCCGATTGTTCAGGAAATGATTCTCGCCGATTCGGTCGAGGAGCGGCAGGATGCTCTTGATCGGTTACTGCCCTTCCAGAAAAAGGACTTCAAAAAATTATTTGACGTCATGGAAGGACTTCCTGTCACGATCCGGACCCTGGATCCGCCTCTCCATGAATTCCTTCCCGATAAAAAAGTAATTGAGAAAGAAATCGAGGAAATTGACAAATTCGACGAGGAGTATGAAGAGAAAATCGACAAGAAGAAAAAGATGCTTCGGCGGATCGATGAGTTGAAGGAGATAAATCCGATGTTGGGGCATCGCGGCTGCCGACTGGGGATCGTTTATCCCGAGATTACCGAGATGCAGGTCCGGGCAATAATCGAAGCTGCCTGCGAGCTGACCAAAGCCAAAAAGAAGATAATTCCGGAAATTATGATACCGCTGGTCGGACATGTCAATGAACTGAAAAATCAGAAAGAAGTCGTCCGGCGAATCGCCGACGAAATTATCAAGAAGACGCGTGTCAAAGATTTCGAATATCATGTCGGAACCATGATAGAAATACCGCGCGCCGCTTTGACGGCCGATGAAATCGCTCAGGAAGCCGATTTTTTCAGCTTCGGGACCAATGATATGACGCAGATGGCGATGGGATTCTCGCGTGATGATGCCGGCAAATTCCTTGGCTATTATGTCGAAAAGGGAATTCTCCAAAAAGACCCTTTTGTCAGTATCGACCGCAATGGTGTCGGACGATTGCTACAAATAGGAACCGAGAAGGGTCGGATGACCAAGCCGGATCTGAAGGTCGGCATCTGCGGTGAGCATGGCGGTGATCCCGATTCGATCGAATTTTGCGATATGGTCGGCCTTGATTATGTCTCCTGCTCTCCTTTCCGAGTTCCTATCGCACGACTGGCGGCCGCCCAGGCGACAATAAAACAAAAACAGCAAACGGCTGAAAGGGATAAGTAAAAATTAGAGGGATTTGGAAGCTGCAGGAAATTGAAAACCGCCTTCGGGCGGTTTTCTGTTTGGCATCGCAATAATCTCGGAGAGCACACGATGGAAAAACTCACCACCATCCTCATCGATGTCGGCTGGCCGATCGTCGATGAAGGCGAAGTGCAGGTCTTCTGGAATAACCGAATTAAACAACTTGTCGAGGAAAAAACCGGGCGGAAGGTAACCGATTCCGATATAACCAAACTTGAAAATGATGCTATCGTTTGCTACGCGCCATCCATGTTTTCTTACGTTATCTGGCAGTTGGTTAAACCGGACAGAAAGCTCTTTTATGATATCCGCAAACGATTTTATGATACTTCATACGTAAAATATTATCGTATCCAGCCCGGCGTTAAAGATGTTCTGAAAAAGCTGCACGGCAAATTCAAACTCGGTATTGCCGCCAATCAGCCGGAACGCGCTTACGAATTTTTGGAAAAAGAAGGCGTATTGCAATATTTCGATTCCACGCAGGTCTCCGACGAAATCGGATTTTCCAAACCGGATGTAAGAATATTCCAGAAAATCCTTGATAATCTCGGCTCGAAACCGGAGGAATCGTTGATGGTGGGCGACCGGCCCGATAATGATATTGTCCCGGCCAAATTACTGGGCATGAAAACGGTGCGTCTTCTGGTCGGGCCGCATAAAAATCAACAAATCCGCTATCCTCTGGAAGAGCCTGATTTCACGATAGAAAAGATGTCCGACCTCCTCGACATCACTCTGATTAGCAATAACTTATGACGATGCTTTTACTTTGTTAAAAATTCCGGAAATCAAAATACTCTTCTTTTAGTATGATATTTTAGTCTTCGCCAAAAAATGGTCGTGGAACCATTAAATATCATTAAACACATTCGAGTTTTATTCAGTCTTTATTTTCAGGGAAAGGAAAAAAATATGTTGTCAATCGGAGCTGTTTTTTTTATTATGTCTATGGAATTAAATTGCTAATAAAGGAGTGGTATATAATGAACAGGCTGTTTCTTATTTTAATTATTATCTGTCTGATAGTCGGCTGTGCGAAAGATATTATAATCCCCCAAGCTTCCGACCTGCGGGGTGACTACAAGGGGCTTTATGAAATCGATCCTGACACCGGACCAACACGCGAGCAATATATCGCCTGGACTTTCAGCGATAATAGATTCTGGATGACGGCCGACCGAACTGATGAAAAACCGCAAATATTCTGCGATGTCAACGGCTTCTATGAAATCACCGATATGATGGTCTTGAAAGATACCGTTGTTGCCGAGCAAACCTGTCAACATTATGAAGTCCCGGTCGGGGAATTCAAGATGAGGCGATCTGCGGATTCAGTGATTTTGAAACAGTATGATGTGGCCATTCATGCATTCAAAAATATAACTATTGTCAAAGTTTCGGAATAAGAAATAGTTGCATCGTATTTAGATTAAGTAATATTTCCGGAGGGGATGTCACATGAATAAAAAATTTCAAAAACTGTCTATCGCCCTATCCGCCATAGCAATATTTTCCATATTAATGGGCTCTTCGTGCAAGGATAAAGCCGTAGTATCCAATCCACCCGTGCCGACCACAGCCTATGAAGGTATTTATAAAAGGATCATAAATTACAGCGCCGGAGCCGCCGAGCAAATAGTCGACTCTCAGTTTGTCGAATGGAAATTCGTCGAATCGAAGTTTTACTGCCGAGCGATTAATAAGGAAAAGGCAACTCCTTTTGTCTGTGACTCTTACGGCGATTATGAATTTACTCAATCAGGGAAGATATTGCTTTCTAATATTTCTGCCATATCCCCGCCTTGCAGCAATGAAGAATTCCCCGGGGGCGAATTTTCACTGACGGCAAATCATTATCCCGGCGAAATAGACTCACTAATCATGGAAGATTTGACTCCAAATGATATATTTATAAGTATAAAAATGGTGAGAGTTTGGTCCGTTCCGATTTAAGGTTTTTGATTAAAGGAGCTTTATGGAGCGATTTAGATTAGAAAGAACAGCAAAAACACACTTTATTTATATTATCGCCGGTATAATTTTTATTTCATTAATTCTGCCGATCGGTTGCAGCAAGGAAGAACCGACCGCCCCGGTTTCATTCAAGCCCCCGGGTGTTTACAGCGGCACATATTATGTCCTGAGGGATTGGCAGACTCCGAACGAAGATATGTCCTTAGCGAATATTACAATCGATTTTAAAGGCGACCTGACATATATAATGACGGTTAATTCCGTAACGCCGGAAAGCCAATTCAGGCCTTGCAGTGTAAACGGCTCATATGTATTCAGAGGGGATTCGTTGACTTTCACTTATACCAATAACAATCCTAATCCTCATCAGGAAATTTGTGATCCCAGTGTCGGGCCTTTGGGCGTTTTTGAATATAGTGTTGTACAAAACACTCTGATGTTCATAAGCAGGGGAACCGATTATCGCAAAATCGAATTGGCGGGAAAATAATAGTATTCGATATTTATTGGATTGAGGCCGCGAATCCTTCGCGGCCTCTTTTATTTGCCTGAAATTCTACTAAATTGATTTTTTTACTGACATCCATTGTCAGGGGGCAGGCCTATACTCGAATCAGGCAACATCAAAACGCCGGCAGGATGGCGTTTGAAAAACCTGATTGAGAGGAAAAAATTATGCTTGCCAAAGTGTATTCGTCGGCCACACTGGGCGTTAACGCCTACACGGTTGAAGTCGAAGCCGATATTCAGCAGCAGTTGCCGTCTTTCATAACGGTCGGCCTGCCGGATGGGGCTGTTCGGGAATCCAAAGAAAGGGTCACCGCCGCCATAAAAAATTCCGATTTTGTCTTTCCCAGCAAAAAGGTCACCGTCAATCTCGCCCCGGCCGATATACGCAAGGAAGGTTCCGCATTTGATTTGCCGATCGCCGTCGGCATCCTGGCCGCCACCGGCCAAATATTGCGCGAGCAATTCGACGATTACGTCATGCTGGGTGAGCTTTCACTTGACGGCGCCATCCGGCCGGTTCCCGGTGTCCTTCCGATGGCCATGCATATTCAGAAAGCTGACGGCTTTAAGGGTGTCATCGTCTCCAAAGAAAATGCCTCGGAAGCGGCCATGGCTCAGGATTTGCCCGTCTATCCGGCTTCGTCGCTCAAAGAAGTGATTCACTTTCTGGAAGACGAAAGCGCCATCAGGGCATTCGAACTGGATGTCGAGTCGGTTTTTTCGACCGCGAGAAAACATGATGTCGATTTTTCCGATGTCAAAGGGCAGGAGTCGGCCAAACGAGCGCTGGAGGTGGCCGCTGCGGGAGGTCACAATATTATCATGATCGGCCCGCCTGGCTCGGGCAAGACCATGCTGGCGCGACGTTTGCCGACCATCCTGCCTGACATGACCGTCGATGAGGCGCTGGAAACGACCAAAATCCACTCCGTTGCCGGCCTGTTGCCGGAAAACACTCCATTAATCGCGGTTCGACCTTTTCGATCACCGCATCATACTGTTTCCGATGCCGGCCTGATTGGAGGCGGGCGAATTCCGAAACCGGGCGAAGTTTCATTGGCGCATCACGGTGTTCTGTTTCTGGATGAAATTGCCGAATTTCATAAGGACGTTCTGGAAGTTTTAAGGCAACCGATGGAAGACGGGCAGGTGACGTTGTCACGGGCGACCACCTCCCTGACCTATCCCGCGTCGATTATGCTGGCGGCCGCCATGAATCCCTGTCCGTGCGGATATTTCGGCGATAACAGCCATGAATGCAACTGCACTTCGGCATCTATCCAAAGATACATGTCGAGAATCTCCGGACCGCTGCTTGACAGAATCGATATTCATATCAATGTTCCCTCGGTTAAATTCAAAGAGTTATCGTCCGAAGCCTGCGGTGAAAAATCGGAAATTGTCCGCGGGCGCGTGAATGCCGCGCGGCGACGTCAACTGGCGCGTTTCAAGAACGAGAAAAAAATATTCTGCAACGCGCATATGCAGTCCAAAGACATAAGAGAATATTGCAAAGTCGACGAAAAATCGAAAAGCCTCCTAAGTCTGGCTATCAACCGCCAGGGATTATCGGCGCGCGCGTATGATCGTATTCTCAAAGTCGCGCGGACAATCGCGGATTTGGAAAATATCGACGATATTGACACGACGCATATCGCCGAGGCCATCCATTACCGCTCTCTCGACCGGAACCTGTGGATGTAATCGCCGGTGCCGTACGCCCGGGAGACCCTCGGTCGAACCACCGAGGGTCTCTTTTTGTTAACAACCTGTTAGATTGTTTTTGAACTCTTGACATTTTTCCCCGTACATATAATTTGTTAGTCCTTATGAGGTAAAGCTATGACTGAACAAACCAGAATGGAAAAATGGCTGCTGCATGCCGGGCGGATGCTGACGACGACGCTGGATTATGACGAACTCATGAAGCTGGTCCTGGAGTTGGCCGCCAAAGCGACCGATGCCGAAGCCGCTATTGTATGTCGCATCGATAAAGATGTTGAGCGTATGCGTATCCGTTTTTCACGATGCTGTGATGATGAAGTCAAATATTTTAAGCTCCCCGGGGAAAGGAGTATTATCAGCTGGGTGGCCGATCATCGCGAGCCAGTTATAAGCAACGATCTTAAATCGGATGATCGCTTCAGCCGCGAAATTGAGGATATAGTCGGATTGAAATTCCGATCAGCCCTGGTTGTTCCGCTCATCGGCCGCGAGCACATGATCGGCGTCGTCGAAGCAATTAATAAAGTCGAGGGCGAATTCGATAACGTTGATCTGGATACGCTTGTTGGTCTTGCCAATCAATTTGCGGTAGCTATCGACAATGCCAATCTTTATCGTGAAGCCAGTAATAAAGCGGTCGAGCAAAAATTGCTTTATGATGTCAGCAAAACATTATCGAGCACGCTTAATATCGACGAAGTCCTTAGGCAAATACTGGAATCTTTGCAAAGAGTCGTCGGCTATGTCGCGGGTGGTATATTTCTTGTCGATGAGAAAAGCAGCAATATCAACACCGCCCATTCGGTCGGTTATGCCCGCGGAAGCGAAGAAATATTCCAGCTCAAAATCGGGCAGGGGCTGGCCGGATGGACCGCCAAAACCGGTGAAGCAGTAATTATCCCCGATGTTTCCAAGGATGATCGATACTTGAATACCAACCCGGGTACAAAATCCGAAATCGTCGTCCCGATAAAAATGGATAGTCGTATTATTGGTGTCATTAATCTCGAGTCGGATAAGATTTCCGCATATAACCGCAACAGCCTCGATTTGATTACCGCTTTTGCCAGTCATGCCGGCATAGCGATTGAGAGAGCTTATCTCCATAATAAAATGCTGGAAAGTGAACGATTTGAACAGCAGCTTGCGATTGCACGTCAGATTCAGCTCACTTTTCTGCCGAAACAAAATCCGGTTATCAACGGCTATGATATATCCGGTATTAATATTCCCTCGGAAGAGGTCGGCGGCGATTATTTCGATTTTCTGAAAATCATCGATAATCAAACCGGTATCGCCATCGCCGATGTCTCCGGCAAAGGTATCCCGGCCTCACTGATTATGGCATCGTTTCGCGCCTCGCTGATTGCCGAGATTCGCAACAACTACGCCATCCGCGTGATATGTAAAAAAGTCAACTCCCTCTTATGCGAATCGGTCGAGCAGGGGAATTATGTCACCGCCTTCTACGGCGTTCTCGATTCCAAAAATGACATTTTTACCTTCTCCAATTGCGGGCACAACCAGCCGATTTTACTTCGTCAAAACGGCGATGTTGAATTTTTAAAGGAAGGCGGCCTGGCCCTGGGAATAATCCCGGACAAAGATTATGAGGAGCGTCCGATTTATTTGCGATCGGGTGATTTAATCTTTTTCTATACCGATGGTGTCACCGAGGTTGATAACGACAAAGGCGAAGATTTTTCGGTCGAACTTTTGGTTAAGACACTGCAGGAATTTCGCCCTCTACCGGCGCAGGAAATTCAGAGTAAAATTTTCGAACGGGTCAAGGAATTCGCCGCTGATTCCTTTGTTTTCGACGATTTAACTATGATTGTTTTGAAAAAGCTGTAAACTATCTTACATATATTATTTATGCAAAATATTTAATCGATCTGCGGAGGAGATTGACCGGATAATATTAAGTTGACAGATGAATATATAAAGTTAAATTACCGATAAGAAAATACCAAATCAAGGAGGAAGAATGAGAAAGTTACTTGTCCCAGCTATTTTGGCGGTTACTTTAATCTTCGCTGTTTGCAGTAAGAATGATGATGACGGTGGAACGACACCGGTGGAGCCGCCACCCGAGCCGGCTCGCGTCGTTGTCGATATATTAGCCGCGGCGCCGACACTTTCAAGTGTAAACGAGGCGACATGGTCGAATGTCGATTCTTTTATGGTAAGAATTGGTCACGACGCAAATACTTATGGGAAAAACAACAGCCTGGGCGAACAGGATTTGGTAATGAAAGCCATTCTGAATTCAGACACACTTTATCTTTGGCTGCGCTGGCATGATCCGTCGGGCGCTGATACCCTTGCCAATCGTTTTAAGAAAATGGCGCTGCCAAATATATGGGATTATCTCAATCTTATCGGACAGGATATGTTATTTATAATATTTGACGCGCAAGATAATGGTACGGAAATGGCCGATTGCGCCACTATGTGTCATGCCGATGGCATGAAAACCACCGGCGGCGGACATGCGGACGTATGGAAATGGATGGCGACGGCATCTGTCCCGGCCAGAATGGCGATTGATGAATGGCTCTCGGGTACTGGTAGTGCGGCTGATGCCACTATCAATGATTATGCCATAAGAGATAACAATAATTACGGGGTACCGCAATGGATGCATGAAGATTCTGTTGAGATCGAGGTGCCGGTACTATACTGGGATAAAGCGGTAACGTTCAAGAATGATGCCTTGCTTAGCGATACGACCTGGCCGGAAAATTATATCATGCCTGGGTATGTGATTGATTCTACACTATTCTATTTGGACACCAGTCGAAGTCTCAATGATGTCAGGTCAATCGCAGAGTATAATCCTACTGCGCACGACTGGACCGTTGTTTTTGCCCGTCCTTTAAATTCCGGTCATATCTACGATGACGTTAACATGGCCGGTATGGATTCTATTCAGTTATCGCTCGCCGCGACGAGCAATCATCCCGATTCGGTTATCGCCCCGCAAACCAAGCCGGCTCATTCCGGCTCGGAGCCTTTCTGGATGATATTAAAGCCTTAAGTTAATCACTGATTAAACACAAAAAACCGGCCTCAAATGGCCGGTTTTTTTTATCGGATAAAAATACGATTGGCTTTCAATTAAAGCTGTTTAGATGTCCTGTTTTCGGCAGGAAATATTGATTTGACAAGATAGTAAAATTGCGATATAATAGCCGATAATTGGTTTTGCCGAAAATTATTGCATCGACGACAAAGGCATAAATTATATATGGATCATAAAAAATTAAAAAGCCTGATAAAACCGGTAGAACCTGACCTGAATCTGTTTGACCGGCGACTGGCCGAATGTATCAAACATGATTCACCATTGATAACTTCCATCGCCCGACACCTGATGCGCAGCCAGGGCAAAAGAATCCGCCCCGCCTTTACGTTTCTGTCTTCGCGGGCGGCGGAATTCTTTACCGAACACACCATCGATGCCTCGCTCGCCATCGAGCTGATTCACACCGCCACTCTGCTGCATGATGATGTCGTTGACGACGCCCGGATACGCCGCGGTATGGAAACGGTCAATTTCAAATGGACGAATCTTATCTCGGTCCTGATGGGTGATTACCTTTTTGCCAAATCATTTCGGCTGATGGTTTCGACCGGAGTGCTGGAATTTGTTTCGGCCGTGTCGGTGGCGACCGAACGAACTTCGGTCGGCGAACTGCGCCAGATCGAGGAGACCTCGAATTATGATCTGTCGGAAGAAGAGTACCTGAAAATTATTTCGGATAAAACCGCCTCGCTCTTTGGGGTTAGCTGCGAGGCCGGACCCATTCTGGCCGGAAAAAACGGTAAAATCAGAAAACAATTTTCCGCCTTCGGTGAAAAAATCGGGCTGGCCTTTCAAATTGCCGATGATCTACTGGATTTTGTCGGCGATGTCGATGTCACCGGCAAAGAGCCGGGAAACGATATCATAAGCGGTAAGGTTACGCTACCCTTGATATATACGCTGCGTCACGGTGATAAAAGGAAAGGCCGTGAAATCTTAAAAATTCTCGGCAACGGCGCCGATAAGAGCCAGTTTAAAAAAATCCTCGAGTACGTAACCGAAGCCGGCGGAATAGATTACGCATATCGCCGCGCATTTGAAATTGCCCATGAGGGATTGGCAATGGTCAAAGGACTGAAAAACTCGGTATATTTCGACTCTCTTCTGGGAATGGTTGATTTTTCCACCACCCGGGCGGCGTGAAATTTCCCAAAAAAGTTGTTGGTGGTCTCAGGCTGGATGTGTAAAAAGATATTATGTATGGTATTACTGATTTATCGCTCAATTTCCTGACGGGCCGGCCATTCTTAACGGGGATTTTTTTTATTCTCTTTATTTTATTCGCCGTCTATCTCTATCGCCGTACTAATCCGCCCCTACCGAGATTAATCCGGGGTATACTGATCGCGTTAAGAATTATCGCTCTGGCAGCTTTGTTTTTGGCGCTTTTTGAGCCGGTCTTGTCATTTCGGCGGGAATTCGAAAGAAAACCGAAGCTGACATTACTGGTCGACCGCTCGAAAAGCATGGATATCGTCGAAAACGACAAAAGCCGCTCCCAACGAGTCGATTCGCTATTGTCCTCGGATCGATTCGAAAATTTCGCCGACTTTTTTGACGTTCATAAGGTTTCATTTGCCGGCGACATTTTTGGTAATCAACCGAAGGATATCGAAAAAACTGCCCTCGGCGAAGTCCTGGACAAACTCGCCGGGCGCGAGATGGCACAGCCGTCCGAGGCCTGGTTGCTTTTATCCGACGGAATCTCCAACAGCGGTATTTCGCCGGTTGAGGTCACCCCCGACATCAACACTCCCATTTATTCAATAGGCTTTGGGTTTCTTTCATCGGAGAAAGATGTTGCGATCGGGCAGGTCGAGCACAATAACATTGTTTTTGCCGGCAAACCGACCGACGTCAAAGTGCAGATTAGCTGGCAGGGTATGGATAATGACAATGTAGCCGTCAAAATTCAGAGCGGCAACAAAACGCTTGTCTCCAAAAATGTCACATTACCGCCCGGTAATCTTAAGGATGAAATCGAGTTGAAATTTTCTCCCGAAAAACCGGGTCAGCAGGCTTTCACCGCTTCCGTAACCGGATTTGCCGATGAGATTTCGCCTGACAATAATAAACGTTCATTCTCGATGACAGTTCTCAAAAGCCGGATGAAAGTCCTCCTTGTCTCCGACCGGCTGGACCAGGAATACGCCTTCTTGAATCGTTTCCTGTTGAATTCCGAATCGGTCGAATTAACCCAGGTCGTTTATAAAAAAGGCGGCGGATATTATCGGGATGCATTCCCCTCGGAGCAGGCCGCTCTTAATCGCTACGACCTTATAATTCTTTATAACATTGATATTAACTCGTTAAAATCGAAAGATGCCCTTATCGAATCTTTCTTAAAAGACAAAGGTGGCGGAATGTTCGTTTTGCTCGGCGATAATTACCTTAAATCGCCCTTTCCGCGCTGGCTCGATAAGTACCTGCCTTTTGTCGAAACCCGGAAAAAGAGCAAAGTCCTGAATTTAAAATATAACGGGCGGCCGGCCGAAAATAACCTTTTCCACCCGGCATTAAGGATTTCCGACAGCCGTCAGGGAATCCGCGAAGCATGGCAGAATCTCCCCCACTTTGAAGCACTGGTGCCGCTCGATTCGATGACACCCAATTCGGTGGTTCTGGCGACGGCCAGCCTGCAGGGAGAGCGAACCGATTACCCCATTTTGGGATATCGCCGATTCGGCGCCGGAAAGGTGCTGGCGACTTCAGCCATGCCCTATTGGCACTGGGCCTTTTTCGGTTATGGATTCGTGGGCGATGATCACGAGTATCGTCAGTTTCTCCACGGTATCGTCAATTGGTTGTCGATAAAAGAAGAATCCGACCCGATTACGATCAGCCCGGATAAAACAATCTATACTCGCGGTGAAAAAGTCAGCTTCAAAGCCTCTGTTTTTGATCTCGGGTTTCGTCCTATTCTGGGTGCTTCCGGATATATCGCCCTGATCGGTGAAAACGATAACGATACGACTATTTCGCAATTCGTGGAAAGCGGCGACGGTTTATATCGTGCCGATTATGATATTCTTCCCCCCGGAAGATATAAATATATCGGCAAAATCGAAAAGGAGGGAAAAAAACTCAAAGAAACTTCGGGACAGATTGTAATCGAGGCTTTCTCCATTGAAGAATTTCAGAGACGGCCCGATTTCGGTATCCTCGCCGATGTATCGCGCAAGACGGGCGGTGATTTTTATGCACTGAATAATGTCGACAGCCTGTACAATTCTGTCGGCAAAGAAAGGGTCACTGAATCGGTTCAAAAAGAGATAATATTGTGGAATAAATTCTGGCTTCTGGCTCTTTTTATTCTGGCCCTCTCAGCCGAATGGCTGCTGCGAAAACAATTCCAGTTGATTTGATTCTTCTGAAATAATGTGTTGATAAATTATCCATCTCGAGTTTTATTGGTGTCGTGTGAATACAGGATGAGGACGGAAAAGCATGAAAATAGCTGTTATCGGCTCCGGTTTGATGGGACAGGCGATCGTTTATGATTTATGCCGCGCCGAAAATGTAGATAAAATAGGCGTATATGATTTTGATTCGGATCTGGCCGAGGAGGTGGCTCGAAAATTCGGAAATGAAAAAACCATCAGCGGACAAATCGACGCCGGCAACGAAGAGCAGGTTATCGAAGTTTTGCGGGATTATAACGCCTGCATCTCGGCCGTAATTTTTAAATATAATCCGGGACTGACCCGGGCCGCCATAAAGACCGGAACACATTTTTTCGATCTCGGTGGAAATAACGACATCGTGCGGCTCCAATTCGAAATGCATGACGAGGCCAAAGCCGCTGATATTATTGTCATTCCGGACTGCGGCCTGGCGCCCGGGATGGTTTCGATACTGGCTGCGGCCGGTGTCAAGGAATTCGATAAAGTATCATCGCTTAAAATTCGCGTCGGTGGTTTGCCCCAGAACCCTCGACCGCCGCTTAACTATCAAATGGTTTTTTCGTCGGAAGGTTTAATCAACGAGTACTGGGAACCGGTCGTGATTCTCGAGGAGGGCAAGAAAAAAATCGTTACACCCATGACCGGTTTGGAAGAGTTGGAATTTGACGGCATCGGCAGGTTGGAGGCTTTTTATACCTCGGGTGGAACATCAACTCTGCCCGACACCTATAAAGATCGGATTGATTTTCTTGATTACAAGACAATTCGATATCCGGGTCATTGTCGAACTTTCAAACCGATGCTTGAAATCGGGCTGGGCTCCAAAAGCGCCGTTAAAGTCGATGGACAAAATGTCGAACCGCGGGAAGTACTGAAAAAAGTCCTTGAAAAAAATCTGACCTTTAACGATCCGGATCTGGTCTTGGTCAAATTATTTTTTGAGGGGATTAAAGACGAACAGCCAAAAAAAATGGTTTACGAAATCATCGATCGTCAGGATACACGCACCGGGTTGACTTCGATGATGCGCACCACCGCCTTCCCGGTATCTATAATCGCGTGGATGGCCTGTTCCGGTCGGATAGACCACCGCGGCGTCGTTCCCCAGGAAATTGCCGTCGACCCGGCCTTTTTCATCGCACAATTGAAAAAAAGAAATATAAATATTTCGATAAAAAATAATTAATTCACTCAGGCTGTCAATTCGGTCGTTGTGAATATCTGCCGGTATTTTGTATAGAAAATACTCACTTTTTTAAAATATCTATCACCGTTTTTATTTTGATTTAGTTGTCTGAAGGATTTTTTCGTTGACAAAGCCGCTATAATCCATATATTTAATATGCATGCTTCTTGATAACGAATAAGTTAGTTTAAAACTCATATCAGGCCATTCTTTATTCTTGGAGGAAGTATGCTTTACCGATTTTTTAGCAAGGTTGGAATCCTCTTTACGGCATTTTTAATACCGATATTATCGGTCGCTTATTATATAGACAAACCGGCATCGGTAATCGACCAGCCCGAAATAAGCCGAATAATTGTCAAGTTGCCGGCCGAAAGCAAGATCAAACTTTCAACCGGCGTCGATGGCATGGCCAGAACCGGTCTCGAAGCGGTCGATAACATCGCCACCGAATTTTCAATAAGGCAAATGGAACTGTTATTACCGGATGCAGTTAATGCACGTTTACCCGACAACTTAAAGAATCTTATTGTTATTCAAATACCTGAAAAAGCCGACCTTTCAGAAATTGTGGCGAAATTCGAAAAATTACCGGAGATTGAATACGCGCATCCCGATTGGCCGCTGGAGCTATATGAAACTCCCAATGATTCTCTTTACGGGGAACAATGGGCGCTTAATAATATCGGCCAGGGATGCCGCTCGGTTATTCGCATTCCCGGTTATGAAAACGATACTCTTGGAATTATTTACGGATCTCCCGATGCGGACATCGATTTTCAGGAAGTGTATGATAATCCCCCGGATCAAACCGAGACCGCAGTTGTTGCTATAATCGATACCGGCGTCGATACTGATCATCCTGATCTGGTCGGCCGTATCTGGACGAATCCCGGTGAAATCCCGGATAACGGCCTCGATGACGACCATAATGGATACATCGACGACGTGCACGGCTGGGATTTTAGCGGAGGAAGTCTCTCTCTTCCTCCCATAGAAGACAATGATATCACCGATCCTCACGGTCATGGCACTCACTGCTCAGGTATCGTAGCGGCAGTTACCGACAATCTAAACGGTATTGCCGGCATCAATTATGATTGTCGTATTATGGGGCTTAAATTTTATCCCAACATGTTCACATCATTCGCTGCCAGGGCTATAATATATGCGGCCGACAATGGCGCCGATGTAATAAGCATGAGTTGGGGAACGCCCTGGGTGACCAGTGTTTTGGAAAACGCCCTTAGCTATGCTCGATCAAAAGGCGTTATTTTATGTGCTGCCGCCGGAAATGACGGCTATGAGGCCTATAATTATCCGGCCGCGATTTCCGGAGTGATAACGGTTGGCGCAACGCAGTGGGAAGACAAAGTTACGACTTTTTCTACATACGGCAGCCATTTGAATATTTGCGCTCCCGGACAATCGATTTTATCTTTAAGGGCGGATTCTACCGATATGTACTCATCGACGGAACCGGGTGTTCATATCATTGATAACATTTATTATCTGGCCTCCGGAACCAGTATGGCCTGCCCCCATGTCGCAGCAGTGGCCGCCTTTATGCGCTCCGTATCGCCGGGATTGACTCCCGACGCGGCTGAAGATGTAATCGAAGGCTCGGCCGACGATTTGACCGATCCCTATGGTGACGGCAGTTATTATCCCGGCTGGGATATTTATAGCGGATACGGCCGATTGAACCTCTCCAACGCCCTGAATTCCGTCCCGAAAATCCGGGCTTTAATAGAAACACCCTTACCCAATTCCATCGCTTTCGGGGAATTGGCCATTTCGGGAATAGCGGATGGTGCCGATTTCGCGAATTATCAGCTTGAATACGGAGTTGGATCGTCGCCTACTTCCTGGACGCAAATTGTCTCTTCAACGATTCCGGTTACCCATGATTTAATTGCTCAATGGAATACTACCGGTTTGGACGGCATTTACACACTGAGATTGAAAGTGGGAGATGACAATGCTTCTTTAGTTACCGTATTGGTTGCCAATGATATATCGATGGAAATAATCAGGCCCGTCTCCGGTGATACCATTACAACGACGTACTCGATAGTTGGCTCCGCCTACTGCCGCGATTTCGACCACTTTATATTGGATTATCGGCCGTCAACGTCGCCCGAAAACTGGACTGAGATTGTATATTCAAGTCGACCGATTTTTAACGACGAAATGGCGAACTGGGATACCAATGACCTTCCCAAGGAGTGGTACTATCTGCGCTTAAGGCTGTTTTCGGACACCGGTCAGGTCGATGTCGATTCTACTATGGTTTATGTTCGATCGCTTTTCTCTTACGGAGATAACTGGAAATTGGCAAATGAACTTGACGTTACCCCCTGCCCTAATTTCTGTGACATTGATAATGACGGCAACAATGAAATCATTCTCGGGCGAGACGGCGACGTCCTTTTTATTAATCCTGATGGGACATTGAAAACTGACGGTGTGCCCGTATTACCGCCCGGTGATTACAGGGTCCCGGCGGCGGTTGGCAATCTTGACAATGACGGTCACGATGATTTTGTTATTTGCAACGAAACCCATATTTATGGTTTTCCGTCAAGCGCACCATCCTTTGAAATCACCCTTAGTACCACACCCCGAATCGAAGAATTCGAAAGTGGTGAAGATTGGCGTTTTCCGTGTTTATCTCTTAAGGACGTCGACTCCGACGGTATGGATGAAATACTCCTTTATGCCGGCGCTCAATCATTGTCGCCGCGCTATTGCGTCTATGAGTCGGATGGTTCGCCGATTGTGGAAGTGACTGGCGATTACGGCACCTATCAATCTGCTGATCTCGATGGCGATGGTCAGGATGAGATTTACATGACCTATGAAAAACTCTATCAAGCCAGTATGGACGGGACGATTTTGGATAGTTTTGATCTGGAGGAGATGGTTCCCGAATATGGAAACTGTAAATATCTTTCCCCCGTGGATATCGACGCTGACGGAAAATTCGAATTGGTCGTGACGGCTATCGGAGATAATTATTTTTGGATATATGCTTTCGATGAGAATCTCTCTCCAAAAGAAGGTTGGCCACGCAATACCTCGGTCAGTTCATTTCTGGTCCCGTCGGAACCGGTATTTGTCGATATGGACCGTGATGGCTTGTTGGAATACTTCATTACCTCTTATGAATTAATCGAGGGGACTGCCTATGGATGGAGAATCGACGGTACTCCTTTATCGGGAGATAGTCTGAATCCGTTGTTCGCTGCCGCACCCCATCCGGCCAGATTATACGATCCGGTTTTTGCGGATGTCGACGGCGACGGTTTCCCCGAACTCATAGCATCTGCGGGCGCCAATGTAATGTGTGATATTGCCACGAATCGCCTTATCGCCTGGAATAATGACGCGGAAATAGCCGATGGCTGGCCAATCACCGTGGCTGCCGACAATTGTTTTCATACGCGTCGTTTTACTCCGACCGTCGGGGATATTAACGGCGATGGCGATATTGATGTGATGATGACAACAATCGAGAATGAACTGATATTTTTAAGTTTCGATAACATCCCCTATTCAGAGGAGACATCGCCGGCGCCTTTCTGGAGATACAACCGGCGTGTGAATAATTGCGGGCCGATTTTTAGACAAATCTGCGGTGATGCTAATCTTGACGGTTTAGTGAATATTTTTGATATCAGCTTTATTATAAATTATTTATATATTTCGGGCCCTCCACCGGTTTATCCGGATATGATCGATGTTAATAGCGATGGGAATATCAATATATTTGATATTGTCTATCTTATACAATACCTTTATCTTAATGGCGCCGAACCGAACTGCGGATAATTAAAGAAAATTACAGATTTTCTTGGTTGTTAGCGGGTATGAGCCTTAAGGGGAGGGAATCTATTAGATTGGCGGGATTTCGAGTATTCCGGGAAATAGACAGCAACAATCCGGCAGCCTGTGCAAAGAAGAAATTGACACTACTTCCCGGTTTTGCATAAAAATGTAGCAATATCCTCTATTTTAAAAAAAATCGAAAAAAATGCTTGAAATAATTGTGATTAATGTCCATATTGGAACGATTTTGAACGTATAATTGATGTTAGGTATTACATTCAAACAGGAGAAGTAACGCAATATGCAGCTATCTAGAAAATCCGATTATGCACTCAGGGCGGTTATGCATCTTGCCGGTTTGCCCAAAGGTCAACTGGCTTCAATTGGGGCTGTGGCTGAAGCTCAGAGCATTCCCCGGGAATTCCTGGCCAAAATACTCAAGGACTTAACCTGGGCCGGAATTCTGGTCTCATTTCAGGGAGTAACCGGCGGTTATCGTCTTGCGAGGGCTCCGAAAGATGTAACGTTTCTTGATGTTATTGAAGCTATGGACGGGCCGGTTACACTTAATCTGTGTGTCGTAAATCCGAAAAATTGTGACCATTCCAAGAATTGCACCATTCGGGAATTTTGGCTTAAGGAGCAGGAGCATTTTGTAAGAGTTCTCTCCAAAGCCAATTTCCAAAAATACAAAGCTGTTTCAAAAAAGAAGTAAAGAAATAAACTTGAATTTTATGCCGGGCGAGGATTCATATCCGCTCCCGGCCTTCAATACCCGACAAAAAACGACACCTTTGTCGGCCGATAATCGAACCTGGTACCCTGGTTCATTTTAATCAATACTTTCCATGGCCGTATATTACTGTAATGGGGGTTGCTTTTTCGGTCGTGATATTGTAATATTTATCAGAAAATTGGCGGATATATTTTCGCTCAATTGAAGAAATATTTTTGGAGGTAATTGAAATGAACTTCGAAGATAAAGATTATCAAGTACGCGTCGGATTGGCCGAAATGCTCAAGGGAGGCGTCATCATGGATGTTACCGGACCTGAGCAGGCTAAAATCGCCGAACAAGCCGGTGCGGTGGCGGTGATGGCTCTCGAAAGAGTCCCATCCGATATTCGGGCCGAAGGCGGTGTCGCACGAATGGCTGATCCCGAGATTATCGAGGCCATAAAAACTGCCGTTAGCATTCCGGTCATGGCCAAATGCCGTATCGGCCATTTCGCCGAAGCGGAGATTCTTCAGGCTCTGGAAGTCGACTTTATTGACGAATCCGAGGTCCTGACCCCGGCCGATTACAAATATCATGTGGACAAATGGAAATTCAAAGTTCCCTTTGTTTGCGGCTGCCGTAACCTCGGCGAAGCCTTGCGCCGAATTTCCGAAGGCGCCGCCATGATTCGCACCAAAGGCGAAGCCGGCACCGGCGACGTTTCCGAAGCGGTTCGCCATCTTCGGGAAATCAACGGCGCCATGAAGCAATTGACAACGATGTCCGATGAAGAATTAAATGGCGCCGCTAAAGAGATGTCGGCTCCCTTGACGGTCGTAAAAATAGTCGCCCGGCTGGGCAAATTGCCGGTTCCCAATTTTGCGGCAGGCGGTCTCGCCACCCCGGCCGATGCCGCTCTGGTCATGAAACTCGGCGCCCAATCGGTTTTTGTCGGAAGCGGCATTTTTAAATCCTCGAACCCGGAAAAACGGGGTCGCGCCATCGTAACCGCGGTAGCACAGTACAATGATCCTGCTGTCGTCGCCGAATGCAGCCGCGGACTCGGCCAGGCCATGAAAGGCGTAGCGGCTGCCGGCATACCGGAAGAAGACCTTTTGCAGGTTCGTTAATCCGATTGTTATCGCCTTTTGAATTATGTTTTCCCGGTTGACAATGGGCGTCCTCGCCCTGCAGGGTGATTTCGAGAGGCATTTATTTCGCCTTGGATCTTTGAATGTGAACTGCCGCGAAGTTCGCACGAATAACGATTTAGACGGACTTGACGCATTAATTATTCCGGGTGGCGAATCGACAACAATGACCGAGTTGATCGACCGCTTTGGAATGCGTCAGCGACTGACCGATTTTTGCAGGCGAAAGGCTGTCTGGGGCACATGTGCCGGTTTGATTATGCTGGCCTCGAAAATCGATGATGAACGTGTTCGCCCGCTACGAATAATCGATCTCGATGTAATTCGAAACGGATATGGCCGCCAGATTCATTCGGCTTACGCGGAATTCGAAGCCACTTTTAACGGCACCCCGACAATTCTGAAGGCATCATTTATCAGGGCCCCGATTGTAAGAAGTTACGGCCCGAAAGTCAGCGTTATATCGACATATCATAATAATCCGGTCCTTCTCTCATCTGATAAATGTCTGGTCAGTTCATTTCATACGGAATTGCATGATGATCTCACACTCACGAGATTTTTTCTTGAGAAATTCGTTTCGGGCCATAAGTAGTCAAATATATGGCGAAGAATGGCCAAATTAATGAATCTGACGTACCGTATAAAAAGTAGGTGATTATGGCATCGGTCAATTTGAAAAAGATTATTATCGCCGAATATTACGGATTTTGTATGGGCGTCGAAAAGGCCATTTTAACTACCCGCGAGGCCATGCGTCGTAATGGAAGGGTCACTATTTTAAACGAAATAGTCCATAATGACGCTGTTGTCGAGGAGTTTTCCCGCGCCGGGGTCGGGCAGTCGACATCGATCGACAAAATTAAAACCGGGACCGTGATAATTTCGGCGCACGGGGCATCGCCTGACATCCTCCGGAAAGCCGAGGAACAGGGTCTCAAAATAGTCGATGCCACCTGTCCCCTGGTAATTCGTATTCATAAAATTGTCAAAAAATTGGCCGAGGACGGTTATTTTATTATTCATTTCGGTGATCCGGAGCACGACGAAACCATTGGTATCGTCGGGCACGCGCCCGAAAAAATGACCGTAATACACGATCGCGCCGCCCTGAATGCGCTGAAAATCTCCAATGGAAAACTCGCTCTGACATCGCAAACGACGGCCCGCGTTTCCGATTTCAACGAAATTGAAAAGGCCGTTCGAAAAAAATATCCTCAGGTCAAAGTCTTCAATACCATCTGCAACGCCACCTGTCAAAGGCAGGCGGCCATAATGCAACTTGCGCCCCGGGTCGATATGATGCTTGTCGTCGGTTCAAAAACCTCGGCCAACTCGAAGCGGCTGGTCCAGATATCTGAAGCTATTTGCGGGCGAAGCTATTTGATTGACTCGGCCGATGATATCCGGTTGGAATGGCTTACGCCCGATGATAAAATTATTGAAAAAATCGGCCTCACCGCCGGGGCCTCCACACCCGATTTTCTCATCGAAGGCGCCATCGAAAAATTAAAATCACTCGCCGGGCATAACGTTAAAATCGTCTATTCCAGAAAAAGGAAACGAAGAAACAAACTCCTTATACAAAGCAACTCGTTTTAAAACACATTATCCTGATTTAATACGCAAAAATATCAATTTCCGGTTCCCCCTTCTCTTCCCGGGAAAAATCAATTCAATAATGGGTATATCGGTGGAGTTAATATGTCGTGGATTAATTTGCCCTATATTAAACGGCTAAAAAAAATGCGTAAAAATGTCACTTTTGACTTGCCAAATTTATTTTAAATGTTATAATTTACTCATTGGGACATTTTTGAAAATTGCTTTAATGTAAATAATGGTATCGCGGGTGGATAAACCCGCATACCTTCCCCCATATAGTTAAGTTGTATCGGATGCAACTGACAGGAGAGAGAAAGCGGTAAAATTGACGGTAAAAATGCTGACGGCTGTCAGATACATTGAAAAATGGATTAAGTGAAACATATTTATTAAGTAAACCCGGTGAAAAGATTATTCGTAAAATAGATATATGGATTTATCGAGGGATGCCGATAGAACAATTGTAGTCCCTTTGATTTAATAATCGGGAAAGTAATATTTTATTTCAGGATGAAAGAGCATTCATTTATAATATAATTCGGAGGTTCCATGAAGAGAGTAGTCGATTTATACGTGGCGCCGGACGACCCAGACTGCACCGAGATTAAAGAACTCCTCGAACAGCAGGATTTGAAACTGGAAATTCGCGATCTGTCCATAAAGCCTCTTGAAGCCGATGAAATCGCCGCTTTGATTCGGCATTTCGATCTGAGACACTTCCTGAACACGTCCTCCAAAACTTATATCGGGAAAAAACTCGATAAGACGATCCCCGACCGAAATGAAATCATTCAACTTATGGCCGACGATAACGATCTGATAAAAAAACCGATTATTGTCGCCGGACGACTTATGGTGGTAGGGCCTAATCGCCATAAGATAATGGAGATGCTTCAGCTTAAGCCGAACGGTTCCGATCCGATCGAGCGACGGCCGCTCGGCGAGAATGATAAAAATTCAAAAAAGTGAAAAAGTATTCCGTTTTTATTCCGCTCTGATTATATTCGGTCGTAAAATATAATCGAACGTTAAGATTGAGGAATAAAAATGGACATCCAAAGAGAAACTCTCGAAGCTGACATCCTTATTATAGGCGCCGGTCCCGCCGGTCTCTCGTTCGCATATCATCTGGCTGATCTGGTCAAAAATTCCCACGGGGCGGTCGCGATGCCTGAAATCGTGATTATTGAAAAGGGTTCCTATCCCGGGGCCCACAGTCTTTCGGGCGCGGTGATGGATCCCAAAGGCCTGCAGGAATTAATGCCCGACTTCAAAGAGAAGGATTTCCCTTATGAAAAAGAAGTAAAATACGATTCATTATATTTTCTGAGCACAAAATCATCGATAAAATTTCCATTTCTCCCCAGACCTTTAAAAAATCATGGTCACTATATTATTTCCCTGAATAAATTTGTCAGTTGGTTCGCCGAGCTGATCGAAGCCATGGAGATAAATATATTTCCCGAAACCGGCGGAATGGAATTGCTTATTGAAGATAACAAAGTCACGGGTGTGCAGACGGTCGATCAGGGACTCGATAAGGAGGGTCGGCCAAAATCGAATTTCGAACCCGGTTCCATCTTGAAAGGCAAAGTAACCATTCTCGCCGAAGGCGTTCACGGCTCTTTAACCAAACAGGCCATAAGCAGATTAAACCTCCGGGAAAACACTCAGCCGCAGGCATATTTGACAGGCGTCAAAGAAGTCTGGGAAATCCCGGAAGGTCGTCTTAAAGACGGCGAGATTATTCACACCTTCGGATGGCCGCAGCCGGCGGAAGAATACGGCGGCGGATTTATCTATGATATGTCGGGTAACATGGCTGCGGTCGGTTACGCCGTCGGACTCGACAGCCCCAATCCTGCCAACGATCCGCATTACAAATTTCAATTATTCAAGACTCATCCGTTTGTCAAAAAAATCTTCGAAGGCGGCAAGATGCTTAACTACGGCGCCAAGACGATTCCCGAGGGCGGCTACTTCGCCATGCCTCGGTTGTATCATGACGGCTTGCTGTTGATCGGCGATGCCGCCGGATTTCTGGACTCCCAGCGTCTGAAAGGCATTCATCTGGCCATTAAATCCGGGATGATGGCCGCCGAGACTGTTTTCGAGGCGCTTAAAAAAGATGATTTTGGAATTGAGGCACTCAAAACAATCCAGGATCGGTTCGAATCATCATGGGCAAAAAAGGAACTGTACGCTGTCAGGAATTTTCATTCCGGGTTCGAAAACGGACTCTTCGCCGGATTGGTTAATTCCGGTTTGCAGATGATTACCGGTGGACGCGGCTTTTTCGATGGCCGCCGGGTCAGGCCCGATCATGAACACATGATGGAAAAAACAGCCTATGCCGCCCGCAACGGCGATGACGGATTAAAACCCGGTCTAAAGCCGGATAACAAGTACACTTTCGATAAATTGACCGACGTCTATCACTCCGGTACCAAGCATGAGGAAGATCAACCGCCGCATCTGGTAATCGCCGACTACGATATCTGTAATAATCGCTGTACCGAAGAATACGGCAATCCCTGCCAGTACTTCTGCCCGGCACAGGTTTATGAAATGGTCGATGATGAAATCCGGCCCGGAAAGAAAAAGCTGCAATTGACACCGTCAAACTGCGTGCACTGCAAAACCTGCGATATCGCCGATCCGTATCAGATAATCACCTGGGTCGTTCCCGAAAAGGGCGGTCCCAATTATACCAATTGTTAATAATATTATTGAATCTTATTCGTAATCGGCTTCGAGGTAATCTTTCGTCATAGACTGACGATGGATACGCTCACTGAGACGTTTGGAAAATTCGGCGGCCGTGTTTTCACCGTATACTTTCAGCATGTGATTCATCGCAATCACTTCCGATATAACCGTAATATTTTTCCCCGGAGAAATCGGAATCGTCACCTGCGGTATCGAAACGCCCAGTATTGTCGTTCGATGTTCCTCGATTCCGAGCCGCTCATAATCAAGATCGTCGCGCCAGAAAGTCAGATGCACCTCGACTTCGATACGTTTCTGAAGTCGAATAGCGCGGATACCGAAAAGTTTCTCGACATCGATTATGCCGATACCGCGGATTTCCATGTGTTGCCCGAGAAGTTCCGAACCGGTGCCGACAATCAAATCCGGCGCCTTGCGGGTAATATTGATAACGTCGTCGGCCACCATGCGATGACCGCGCTCGACTAAGTCAAGCGCGATTTCAGATTTGCCGACACCCGACTTACCCGTATACAATAGCCCGACACCGTACACATCGACGAGCGTCCCATGTATGGTGATGGTCGGGGCGAAGATGGTATCGAGCACGACCGAGAGCCGATTGGTCAACTCCGAAGTTGACAGCCGCGACGAAAAGACCGCTGTTTTATGTTTATCGGCTATGGCGAGCAAATCGATCGGCGGCGTGATGCCTTTGGCGATTATAACCAAGGGCAGGTTGTTACAGAAAATTTTCTCGCACGTGTCAATCAACTCATCCGGTTTCAATTCGCCGATATAGGTCATTTCCGTCTCGCCGAGGATCTGCGCCCGCTGACTGGGGAAGCGTTCCATAAAGCCGGTCAAAGCCAGACCGGGTCGATGTACCTCGGGATTATTAATTATCTTCTTAAGATTCTCATCGGAATTGAGAAGCGTCAGTTCGAAAAAGTCCTTGCGGTCTTTGTATAACTTACCGACGGTCAAATCGGTCATGGCCATCCCTTTCAATATCTGCTTCGGTAAATTATAGTCTCATCCGGGCATTGATGCAAATAAAAAAATCCCCCGGCTCCTTTTAAACCGGGGGATAATGAATTAAAGGTTCACGATTAAAATGCAAAAACGTATTTAAACAAACCGGTCCGTTTATTCCAGTTTATTCTTTAAATCTTTCAGTTCCTCCTGGAGTTCTTTTAATTCCTGTTCAATCCCCTCGCGCCATTCCTGCATGTCCTGGGCATCAAAGACATCATTATCGGAGTTGCCCCGGAAAAGACCTTTTGTCCGCGGAATGAAAAGATAATTGTTATCAAAATCGGGCTTCATCATATTGGGCATCGAGTAAAAATTATCGGGAGCTTCGGCCACCTCGAGTTTGAATGTTTTTTCGGCCTTATCCCTCAAAACGGCAACTTCGATTTCATCGCCTTCGTCGGCCTCCTGCACCGCCTCCTGAACATCATTCGGCCCTTCGACCTTATTACCGTCAATCTCAATGATAACATCACCGGCTTTAAGACCGGCTTTTTCGGCCGGAGATTCAGCCAAAACCTCAGTTATCAGCGCGCCCCGGCCATCCTCGACACCGAAATATTCGCCGAGCTGCGAATTGAGATTCTGAAGGCTGAGGCCGATGTAAGTGTCCGAGTATTTGGAATCGTCCCGCTGATATTGCCAGCTGTAGCTCTTTGGTCCGTTTTTATCAAACCACTGTAATGCCTTGTTATAATTATTGTATGCCTTGGCGTAACTGTCATGATCATCCCGATTATCAAGTTCCACGACCAGCGTCTTCTTATCACCATCACGGATTAAGACAATATCAATTTTATCACCGGCCTTATGCTGGCTGACCGACTCGACCAGTTCGTCGGCATTGCGCACTTTCTTGCCCGCAAACTTGAGGATAATATCCCCCTGTTTCAATCCGGCTTCATCGGCGGGTGAATCGGGGATAACCGATTTGACGATAACGCCATAATCGACATTCAGATTAAAGGCCTCTTTGAGGTCCTTGTCGACCGTCTGCGTATAAATACCAAGCCAGACATCGGATTGCTTATCTTTTCCGGCGATAACCATGACAGGAATTATCAATAAGACGGCAAGGGCAATTAGCAAGAATTTCCTCGACATAATTACTCCTTTCATCGGTTTTAAAAAATTTCAATTTCAAGTATTTTTACTCAGGAAAACCGGCAATGGTTCCGAAAACTTTTGGCGCCATAATGCTGTTTTTGTATAGTAAAAAACTGTGTCGAAAAACTGAACAACCGGATGAGGAACAAATGTCGTTAGTTTCCCGGATAGATATTAATCCGGGCTCCAAGAGTTGCTTTTGTTGTTGTCTGGAAATCCAGTTTTTCACCGCGCATTACTACGCCAATCGATAGTGTTTGCTGCAGCGGGACAATGATTGCCAGTTGGCCGAAAAAGCCCTCTTTCGATCCTCCGCCGCGAAGGCCAAATGAAGGGATACCCTCAACACCGTCAGGATTCTCGTATTCTCTTCCACCGGCGTATCGGGACGGGTAAAAGTTGATATCACCGAAGAAATCATCAGTATGTTCAGGTTTGCTTTCGCTATAATATTTACCGCCCGCGCCCAGCGTTAAATTGGCTGAAACAGGCATCAGCGCACTTAAACTCAATTGATATATTGGCTGCCCCGGATCGGCGTCGGCAATCCTTATCGAACCGCCGACAGATATTATCGGCGCTCCTATTTTGCCGTCGGGATTGCAATTGATCGGCGCTTTAGTCGGGTCGGCCGTGTATTTCTTAGCCAGAATGGAGAAATCATGAAAAAGCGAATCGTCATGTTCCAACGAGTATGAACCTGTGAGAGTTGCAGTTTTGGCAAAAGGAAATATCAAACCTGCCTTAATTTGAGTAATATCCGAAACGGCTGCACCCCTCTCAGCAGTAACCGATGTATAGCGGGCGCTTATCTGACCGCCGGGGCGGCCCAGATTTCCATCGGGATGAAAAACTACGGAATCGGCAGAGACTCTGTTATTTATTAAAAATAAATGGCAGAGTATGCACATCAGTGGAAGGACCTTACAATAATTTTTGAAAATATTACCGCCCATAAACACCCGGTGAATATAAACAAATCGGCTTTGAAATAGCAAGGGACAGGAGATGAATAATTACGTAACCATTCGGATGCGACTTTCGGTCGAAAATTGCAATTTCCAATTATTCTGCCTTGACAAAAAGGGAAAAAAGATTATAATATCTGGCCTGCCGGGCAGGCGTTTTTTGATAGAGGGACGATATATATTAAAGCTGCACTCCCCTGTAGCTCAGTTGGTAGAGCAGGTGGCTGTTAACCACCGGGTCGCAAGTTCGAGTCTTGCCGGGGGAGCATACTTT
>CAYXTW010000031.1:0-42369 GCA_964467955.1 uncultured Ignavibacteriaceae bacterium | reverse complement strand
CTGATGATTTTGAGGATAGGGCTATCGCGACTAAAAACGATTTGATTGAATTTATTAATTCTCGTTTTGATTCAATGGATATTGGCGACGGCAATATTGTAGTTTATGAACCGCCGGATGAAGATTCCTATCCGAAAAGGAATGAATTCCGGTATGTCGAAATCTATCCTGAAATGATATATCAGGAAACGCCCGTATATCCGCGTCTGGCGCGAACGGCGCGGATGGAAGCGGATGTCGGGATAAATGCGCTGGTCGATGTCGACGGAACTGTTGTCCGGGCGGTGGTATATAAATCTTCCGGGTCGAATATCGGATTCGACAGTGCGGCGGTTGATGCGGCATTGCTGTGCAAGTACAGCCCCGGCATCCAGAACGGTATTCCGGTCCCGGTGTGGGTCTACTATAAAGTCGAATTCAGACTGAGGGATTAATTGAGGGTCGGTATAACAACCGGCCCTTTTTTAATTCAGGCAATTAGATACCGGTTAATTCAGTAGGGCCCAACAGCAATGTGAACTCCTCCAATAGATGCCGGTCAAAGGAATCCCTTTCCGAATACATCGTCATTAACGCCGGAAATGTATCCACGGCCGCTCGATAGACTCGCATCGTGGTCATGGCATCGAAAACATCGGCTATGGCCGCGATTTTGCCGAATATATGGATATCTTTGCTATAGAGCCCATAGGGATAGCCGGACCCATCTTCTCGTTCGTGATGTTGAATAATAGGATAGTATGCTTCTTTTGGTATCAGATCGGTGCTTTGCGCCAATTCCGCGCCCCATTCCGGATGCCTTTTGATCAAAGCCATTTCCTGTTCAGTCAAAGCTGCTCGTTTCAGGAGAATCGATTCCGGAATCTTGGTCTTGCCGATGTCATGAAGAAGCGCACCGGTACCGATCGCGTTGAGAGCATACTCATCGTCTATACCGATATACTGAGCCAGGGCCAGAGAAAAAGTACAGACATTTACAGAATGAGAATATGTGGTATAATCAAAAGACATCAAGCGGAGCAAATTGTGAAATGAGCTTTCTTCACTGAGGATATAGAAAACAGTTGATTCCACGATTTGCTGGCTTCGCTTTATATTTTCGCCCAGAGTTGGTTTGTCCAGGACGTCTTTGACCAATTGAGTCGCGCAATCGTAAATGATCCGGCTTTTGGTTGGTTCATCGATGGAACCATCGCGAATGATTTCTTTGATATTCGTTTCGACGTACTTCTGATAACTTTGCCGATTAACCATCGAGATATATAATTCGCTGACGCCGTTTTCGAGAAGGTTGACTTTGGTTTTTTCAGTAAAGGGCATATTAGAAGCCCGAAATAAAATAACCTTGCCGTTATTTTTAAGATATAGATCGAAATCCAGATAGCTGTCAATCCGTAGCGATTCCAGGTGAATCGGAAAATAATCAGCCGTTTTTGTTCTTGCGATATGAATATGGTCCATCGGAAATCCTCTAATCATTTATCGACAAAAGGGGAATATTATTAAAGTAATAGTGGTGTTAATATTCGATATTGGTTATGATTGTACGTTGTACGATAATGGTACAATACAGTGAACTCGAAATAGGCGGGGCGACCTGATTATGGCTAAAATTGGGGTCAATTGTGTCAGCAATTGTCACCATCGTGTTAGACTACATGCCGGAATATATACCTTACTTGAGCATTGACATTCGTCGTTGTCGCCGGATGGTGATGATTGAAATTTGCCGCGAACAGGCCATATTCGATTATTCCCTAATTAATCGGTTTTCATATCCTGCCATATGTTGCACTCTGAACATTAATTATGTCTATATATAGTCCTGATAGGAAAAATTAAAAAAATCAAAAAAATCGCTTGACAACTGCACAAATGTGCAGTATTTTGGCTTCAGGTCGATAAAATATTCAGGGAAGAAGAAAAAGGAGAAGAAAGTGAAAGAACAAAATAATCGTCTCGGAGCCGCCGTCATATTCGAAGTAAACACAACAAGTCACCGAGAAGATTTTATTTCGCGGCAGACGCCGGCGGAAACAAATGATGTCTGCCCCGATTGTCGCGTGCGATTGATTCGCCTCGGCGCCTGTTTTTCATGTCCGGCCTGTGGCTACGGCAGTTGCGGGTAAAGCGGGAAAACTCCGAAATGTCAAAATCGACGGAGGGTGTAAATGAAACTTAAGGATTTATTGAAATTCGGGATACCGCAATTGATTATTGAAGCCTGGACAAAACGTCAGGGGGATTATCTTCTGCCGTTGCAGGAAAAGGCTATCCGGGCCGGATTGCTCGACGAGGCTGCCGATAACGGACGGTCTAATCTATTGATTTCGGCGCCGACTTCGTCGGGGAAATCTTTCTGCGGCGAGATGGCGGCGATGGCGGCACTTCTGCGACGACGCAAGGCGGTAATGCTTTTGCCGCTGAAATCGATCGCCGAGGAGAAGTACGATTATTTCCGGAGTTGTTATCGTGACATCGGTATTAAAACCATTATTATCTCGCGTGATCATCCGGAAAACGATATTGATTTTGAACTGGGCAATTTCGATCTGGCGCTGGCCATCTATGAAAAATTCAATCGTCTGTTAACTGTTAATCTCGATATCCTTCAGCAAATCGGTTTGGTGGTAATCGACGAACTTCAGATGGTCGGCGACATATCGCGCGGCGGTGAATTGGAGGTGGCGCTGACAAAAATCCTCGGCTCGGGGTATTCGCCGCGGATGGTGGCGCTCTCGGCCGTTTTGGAAAACGACACCGAACCGGCCGATTGGCTGGGCTGCCGGATTGTATACGAGACGGTTCGCCCGGTGGATCTTCTGCAGGGTGTCGCGGCGTCCGGCTCCTTTCGCTTTCGCTCATTTAACAGTGGCTTCGAAGGCAGCGAAAAAATTGATTTGGATGGCGACGGCGATAATCCGGGCGAGAAATTAATTGAGTTTCTGAAAAGCGATAAAAGTCAAAAGCTGGTTTTCCTTAAATCGCGGCGCGATACCATCGAGGCGGCGCTGGCGATGGCGGCGGCAGTCGGCTGGGATGAGGCGAAGACGACTTTGGCGCGGCTGGAGGGTGAGGAAAACAGTTTTCTTATTCGGTCATTAAGACAAACGCTTTCGCGCGGGATTGCCTTTCATAATGCCGACCTGACCGCTGGCCAGCGGCAGGCCATCGAGGATGGATATCGGCAGGGACAGATTCGGATTATTTTTTCGACGACAACGCTGGCTATGGGTGTTAATCTTCCGGCCGAAACAGTCCTTCTTGAAACAATGAAGTACACCGCCGGTGCTTTCGGCGGAAAAGCGACATTGGTTCCGATTACGAAAGCCGAATTCCAGAATATCACCGGTCGCGCCGGTCGGTTCGGTTTCGGCTCGGGCGGTCGGCCCGGAAAAGCGATTGTCCTGGCCGCATCCGAGTTTGAGCATGAAGTTCTCTGGTCGGAATATATCGATTCGTCGAAAAATGAAAGACACGTTTCGACATTAAACTCCGCCGCTTTGAAAGACATAATACTCGATTTAATCGTTAGCGGTTTTGACGCGAACATCGCAAGGCTAAAAAATTGTTTGCAAAATCTGCTTTATTCCCGGCAGAGAAAATCATGTACCGATGATGACCTGCATCCAATTTTGAAGGAATTATCCTCGGCGAATTTTCTGGATAAGAGTCTTAATCCGACACCGCTCGGTGCCGCCGTCGCCGAAAGCGGATTAACAATTAACAGTTGTCTTCAATATTTGAAACTGCTGGCCGAAAAATATCCGGAGACAAAAATCGGTTGGTTGTTTATAGCGCTCAACGGGGGCGAGTTTGATATCTCGCGGTGCGGTCTGACATTTCTTGAGTATCGCCGTCGCACTTATGAAAAATTGCTCTATCAGCATTTCAATGAATACATAAGCGACATTGACGTTTATACGGTATCGAAAATCAACCGCGAGCCGTTTGATTTTCATGCATCGGCGATTTTGAAATCGCTTTTTGTTCTGGCCGAATGGGCCGAGGGGAAATCTGTCGAACGCCTGGAACAACGTTATCAGCTCCATCACGGCCAGATTATCAATCTGGCGGAAACGGCCGCCTGGTTGCTGGCTTCAATCGGCCGTATCATTTATGCTCTTGACGGTCGATCTAACCTGCCCGCTTTGCTGGACGATTATGCTTTTAACGTACAGTTCGGGATTAATCCGGCAATGCGGGAATTATATGCGGTCATCGGATCCGTTTTAAATCGTTCCGATTATAAGGCGCTTGAACGCGAAGGCATAAAATCACTGAATGAATTCAGGGTGGTCGGTCGGGACAGGTTATCCGAAATTATAAAACCGGAGGGAAAACTTAAAAAGGCGCAGCAAAAACTGGAAAATTCAGAAAAGGAGGATAAAATGCGTAAAAAAACCCGCAGTAACGCAGTCAACATTTATCGGCAGGGATTATCCGAAGGCAGCCTTTATAACGCCCATCCCGCGCTGATTGAACTTGATGGCACCTATGAAAAAGAGCGTTATCTTGTACGGATCGATGGATTCCCTGTCCGGCTGACCGGGAAATCGTTTTTGTATTTATCCAGGCTGGTATTCGCCCGGCTAATGGGCGGTGACGGTTGGATTTACAAGGATGATATCGAGGTTGGTTTTAATCAGGCCCGCTATCTTTATCGATTGCGACAGGAGATGAAAAGCGGCGGTTTTGCCTGGCCGATATTCGAAAACAATCGGCTCGGATATTACCGGCTGGATATGGATCCGGGAAAAATAAGACTTAATTTCGATAATCTTCGGAATCATCCTGATTACCAGTTGCGGAAAGTCGTCGACGAACTGGCCCCGCGGCTGACCGGATAAAAGAGCGGAACGTCGTGACCGGGATAGCGGTTTAAAGAGTACGGCATTGAACTATATCGGTAAGGGGCTATTTAGTAATTTCGCCTTAAGCCGATACGATAAACAAGGATTGCCATGATTAGAAAAAGCAAATCGCATATCCCGATCGCGGCCTCGGAAGGCTCGCCGATTATCCCCGTAATTGCAACGGAGACATCGGTTTTATTCCCGGGGGAAACGGCCTCATTACAGCTCTGGCAGGCCGAAGATTTGGCCCTTGTCAAGAAATTTTCAGGCAAAAAACAACTTGTCGGTGCGGTCTATTGCATTGGCTGGGATTCGGCCGCTCGAGATTACGATCTTTGTCAAATAGGCACTGCTGCCGAAATATTGTCTGTTACCGATGCTCCCGGAGATTCACAACTGGTTACATTGCAGGGAATTAGAAGAATTATACTGAGTACCGTCAAAAGGAAAAAGCCATACTTAACAGCCAAAGTAAATTTCGTCGACCAGCCTTCCTCGACAACTGATAGAACCAGGGCGTTGGCCGAAGAAATTATCGAGACGCTAGAAAAAAAATCCGGACTTAATCCGCATTTTTTGGAAGCCGTTGTCAATACCGCTCGCCTGAACATTGATGATCTCGGGCGATTTGCCGACAGAATCGCAAATCTGATATATTTCCCGGTTGAGTCCCGTCAGCAGATTCTTGAAACAATAAGAATTGACGCTCGTTTGCGCCGACTCCTTGGACTTATTAAGCAGGAATCACATTTGAGGGGGAGAGCCGGTTCCCGGACCAGAGAGAACATCTCGGAAAATAACGACGAATCTGTCTATAACGAGGGCAGACCTATAACGGGAAATAAGTATTTCGAGCCGATGAGTAGATCTTCAAAAGAGTCGGTTTTCCAAATATTGAAAAATAAAGCAAAACGGAATAAGAATATTCCTCTGGAAGTCTATGACCGCTGCCTGATTGAAATCGACAGGCTTGGTCATCTTTCAACCGCTTCTGCCGAATATGGGACCACCCGCCAGTATATTGATTGGCTTCTGGGAATACCATGGAATGTCTGTGGGCGGAAAAATTACGACTTGAAACGAGTCGAGAAAGATATTAACAGGGAATTTTATGGTTCGCATAGTATAAAAAAGCGAATTCTTGAAAGAATTGCGGTCCGCAGGCTCCTGGGCGATATGTCCGACGGTCCGATTTTGTGTCTGGCCGGGGCGGCGGGGACCGGGAAAGCTTCGCTGGCAAAAGCCATTGCACTGGCGATGGGCAAAAAATTCGCGCGTATTTCCGTTGGGGGCATTGATGATGTCGCCGATATCAAGGGAACGTCCCGTACGTACATCGGGGCGGCCCCGGGAATCATCATTCGCACTCTCAAAGAGACCGGCCGTACCGATTCGGTCATTCTTATTGAGGATATTGACTATTTCGCCGAAGACACCAATTCGTCATTGCCGATGTCGCTGCTGGAAGCGATCGATCCCAGATATAATTCGCGCTTCCTGGACAATTATATCGGTGTGCCGATCGATCTCAGTCGCACCTTTTTTATCTGTTCCGCTAAATCTTCAGAGCAAATCCCCGAGATATTCAGCCACCGCTTTGAGACGATTGAATTACCGGGATATATCGAAAAAGAGAAAATCCACATCGCCAAAAAATATCTAATTCCGGGTCTGCTGAAAAAGCACGGTCTGCGTAAAAACGATATAGTTTTCAGCGAAAACGGTCTTCAAATAATAATCAGAAATTACACACTTGAAGCCGGCCTGCTTAAGTTTAAACGCCGACTGGAAAGAATTTGCCGTCAGGTGGCAAGGGAAAAGGCGACCAAGTCAAAAAAAGTATGGATGGTTAACGAAAAAACGGTCGAGAGTTTCCTGGGAACGCCGCAGTATATCCCGGAAAAACCGGAAAAATCCCCGGAGATTGGTGTCGCCATCGGATTGGCCTGGACCGGTCTGGGTGGAGACCTGATGACCATTGAGGGGCTTAAGATGAAGGGCAGCGGCGAGGTTATATCGACCGGCTCTCTCGGCGATGTCATGAAGGAATCGATTCAGGCGGCACATAGCTATGTCCGCTCGAAAGCAGATATTCTTGGTATCGATCATAGTGATTTCGATAATTTCGATATTCACATTCATTTCCCGTCAGGGGCGATTCCCAAGGATGGCCCCTCCGCCGGAGTGGCCGTCTGCCTGGCTATTGCTTCGGTCATGGCGGAGCGGCCGATTCGTAACGATGTCGCCATGACCGGTGAGGTGACCCTGCGGGGTAAAGTCCTTCAGGTCGGCGGGCTGGTGGAGAAAATTTCGGCCGCTTATCGAGCCGGCATCCGAAAAGTCTTTGTTCCTAAAGAAAATAAGAAGGACCTAAAAGATTTGCCGGATGATATTCTAAAAAAGACCAAATTCATTTTTATTGAAACTGTTGATGAAATATTCGCCAAAGGTCTGCTGGATTTTGTGCCCTCCAATTATACGCTTGAAAAAATCTTTGCCGAGGAAATGGAGAAGGCCAAAAATCGCAAAAAGATAAGAAGTTCAAGAAAAATATCGGCTAAAAGCCGCAGAAAAAAATAATCCCTCGAAAAGCTGATCAAATTTTAACTTGACGTTTCCCTCCAGTCGAAGTATATTGAGCCCGGGAATTTAGAATTCCTGAAGAGAGTGCTTGGTAGACTAATAATTGGTCTTGCATTTGCGTTCTTCATGTATTTGGCTTAGTAAGTTGAAATATTGCTTGGGAGCACGAACCAGCTTAATTTTACCCGCAGTTAAGGATAGAATCAAATTATTGTTTTATACAAGTTAACTGCGGAATCAAAAAGTCCCTGAGTCTTGATAATCGCTGAAGATCCAGGGCTGAATGAGAAATATGATAATTTTTGTCTTAACTGTATTGGGTCATTAGTCTGGAGTATTGAGAAAGTAAAAATTTTAACCCATGGAGGGTGAGAAATGAAACGTGCTTACTTATGTTTAATGGTGTTTTCGCTTGTAATCCTGTCCGGACCGGCAAATGCCATGACGGTCAGGGCCGAAGCGTCGCCCGAATTGCTGCCCGGTTTGCTTGAGATTGGACAGCCATTCGTGATAGAGATTTATATGAACAATAATGATACCGTATGGGGTGAGAACCCGGTCAACGGATACCGCCTATCGTGCAGTATGCCTTTTGCATTTTACAGCCCTGATGCCAGCATCGCCAATATCACCCATATTGATGTCAGTGGCTCCGGGCCAACCGGTAATATTGAAATATTAAACGGCTTCGAGGCCTTCTGGGGCACGTTCTGGCTGATATCGCCCTGGAGTTACGACGGTAGCTTGCCCGACTCCATTAATTTCACCGGTATCGGCAGTGCCGCCACCGGCTGGCCGTATGATCTTGGCGAGTTGCCGTATTACCGTTTTCATTTTCAGGGCGATGAAGAAGGGACATTCTGTATCGATTCCATCGGTGGCCGAACAGCATCCTATGATTGGCTGCTTTATCCTCCTTCACCGGATTTTAACGGACCGTACTGCTGGGAAATAGGGACCCTGCCGACCGATCCCGAAATCGACGTCGAACCCGATTCCATGATTTTCGAGGGTGTCACCGGACAATCGTCACCTCCCGCCCAGACATTGACCATAACCAATGTTGGCGTGGGAACTCTCAATTGGACCGCCAGCTGGAATTCAGCCTGGTTGAGCGTCGCGCCGGCATTTGGTACCGCCCCCTCCAATGTATCGGTCTTTGCCAATTCAACCGGCTTATCCACGGGAATGTATTATGATACGATTACCGTTTCTGATCCTAACGCCACCAACAACCCGGTATTGGTCCCGGTAACATTAATATTACAGGAGCCGCCTCCGACCATCGACCTGTCCGATGATTTCTTTAATTTCTTTGCCGTCGCCGATTCATCCAATCCCGATGATCAATTCCTGACCGTATACAATACCGGCGGAGGAACCCTCGACTGGACAGCAAGTAATTCGCAAAGCTGGCTGACGATTGTTCCGACATCAGGTTCCGACGGCACTACCATTACTCTGTCGGTTGATATAACCGGATTATCTTATGGTGTTTACTGGGACACCGTTGTCGTTACGGATCCGGCGGCGACCAATGATCCGCAATTCGCCGAAGTGCGGTTGGAAATTTCTTCAAGTCTGCCTCTTCTGGGCGTTGATCCCGACTTCTTATATGTGGTCGTTGATGTCGATGATCCCTTCCCGGATGACCGACAGTTTCTTGTCTATAACCAGGGTGCTGGTTCGATGAATTACTACGTGGAGGAAACCTCGAATAAGATTGTCGGCCTTACTCCCGATTCGGGCAGCGTTCCTCAGACGGTAACGATTCAGTTTGATTCTATTCCCGGGTTGAGCGGAATGGATTCCTTTGATACGGTTTGGGTATATTCCGATGAGGCCAGCAATTCGCCTTTGACGGTTGTTATACAATATCATCTGCTCAGCAATCCGGCGATAATCATTGCCAATCGCGACACGCTGTTCGAAGAATTGTACGAATGCGGTCAGGGAATCGATCCGCCCGTACTTAAGAAGTTGACGATTTATAACGGTGGCGGGGAATCATTCGATTTCGACATAGAGCATTTTGCCGACTGGCTGTCCCTTGATCCATCGTCCGGGACCGCCCCTCAGACCATCACACTGGAATATGATTATCGGGCATTGTCGCCGGGGACATATTATGATTCGCTTTTCATATCGGCCATAAATGCCATTAACAATCCTCTGCTCGTGTACGTTGTCCTGACTATTTTGCCGACTGATATGACGCCGGAAATATATATTGATTTTGAAGGAGATACGCTCATTTTTGCCGCTCAGGAAGAAAGAGAGGGGAAGGAATATTTTGTAAACGTAAATAATGTGAATCCCGGCTGCATGGATTGGCTTCTTGAGGAGAGTGTTCCCTGGGTAAATTTTTATATCGACTCGTCGCATAACAAAACATATCCCTGGCAGATAAAGTTCATTCCCAATGGCTTCGGATATACTATAGATGAGTATAATGACTCCGGTTTTATTACATCGTCGACCGCGTCGAATACACCCTTGAAATTAAATTTCCGAAATTATGTATGGAAATTTCATGGAGATCTTAACTGGGACGGTATGATAAATATCCTGGACGTGGCCTACTTCATAAAATACCTTTATAAATTTGGTCCGCAGCCGTTTCCGGAACGAGTTGTAGGCGAATGCAATTGCGATCTGAAAGTGGATATTCTCGATATTGCCGCCATTATTGATTACCTGTATTTCGGAGGCGGACCGCTCTGCGGCAATCCGTATTAGCGAATGAGTATATTCAATGATTTAAACCGCCGCCGTTTAAACGACGGCGGTTTTTTACGCGAGATTTATCGGATTTATCATGTAATTTGATAAAAAGCGGCTCCTATAATCCGACAAGATAAAATATAAGTTCTTGACATAATTGGAAATAGAATTATTTTTCGGTGGTACTGCAACAAAACATAAAATAAATTGTTTTGTTAGTAAAGCCTTAGCCGCCGCAAATGATGAGGATTAGAATGTCTTCTAAACGGAAGTTGCTTATCGTTTTTTTAATCTTGATTTTTAGTTACCTGCCGATATCTGCCCGTGACAAATACAATGATGATACCGATTACAGCCGCTTGCCGGCGTCCGAAATCCATAAGATATTGGGCGAAGGCAAGGCCCGCGAGTTGGAAAAGGCACGGCAATTCGCCGCCTCGCTACCGAAATCGACGCCTGCTTACGATCAAACCGAGTTTGATGTGAATTACTATCGAATTGAATTACGCGTTGATATCCCGAGCGAAATCATCTATGGGGTGGTTACGATGGAGGCAAAATCGAATATCGACGGGCTTGATTCGGTGGCGATTGACTTATATCCCACTATGGTTGTCGATTCCGTTTACAATGCCTCCGGATTGTTGGGATATTACCACCTGCAAACGGTCAATGTCGAGCTTGATCGGCTTTATGATTCCGGCGAAACATTTTCGGTAACGATAAGCTATAGCGGTCATCCGACCGGTTCGGGTCTGGACGGTTTTTCCTTTGATGTTTATAATGGAAATCCGGTGGCGGCGTCGTTGTCGGAGCCCTATGCCGCGCGAAGCTGGTGGCCGTGCAAAGATCGCCCTGATGACAAAGCTGATTCGCTGGATATTTTTGTTAGCTGTGACACCGCCTATTATTGTGCCTCCAATGGCAACCTGATTGATACGGCTCAAAATGGTGACGGCACCCGGACATTCAATTATGAAGTTCGATATCCAATTACGACTTATCTTTTTTCGGTGGCCATTTCGAAGTATACTGTCTGGTATGATTGGTATCATTACGGTGACAATGATTCCATGATAATCGTCAACCACGTTTATCCGGATAAGTATGCGACATCTTTAAGTTCATATGGAATCGCACCCGAGGCAATCGGTATTTACGCAAGTTTGTTTGGCGAGTATCCGTTCGTTAACGAAAAATACGGCCACGCTAATTTCGAATGGTCAGGAGCGATGGAACATCAGACAGTATCATCGATGGGCGGCGGCAATTTCGCTTTTACTATTCCGGTAATTGTCCATGAATTATCGCACCAGTGGTGGGGCGATATGATTACCTGTAATAACTGGCATGAAATCTGGCTCAATGAGGGTTTTGCTTCTTACTGCGAGGCCTTGTATTATGAGGCGCTCGATGGGGTTAGCGCTTATCACACTTACATGGCCTCGATGGCTTATACGGCCGGAGGCACGATTTATATTTATGACACAACCAATGTCTATAATATTTTCAGTTCGCGCGTATACGACAAAGGGGCCTGGGTATTGCATATGTTAAGACATGTCGTCGGCGATTCGACATTTTTTGAATGCCTGCAGGCCTATTATAATAGTGTTCACCAGTACAGCGACGCTACAACCGAGGATTTTAAGAATATCTGCGAGTCCGTCTCGGGGATGGACTTGGATTATTTCTTTGACGAGTGGATTTATGGTGAATATTATCCGCGTTATTATTGGTCATATAACAGCCAACTTGATCCGACCGACAGCAGTTATTGGAATTACATCAGGATAATCCAAACCCAGGGGACAAGTCCTCTGGTTTTCACGATGCCGATTGATCTCGTTTTTACATCCAACAGCGGCGTCGATACGAGCGTTATATTCAACGATGTGGGCGATAGCATTTATATCATCAAAACCGATGACTATCCGGTCGATATCGAATTTGACCCCGATTCCTGGATTCTAAGATACCGCCAGCAGACTTCATGGATTTATAGTTTGATTCCTTTTCCGTTGGATAGCGGCATACAATTAATTTCATATCTCGATTCAGTCGTGGCCCGAGGCGGGTCAAACCAGCATTATTTCGGTTTGGTCTCGGGATCATTGCCGACCGGACTGGAACTTGATACGTTGACCGGCCATATCTCCGGAATTCCATATGATACCGGTCGGTTTGAATTTGAAGTTTACGCTACCGACCGATATAGCTCATCGGCCGATACGGCCGATTATAAAATTTATATCGAAGAGGGTAATGCTATGGCGGGCGATGTCAATGATGATGACGTTGTGAATATTTTTGATATAACCGGTTTGATAGGTTATCTATATCTGGAAGGGTCCCCGCCGCCGATTCCGGTGCAGGCCGATCCTAATCATGATTGTATCATAAATATTTTCGATATTACCTACCTTATCGACTTTTTGTATCTGGAAGGACCGGCGCCCCAAATCGGCTGCGCTACCCTTTGATAGGGATACGTCCGGGCGGATAGCATTTACGCACTCAATATTTGACTTTGCATTAATAAATAGAATCTTTATCTTTATATTCATGAAACTATAATACCGGCCGCCAAGCCGGAGAATCCGGGTATATGGAAAGTAGTTATAAAATATTGACGTTTGGATGTCAGATGAATCTGGCCGATTCGGGTACGCTTACGACCGTGCTGAATACCCGGGGCTATGAGCCGGTCGAAAATGAAAATGAGGCTGACATCATTATTCTGAATACCTGTTCGGTCAGGCAAAAGGCGGAAGAGAGGGTTTTTGGACGGCTGGCCGAGTTAAGTGCCTTAAAAAGGAAAGATACTTCGAAAAAAATAGCCGTCGTCGGGTGCATGGCGCAGCGTCTTGCCGGAGAAATCCTTAAGCGAGCCCCGTATGTTGATATAATTTTGGGCACCGACCGGCTGCTTGACCTTCCGCGATATCTCGAAAACGGCAGGATGTCTGGGAGTTCGATCATCCATACCGAATTCGGCCATGAAAATTATGATGAAATTATCCCCACTCAGGACAGCCAATATAGCGTCTTCGTGACTATCTCGCGCGGATGCGATAATTATTGTACTTATTGCGTCGTGCCATATGTCAGAGGGCGGGAACGCTCTTACCCGATGGCCGGCATAATAAATCGGATAAATAATCTGGTTGAGAATGGGACTCTTGAGATAATGCTTCTGGGTCAGAACGTCAATGCATATAAAGACGGCGACACCGATTTCCCGGAATTGCTTAAAAAAGCGGCGACGGAGACTGATATAAAAAGAATCCGCTTTATGACCTCGCACCCGAAAGATATGTCGCCGAAACTGATTGAGACGATTGCCTCCCAACCGAAAATGATGGCACATGTTCATCTTCCGCTGCAGTCGGCATCGGACCGGATATTAAAAAAGATGGGACGGGGGTATACATTCGAGCATTATTTTTCATTGACGGAGCAATTAAAAAGGGCGGTTCCTGATATAGCACTGACGACCGACCTTATCGTCGGTTTTCCGACCGAAACCGAAACCGAATTTCGGGAAACGCTCGATGCCGTGAAGACGATAAAATTTGATTCGGCCTTTATGTTTCGCTACTCGCCGAGGGAGGGGACATCCGCGGCCGGGCTTGAGGATGATATCCCCGAGCCGGAAAAGATTCGCCGATTGGCAAAATTAATTGCGCTGCAAAAGGATGTCGCTTTTGAAAAAAATCAATCCGAGCTGGGAAAAATCAGATCAGTCCTGGTCGATGGCTTTTCGCGCCGAAGTGAAAAATTATTGAAAGGCAAAACCGAAGGAAATAAAACTATTCTTTTTAAAGCCCCGCCTGAATATATTGGGGCCATAAGAAATATTAAAGTGGAAAGCGCCGATAGCTGGACGCTGCACGGCCGGGTGGTTAATTGATATGTCGATGGCTCAGATTATCTCGATTTTATATCCGATAATTATAATCGCACTATCAATTTTTATTGTCTTCCGGCTGAAAATCGGACGGGCGCAAAATGCGGCGGGGAGCGGATTCGTCTACGCCGGTCTGGTATTGATATTCGCCTCATCGCTTATTAATTTATTAACTCAGCACCCGGATTATTCTTTTTGGTTTTTGGCCGGTGTTTATCCCATTATCGACCTGTCGATTTTTCTATTCCTGATCGCCGGGGCCATCCTTTTTCTGATCGGCCTGGCTTTGTTTTTCAGTTTCTGGGGCGATCGCGACATCGAGGTTGCCAATCATCTGGAGAAACTTAAGCTTCTTGATAATATTCAGCAGGAAAGTCGCTATCCTCAGCCGTTGCCGGAATTGCTCGACCGGGCTTTGAAGAGTATCCTGGGCGGGATGGGTGAAGAGGCCGGCGCTGTCTTTCTGTTAAACCGAACCCAAAGAAAATTTGTTTTGGTTACCGGGGTCGGTTTGACCAAAGAAGAAACGACGTTGCTGGAATATTACCCGTACGGCAGGAATATTATCACGCAAGCCATCGAAGATGAATCGCCGATGGTATCATCCGATTTTAGGTCTCTGGGCGGTAAAGCCCAGCTGGCGGTATCGAAGTTCCGGTCGATACTGGTTATGCCGATGATATCGGGCCGCAATCGCCTCGGAGCATTGATATTCTTTTCCACCGAAGGGCGGCATTATTCGCGGGAATATATATCGATTATTTCACCGATTTGCGAATGGCTATCGGAAAAAATTGAAGTCAGCCGTCTCGGCCGGGATATGAAAAAAAGCTCAGCGGAGTTTGAAGCCAAAAGTCGGCAGCTCGATGACTTTTTCAGAAAACTGGGGAATATTCTGAAATTCGAGGGTGAAATACCGTCACCATCTGAATTCGCCGGGCGATGTGTCGGTTTCATAAGTTGCGAAGAAGTCTGGCTCCTCGGTCTTGTTAACGGCAAACTTAGCTTCTACGGCGGATCGGAGAGTGTAGCCGATTTTTCCGAAAATTTTAAAACCGCGATGATAAACTCATTGGCTCAAAATAAGGCGGTTATTCTTAATCAGGAGAGTACCGACGAGGCCGGCAATTCGTTCATTTCTCGATCGACTCTCCTGCTGCCGGCCGACAACAAAGGCAACGCTATTATGTTACGCAAAAGCGGTGGTGCCATCTCCGTCGATGACGAGGAATTGCATGCGTTGGAAATGATTGCCGATGTAGCCGGGATGGTGATTTACCACTCGTCAACCCGGACGGTTAGTTTATCTCGTAGCCGCGGATTGGAAACATTAGCCGGAGTGCTTCACTCGACTATTTCCAAATCACATCCGGGAAAAGACATCCGGAGTTTTACCGAAAAGATCAGGGAAATAATATCCGATAAAACGGTACTACTGCTATTTCGACGAAATGGAAAGCATTACGAGGTGATCAGTTCTAATGTGGAGTCTGAAGTGCTGAATGAATTATCTATTGCAATCGGTGAGGGGAGCACCGGCCGAACGGCGGTCCTGCGTTCTGAAGCGGCTTTTTTTGATGCGCGCACCGTGGCGGATAATCTGGCTCAATACGACGAGGAAAATCGAAATTGTCTGTTTCAAATATTTGAAGAAAAAAAGACGCCTGCATTCCAGGCCGATTACCCCATTCTGTTAAATAATAACATTGAATTTATAGTAACGCTTTTTGGTTTTAAAGAGTCCCCATCGGAAAACATGGAGTTGCACCGGCTGATTTCGCTGCTGGTGGCGCTTCTCAATCTGAGAATAGAAATTACTTTTGCACCGGCATTTGTAAAGGGAGCGACACCGGTCGTACCGGAGAAAAATCTTTTCGGAGAGAAAATAAACGAGATAAATAACAGCCTTTCGGCTATCTCCGGTTTTTGCCAGTTGGGCGCCCGCGATCCCAATATTTCAGGCAAGGCGGTTGCTGCTTTTGATTCTATTCTGGCGCAGACCGAAGAGCTGGCCGACAGTCTTAACAGGTTTGTATCCGAAAAACAGATACAGCAGGCCGATTCCGAGCAGCCGGCCGACCCCCGCGGGACAATCCGGGATGTATTCGAAAAGAACAGTATCTCCGGAAATCTTCATATGATCGAAGGTAAGCCGTATTCGGTAAACCTGGATTTGCATGATGTTCCGGTGATCAATGTTCGACGGGGTGATTTTGCAAATTTCGTTAATAATGCCGCCGGGGCGTTTGCGGAAAATGTCGACGAGGACGAGATTATCAGTGTCAGTACATATTCGCGCGACGGTTTTACTTATTTGGATATCTCGAAACATCGGGAGAATTTTCCCCCGGTCGAAGCAGTCGCCGGATTCGGTAACTACCTGCAGCCTCAAGCGGCGAAAAATCAGTTTAAGAATCCCGGTTTTCTCCGTGTACTAGAAAATCTTTCCGGGGAATTCGCTTTTGACAGGCACAGCCGCAAACCGTCTTATTATTCGTTTCGATTTCCCCAATCATATAAATCATTGCCACCTAAATCGGTCACCAGAATAGATGCGCCGAATATTCTTGCGGTTGATGATCAGGCCGTTATCCTCGATCTTCTGGCGGGTATGTGCCAGTCTTTGGGTTATGGGATTTTAACCGCCCGCGACGGGGACGAGGGATTGAAGGTCTTCGAAGACCATCGACCTGATATAGTCATCACCGACCTGGCCATGCCCAGAATGTCAGGCTGGGAGCTGGCCTCCCGGATAAAAGTGATTTCGCCGGAAACGCCTATTATACTGATAACTGGCTGGGGAGTATCAGTGGACGAAGAAAATATGAAGCGAGCCGGTGTCGACTTTATTCTTCGCAAGCCGTTTCGCCTGGAACAGCTTTCAGAGATGATAACAAAAATCAGATTTTCTCGTATCAATTAACCTGTTTCCGCTTGATATTTATTTCCGTTTTCCGATGTATATAATGTATGAGTATGACTGGAATAAATTACCCTCACTCTAACGACATCCGTCGGGATATAATCGAAAAAAGTGACTTGCTTGCCCTTCCGGAGGCGGTTGTAAAGGTTTTGGAACTGACGTCCAAGGATGAAATCGGAATCGATAAATTATCATCGGTTCTCGGGACGGATCCGGCCTTGACCGGGCGTTTGTTGAAAATCGCCAACTCACCCTTTTATCATCTAAGCCAGCAAGTTGTTTCTATTCAGCAAGCGGTAATGATTCTGGGTGTTACGACCGTTAAATGTCTTATCCTTTCGGCGGCTTTATTTGACCCGAAAAAGATACGAGATAACATTGGATTTGACATTAAAGCTCTATACGGAAACATTGTTTCGGCCGCGTCAACCTGTCGCAAACTCGCCGTCGCCTGCGATTATCCTTCGCCGGAGGATGCTTTTACCTGCGGGCTGCTTCATGAGATCGGCCTTCTGTTCTTCTTGCAACACTATCCCTCTGAGTATCTTAATGTTATCGGCCGGGCGGGAAACTCAGGAAGTTTGATTCCCGAGGAAAGGTTGGCTTTTGGAATTTCACACCCCGAAGTCGGGCAATTGATTGCGGAAAAATGGAAACTGCCGGAAGATATTTCGACCGCAATCGGCAGCCATCATTCGTTCGGCTTTGCCGGATCGAAACCACTCGATGACATCCTGCGTTTATCGGTCGCCTTGAATAGGGAGTATTTCATTCAAACGGATGAAGATCTCGAAGAGAAAATCACGAGGATCAGTACGGTTTCAGACAGATTGGGTGTAAAATCTCAACAACTTGATGATATCACGGCCGGCATTGTCAAAGATACGATCACTTTTGCGCGCGCGGTTGATATAGAAATTTATGATATCGAATCGATCCTTTCGCGGGCCAATCATGAAATTTTCAGAACATATATATCAATGCAAAAGCTCTTCAAAGAAAGACAAGAACTGACGAAGAGTATTCTCGACGAAGAGAGGGCAAAGGGTATACAAGAGGCTAAGCAAATTGCCATCTCGACGCTGTCACATTATATAAATAATGCGGCAATGATTATTTCCGGCCAATCCCAGGTGGCGAGGATGCTGATCGGCAAGAAGGATGCAAAGAGGCTTTTCGATTCTCTGCCAAAGTCATTGGAAGTAATCGATGATTCGATTCATAAGATAACGGCCGTCCTTGATGAGATTTCCGAGCTAAGTTCATTGAGTGATGTGGAATATTTCGACAAATCGAAAGTCCTGAATATGGATGAAAGAATTAAAGAACGTGTAATCCGGATGAAAGAAAAATTATCATTGGACGAACCTGCCGCAACCGAATCCACCGTGAAATTAGAAAAATTACCGCACATATAAATCGTAATAAATTTCTTGGCATGAGCATGTCTTCATGCTATTTTTAATCATGTGCACTAATCTCTTGGAACCTGACGATAATCTATGGATTGGGGGAACCTTATGAAAATCCAATCGGAATATTCCGGCTTAACGGACATAAAGGCCTCATCGTTGGTCAAATTCTGTACCGAGTCGGGTTACGGCAATGATTCCCGGCTGAAAAAACTCGATGAAAAACTCGGCGGTGTTATCACGAGAGCTTATGATAACGGTGAATTCGAAGGCAAGCTGAATCAAATCATGGTTATATATAGCCTGTCACGCCTGCCGTCCCATCGTATTGTCCTTGCCGGTGTCGGCGATAAAAAGAGATTAAATCCTGATAGCTATCGGCAGGCAACCGGGACGTTATCAAGAATTCCGGCGATTAAAAGCTCCGAGTCCATCGCTTTCTTTCTTGATACGGGAGATATCGAGAAAATATCGGCCGCGGTCGTCGAAGGATTTATGCTGGGCCGATTTGAAATGCTTGACCATAAAAGCGACAGAGATAAGAGCCAGGAAAAAACAAAGAATATCCGCATAATCGGCAATAATCCCTCATATATACCGCGAATCGACCGGGGAATATCATACGGGTGTGTATCATCCGACAGCGTCGTTTTGGCCCGGCGCTTAGCTTTTCAGCCGGGGAATTATCTTCCCCCGCGGAAATTCGCTGCCGAGGCCCGGACTCTCGCCAAAAAACATAAAATCAGGTGTAGAGTGCTGGATGAAAAGCAGATAAGATCGGAAAAGATGGGCGCCCTTCTTGGTGTCGCTCAGGGTTCGGCCGAGCCGCCGCGCTTCGTCATACTGGAATATAATGAAGGTAAGGCAAATATGAAACCGATTGTTCTGGTGGGTAAAGGCATCACCTTTGACTCCGGCGGTCTCTCGCTGAAGATTCCTGAAAAAATGCCGGAAATGAAAGGCGATATGCAGGGAGGAGCGATTGTATTATCGGCCGTGATTGCTGCGGCCCGATTGCAGTTGCCTTTAAATATAGTCGGATTGATTCCGCTGGCTGAAAATATGCCATCATCCGGAGCATTGAAACCGGGAGACATTGTTGTTTCGAGGAAAGGCAAGTCTATCGAGATTATCAGCACCGATGCCGAGGGGCGTTTAATCCTGGCCGATGCGCTTGATTATGCCGACAGTTTCGAACCGCAGGCGGTTATTGATATTGCCACACTGACAGGGGCGGCGCTTTATGTCCTGGGTTATTCCGGAGCGCCGATTTTGGGAAATAATAAAAAACTTATGGATGCTATTCGATCTTCGGCCGATGCTACCGCCGAGAAAGTCTGGGAAATGCCGATATGGGACGAGTATCGTGACCTGATGAAATCTCCTATCGCCGACCTTAAAAATTCCGGCGGCAAACCGGCCGGGACTTGCACGGCCGCGGCCTTTTTGGAGAATTTTATCGGTGATTGGCCCTGGGCCCATATAGATATTGCATACACCGATATGGAAAAAACGGGCCAGCCTTATACACCCAAAGGGGCCTCCGGATTCGGAATGCGATTATTGATTCACTTACTTTCCAACTGGGGAAATTAATTAATAAAAAAATCCCCCCGCTATTAGCGGGAGGATTTTATTCAAGGAAAATCCGATCTATTCTGTCTTTGACCAGGCCGGTGCCGAATTCAGTCCCGGGCCGGTTATTTGTTTTAGCTGGTTACCGGTAATATCGATAATCCATAATGAACCGTCTGATGTCCCGAAGGTTAGCCATTTTGAATCGGGCGACCATGAGAGAGGGAATGTCTGAAGGTTCAAGCCAGCCGTCGGCTTATAGACCACAAAACTCTGGGATAGGTCGGGCGTGACAATATGAATCGCCTGATCCGTTATACGATAGTCGACATAGGCAATCCATTTTCCATCAGGCGACCAGGCCGGGCCGGTAGCCCCCTGGATCAGTTTTAACTTCCCTCCGGAAAAATCCGCGTCGTTAAAGGTCTTCTTGTCAAGCGACGAAATCACGACCCCAACCGGATTTATGCTCTTGTAAAGAACATAAGCAACCTGTTGACCCGGACCGTACGTCGGCATCAAAGAATAATACTCGGTGCCTTCGTAGTCTCTTCTTTGGATCCGGTAGGAACCGCCGGTTGTATCCATAAAACATGTCTGGTAATTAGGATAAACCGGATTGGCCAGATGAGCATTCAGATCATTCGTAAACATGATTTGCTTGCCGTCGGCCGACCATTCCGGATAGCGCCCTCCCAAACCATCGGTCAATCGAAACCAAAAGTTGGTGTTTGATTGGGCCGAATCAAGGTAACCAATAAAGATATCATAGATGCGGTGCGATCCGCCGAGCAAATCGGGCGATTCGGTCGTTACGGTTCCGCTTCGCGAAAAAGCTATTCTCTTACCATCGGGGGCCCAGGATACTTTGCCTGCGGCATTCGTGGCAGTAACAACCTTAAATTGGCTTTTACCGTCCCAGTCCATAACCCACACATCTTTGTCGTGGATATAGGCAATTTTCCCCGAGGGGACACCGATTTCACCGGCCATACTTGCCGGCAGACTGGATGCTCGGGCCGAAAATGCAATTGTCGTAATCAGACAGGTTGATAAAAAGAACTTCGCGGCTTTCTTCAATGCAACTCCTCTCAGTTTTTGGTGTTGACTTTCGAGTCAGACCAAAATAAGGGAAATCAACCGAGTGTCAACTGCTAAATCACCAGGTGAAATATCTTTTAATAACGATCTTTCCCCGAAAGCCGGAAAAATCCAGTTTCACTCGGTCTGCAGAATCATCGGAATATGTAACGTACAACTCTTCACCTAGATCGTTATACGAGTGAAGCTTGTCGAAGTTCAAATATTGGTAATCGGCTTCCGCGCCTATCATCAAATTAAAAAACCGGATCGGGTAATCGGCACCGAGACAGGCCGAAAAGGCCGGGGTCGATCCGGTAAGAGGATCCAAATTCGGTTCAGGCTGACCCAGTGAAAGATTAAACGCGTCGGCCCCTGACCAGATTTCCCATTTGGCCATATATAGGCCGCCGCTGATCCCCAGCCTGACACTCAGTGAATTGACCAGACCGTCCATGCCGGGAGGATTAAGGGGGAAATATTCGATTCCGGCGGAAAAACCGTAAACCTGAACTTCCGATTTTATTGTAAAATCGGTTTGAGTTCCCAACGGTTCGATGGCGAAAGAATAATCGCCGGTGACTTTATTACCCATCTTAAGCCAGTATTCGAATCCGGCTTTGGCGGCGAACTGCCGGGCGAACATCATGCCGAATTCGATACCAAACTGTTTCGAGCGCCAGATTCCATCGATTGGATTGCCCGGTGAAATATGGTTATTGGAATAGTTACGGAACTTGAGATAATCGGTTTCGTTCGGCAATTTGCCATAAGCTCCTGTCAAAGCAAAAAAGCCGACTTTGACTTTTTGTTTTTTCTCCGTCTTTTTTAAATACTTGGCGATAATTTCATCCTCGGTCTGCGAGAACGCCAATCCAGCCAGGGCAATAACGAGTATTGCCACTAAAAACGGCAGAAGTTTCCTGATCATAGATCCTCCTTGAGTTAAAAGTAGCTATTCCCTGTATATATCGGTAAAACGGGAGTAATCTTTAAAATAATTATTATCGCGGGTCATTTGTAATTGTATGAATTGCAGTGGATTACGACAATTTGGTGCAGATAAAAAAAGCAGGAATTTTATCCTGCTTTTTTTTGCCTGAATCAGAAAATATTATTCTGGTTTTTCAAATATTCTGCTGTAATCGATGGCCGCCAATTGCTTGTAGAAATTATATCTTTTGATGGCATCTTTCTGAGCCAGCTTCAATAGATGTGCCGCCCTTTCGGGCATTTTACCCTTAAGTGTTCTGAATCTCGTTTCGTTGTATGCATATTCGGCGTAGTCGATAGACGGCGGCTTGCTGTCCAGCTGAAGAGGATTTTTGCCTTCCGAAATCAGCTCCGGGTTATATCTGTAAAGAATCCAGTGGCCCGAATTAACCGCTCGTTTATGATTTTCCAGTCCGTGCCCCATATCGATTCCGTGCGCAATGCAGTGCGAATAGGCAATAATTATCGAGGGCCCGCGGTACTTTTCCGCTTCTACGAAAGCCCTTACGGTCTGAGCGTGGCTGGCCCCCAAAGCGACTTGAGTCACATAGACATTTCCGTAAGACATCAGCATCATGCCCAAATCTTTTTTCGGAAGAGGCCGGCCGGCAGCGGCAAACTTTGCCACGGCGCCCCTGGGTGAGGCTTTTGACATTTGGCCGCCTGTGTTGGAATACACTTCCGTATCCAGCACCAGAATATTAACGTCACGGCCCGATGCCATCACGTGATCCAGACCGCCGTAACCGATATCATAAGCCCAGCCATCACCACCGAAAGCCCAAACCGATTTTTTGACCAGATAATCGGCCATATCAATTAGTTTGCGCGCTTTATCGCTGTTTATCTTGCTAAGTTTGTCCTTGAGTTTTTTTATCCGGGCGCGTTGTTCCTCTATTTCAATCTGCGTTACCTGAGATGCATTTTTAATCTCTTCGAAATCCTCGGGAGCCAGTTCGTGCAGTAACTCGAAAGCCAGCGCCTGCATATTATCGATTGCCAGACGCATACCGAGGGCGAATTCGGCGTTGTCTTCAAAAAGTGAATTCGACCAGGCCGGGCCTCGACCATCGCCCCGCCTCGTGAAAGGTGTCGTCGGCAAATTACCGCCGTAAATGGATGAACATCCGGTCGCATTGCCAATAATCGCGCGGTCGCCGAAAAGCTGGCTGACCAGCTTGACATACGGCGTCTCGCCGCATCCGGCGCAGGCGCCGGAGTATTCAAAGAGCGGACGAATGAGCTGGCTGCCCTTGGTGCTTTCCACCCTGAACAGCGATATATCGGTTTCCGGAATCGACAGGAAAAACTCGTAATTGCGCGATTCCGATTCCCGAAGCGGAATCTGCGGTCTCATATATATGGCTTTTTGCTCGGTCTTATTGCCTTTCTCATCTTTGCCGTAGGCCGGGCAGGCATTAACGCACATTTCACATCCGGTGCAGTCTTCGGGGGCGGTTTGAAGCGTATATTTCATTCCCTTGAAGTATTTTGTCATGGCGTCAATCGACTTGAACGTTGGCGGAGCATTATCCAGATATTTGGGATCATAGATTTTCATGCGTATGGCCGCATGTGGGCAGACAATCGAACATATACCGCATTGAATACAGGCCGCTTCATCCCAGACCGGGATCTCGACGGCGATATTTCGTTTTTCGTACTGGGTCGTCCCGGTCGGGAAAGTCCCGTCATCGGGCATCAATGACACCGGAACAGTATCACCTTTATTGGCGATTATTTTAGCCGTCACATTCTGAACGAATTCGGGCGCATCCAGCGGAACCGGCGGCGGCATGGTAATCTTACTGGTTGCCTTGTCGGGATATTTGACTTCGTGAATATTTTCCAGAGCACCGTCGACGGCGGCGAAGTTCATATTAACGATCTTCTCACCCTTGTGCCCGTACGTTTTCACGATAGCATCCTTAATGGCCTTAACTGCCTTTTCTTTCGGGAGGATCCCGCTGATGACGAAAAACGCCGTCTGCATGATCATATTGATACGTGCGCCCAGTCCCAGTTTCTTGGCCAGAGCGATACCGTCGATAACGTAAAATGAGAGTTTTTTGTCAATTATTTGTCGTTGAACCTCGATCGGCATCTTATCCCATACTTCATTTGGTCCGTACGGGCTGTTCAGAAGAAACGTACCACCTTCAATAATGCCGTTGAGCATATCGTATTTTTCCAGGAAAGTAAAATTATGGCAGGCCACAAAATTGGCCGATGTAATGAGATAGGGTCGGCGTAAGGGGCGCGGTCCGAAGCGGACGTGGGAGGTGGTTACGGCGCCGGCCTTTTTGGAGTCATAGACAAAATAACCCTGAGCATAGTAATCGGTATTCTCGCCGATGATTTTGATTGAATTCTTATTGGCCCCGACGGTACCATCGGCACCGAGGCCATAAAATAATCCCCGGAATGTATCTTCACCTTCAATATCAAAAGTATAATCCACGGCCAGGCTGGTGAAGGTCACATCGTCGGTGATACCCACCGTAAAGTGGTTTTTCGGTTCATCCTCTTTCAGATTGTCTAAAACCGCCTTGGCCATGGCCGGATTGAATTCCTTGGAACTGAGACCATAACGACCGCCGACCAGGACCGGGTGTTTCTTAAAGGGAGCAATTTCCATCGCCATTGCCTCGCCGATTGCGTTTCCGATATCGGCGTAAAGCGGTTCGCCGATTGCGCCCGGCTCTTTGGTCCGATCCAGAACGGCAATTTTCTTAACCGTGCCGGGGATAGCCTTCATCAATCCTTCGATAGAAAACGGACGGAATAATCTGACTTTAATTAGCCCGACCTTTTCGCCCTGATCCGCCAGGTACTCAACCGTCTCATGCATCGTTTCCGAACCGGAACCCATCATGATTGCAATCCGTTCGGCATCGGGTGCGCCGACGTAATCGAAAAGATTGTACCTGCGGCCGGTTACTTCGAAGAATTTATCCATATGTTTTTGAACTATCTCCGGAGCTTTCGCATAATATTTATTGACCGTTTCCCTGGCCTGGAAAAAGACATCCGGATTCTGGGACGAGCCCTTGAGCGTGGGATGATCCGGACTCAAAGCCCTTCGGCGATGCTCGGCAATATGTTCCTCGCTGATCATCCGGCGAAAATCATCGGCGCTGAGTTCAGAAACTTTAGATTCCTCGTGCGAAGTTCGGAAACCGTCGAAGAAATGAACGAATGGTACCCGGCATTCGTAAGTCGCTGAATGCGTGATTGTTGCCAGATCCATAACTTCTTGAACAGAGCCGGAAGCAATCAGGCCGAAACCGGTCGTACGCACCGCCATAACATCCGAATGATCACCGAAGATCGAAAGCGCGTGCGAGGCTACTGTCCGGGCCGACACATGAAAAACGGTCGGAGTCAACTCACCGGCAATTTTAAACATGTTCGGAATCATCAGCAGCAAACCCTGCGAGGCGGTGAAAGTGGTCGTTAACGCTCCCGCCGTGGCGGCCCCATGTATCGCCCCGGAGGCGCCGCCCTCCGATTGCATTTCGACAACATCAGGAATAGTACCCCATATATTGGTTTTACCGGCCGCCGAGCGGGCATCGGCGATCTCGCCCATATCCGATGAGGGCGTGATCGGATAAATGGCGACGACTTCACTTAAGGAGTGAGCAACGTACGAGGCGGCGGTATTTCCATTAATGGTTACCATTTTCCCGTGACCTTCGCGCGTATTTATTTTCTCTTCGGTTGTCGATATTTCTGTTTCGCTTGACATTTTATATTATCTCCAAAAATCGTTATTTCTTAAAAACAGATTTATTTTATATTTATATAGTTTTCGGTAATGTTATACTCTTTTGCCCCTGATATTTTCCCTTTTTATCTTTATATGACACCCGGCAGATTTCATCAGCCCCCAAAAATATTATCTGAGCGATGCCTTCGTTGGCGTATATCTTTGCCGGCAAAGGTGTTGTGTTCGATATCTCGAGAGTCGCGTAACCTTCCCACTCCGGCTCGAAAGGTGTAACATTGACGATTATCCCGCATCTGGCATAGGTCGATTTGCCCAAACAGATGGTGATGACATCGCGGGGAATTTTAAAATACTCAACCGTCCGCGCCAGGGCGAATGAGCCCGGTGGAATCAAAATTGATTTGGCCTTAATATCGATAAATGAGTCGCGAGAGAAATTTTTGGGATCTATGATCGCCGAATTGATATTGGTGAAAATCTTAAATTCATCGGCGACTCTGATGTCATATCCGTATGAGGATAAACCGTAGCTGACACCTTTCTTTATTTGTTTGGCGGCAAACGGACGAATCATATTATATTCCGTCGCCATTCTCTTTATCCAGTTATCAGATTTTACCGACATCAATCCTCCGATGTATCAGCCATTTTTCATTAATAAAAATCAGGATTCGGGCAATTACACTAATGAGCCGCTATCGGCGGCTATTTCGCCTTATTATCTTCTTTCCATTTAATCAGATCGGTTATGGAGTAACTGCCGAAAACTTCGAGGAGTTTGACTTCCGCTTTTCCCAGAACAACACGCACCGGGCAGAAATCATATTTCTCGCAACAGTCGCGGTCGTAAAGACATCTTATGAGATGATACGGCCCCTGAATAGCCTCGACCACTTCACGGACTGTAATCGTGGCCGGTTTTTTATTCAAAGAGAAACCGCCCCTGGCTCCACGATGCGATGTAACAATACCTTTTTTGGTCAAATTCTGGAATATTTTTGCCAGGAACTTTTCAGGAACATCCTGGGATTCAGCGATTTCCGATAATGGTATGATTCTCTTTGGGCCTTGTTCGGCAAGATAAAGGACCCCGAAAATTCCGTATTCTTCAGCTTTGGTAAATTGCATATCCTTTACCTCGCTAAAATTGACTTTTTCGACTTGCAGACTCTATAACTCATCTATATGCTATTCCGGCCCTATAATAGACTCGACGTGTAAAATTGTCAATAGAATGTTGTTAATCTTTTCACAAATTATTTTCTTTTTTTTATTGCCACGCATAATGTTTTGACCGCGTAGAAAATTCGGATATATTACAATCCCGGCTTGGAACTGCGATAGGTCGGATCCAACGTAGCCGGGGAAAAAAGACTTATGGATTATTTAACGAATAAGGCGACGCTGACCGCTTACGCTTCCGACGGCTCTATCTACGCCGATAAACCATCTGCCGTCAGGCAGGTGCTGGCGATTAATGATATCGTCGAAACCATAAAATACGCTCGGGACAAGAATCTGTCGATTACACCGCGCGGCGGGGGGACCGGTCTGGTTGGCGGGGCACTCGGTTCGGGTATCATTCTGGATTACAGCCGGTTTAAGAATATCCTGAATATTGATCCCCATCGCCGGATGGTTCGGACGGAGGTGGGTATCATTTACGACGAACTCAATCTGGCAATGCAACGACATGGTCTCTTTTTTCCTCCGGACCCGTCGTCGGGCGATAGTTGCCAGATAGGGGGGATGCTGGCCGGCAATTCGTCCGGCCCGAGATCGGTTAAATACGGATTGACCTCCCATTTTGTCGAAGAATTGACAATTGTCGATTCGGTCGGTAAGTCAATAAATCTGAAAAAACTGCGGCTTGATTCCCCGGAATTGGAATCATTTTTTATTGAAAATGAGAATTTCCGGGAAATTTATAAAATATTAAGGGACAATAGCCAACTCATCAAAGATAAGTGGCCGAAACTAAAAAAGAACTCGGCCGGATACAATCTGCTTCAGGTAATCAACGATTTTGATGCTGGTTTTTTTAATCTGCCGGCACTTATGATAGGCTCGGAAGGCACACTGTGTCTGTTCGTTTCGACGGGATTGCGTTTATTGCCGATTCCGCTCGAGAAACTGACCGTAGCATTATATTTTCAATCACTTATTGAGGCCGGTTGTGCGGTGGCGCCGATACTTGAGCTGGGTCCGTCCGGCCTTGAAATCATTGACGGCTCGACGTTGAATTTAATCGGTCGGCAAGAATTTAATATCCCGGAAAACGCCGCGGCTCTTTTACTGGTTGAGTTCGATGATAATATTATCACGCGACAAGAGAAATTCGAGAGGCTCTTAAAAAATACAGAATTAGCGGCTCCGCCGGACTACGCTGCCGACCCCGAACAAATCGCCGCGCTCTGGAGGGCACGCAAGGCAATCGTGCCGACTCTGTACCGTCATCATGCAACTCGACGGCCGATTTCGCTGATAGAAGATGTCTCCGTCCCGCCCGAAAAGATTCCGGAATTTATTGAATATATAACGTCTTTATTCAAAACGCATAATTTGACTTTCGGAATATTCGGGCATATCGGCGACGGGAATCTTCATATCCGGCCGCTGTTCGATTTAAATAACCACAGGGAATTCGAGTTGGCGAGACAGATGTATGATACGGTTTATGACAGGATTATATCAATCGGCGGTTCGACGACCGCGGAGCACGCCGTCGGGCGACTGCGAGCATCTCTCTTGAAAAAGCTATACGGTGGCGAGATTTTTGCAATATTCAAAAAAATAAAGAACTTGCTCGATCCGGACAATATTCTTTCACCCGATTCGGTTTTAAGCGAAGTGCCGTTCACGCATAACATTGATTTTGAAAAGATTAAATCGTTTTGCGCCGCCTGCGGTAAGTGCAACGGTTATTGTCCGGCGTATGATATTTTCCGCCGCGAGGATTATTCGCCGCGAGGCTGGTTAAGAATTATTAATCAATCCGGTGAGCCACGTAAAAATCTCGATGGATTTTTGTCATTCTGCCTTAACTGCAAAAACTGTGCGGCCGTCTGTCCGGCCGGGGTTGATATCGCCTCGGAAATTATAAACTACCGCTCCCAAAAAACGTCGGTTTTATCCGGTCTGGCTGTTAGACTGACCGATTATAATGCACTTCTGAATTTTTCGCTTCGAATCGGAAAACTCTTTGAGCCGATAGTGAAAAGCAATGCCGGGAAATCGCTTGTTTCGATAGCCGGGGGTGGCACCTTTGGATTCGATAAAGATATCGAGTTTCCGATTATTGCGGCGAAATCGCTTCGCGCCAGATTCCCCGATAGGATTGCCGCCACCGGCGAGGTGGCATTGTTCCATGGCTGCGCCGATAATTTTCTCCAATCCAACGTCGGTGACGCCGTTTTTAAGCTATTTGATTATCTCGGGATAAAGGTGTCCATGCCTGAGCAAAAGTGCTGCGGTCTGCCGCAGGAAGTGTACGGTCATCGGCGTAATTTAATCGATAAAGCAAAATTTAATATCGATCACCTGAATCGATTCGATAGTGTTATTACCGGATGTGCCTCATGTCTTTTGAAACTGCTCGAATATAAAGAGCTTTTTGATGAATCCGATCCATACCAGCAGGCGGCTGAAAAACTGGCGGCCAGGTGTTACGACATCAGTCAGTATTTGAATCAACTCGGATTCGATTTTTCCACGCTTGATGGGAATCATCCATTGAATATTACCTATCACAATCCGTGTCACCTGCGACGAGCCGGTCTGCATAAGGAACCGTTAAAACTCATAAGTAAATTGGGTAATGTGGAAATACATCATCCGGTCTACGCCGACCGCTGCTGCGCCCAGGCAGGATCGTACGGTTACGTGCATTTTCAGGAATCGAAAAAAATGTTTGAAAAGAAAAAAGAAGATTATTTAAATATAAAAGCTGATATAATCATGGCGTCCTGCCCGGCCTGCCGGATGAAAATCGACGCCGAGTTAGGAAGTAAATTCAAAGTCGTTCATCCGGTCGAAATCCTGGCCAGGCGAATAAATAATAAATCATAAATAGAGGGTAAATGTATAGTATGGGAGCGAATAATAATCAGGAAAAAACAAAGGGATTGTTGATTGTCTATACCGGTCCCGGCAAAGGTAAAACGACCGCGGCGCTGGGGATGACAATCAGGGCGCTGGGATACGGCTGGAAAATTTGTGTCATTCAATTCATCAAGGGAAGCTGGAAGTACGGTGAGATGGACGGTATCAAAAGGCTGGCGCCCGATGTGGAATTTAATATTATGGGCGAGGGATTTGTCGGGATTGTCGATGATGACAAACCGATTGAGACACATCAGAAGGCGGCCCGCAAAGCATATGACACGGCGATTGAAAAAATGCGGTCGGGGAAGTACAATCTGGTTATTCTCGATGAGCTGAATGTCGCCGTTAAGCTGGACCTGGTTTCTCTGGAGCAATTGCAGAAACTGGTGGCAAAAAAGCCGGAGGAATTAAGTCTGGTGATTACCGGGAGAGATGCGAATGGCTGGCTGATTGAGCAGGCGGATCTGGTCACTGAAATGAAGGAAATCAAGCATCCTTTCCAGAAGGGCATACTGGCGCAGAAGGGTATCGATTATTGAAAATTGCGATTACAGGCGCCTCCGGATTCGTCGGCCGACATCTGGTTGCCTCTCTGGCCGAAACCGAACATCACTTAAGACTTCTAATTCACAGAAAACATATTGAAAGTGTATCAGGCGATAAAATCGAGACGGTTTTCGGTGATGTTCATAATTCTGATTCTTTGGATAAGGCCTTTGAGGGCGTCGATGCGGTTTATCATCTGGTCGGCATTATCGCCGAAACCGGACAACTTACTTTTGAGAAGACGGTCACGGCCGGGACAAAAAATGTCGTCGCGGCCTGTCTGCAAAATAATGTCAGGCATATAATTTATCTGTCAGCTTTGGGGGCATCGGAAGACGCCATTTCGAAATATCATCAATCGAAATGGCAAGCTGAAGAAGCGGTTCGCGATTCGGGAGTCGATTATACTATTTTCAGACCGTCAGTAATTTTCGGTGAGGGCGACGGATTTGTGAGTACTCTGGTTTGGTTGACAAAAAAATTCCCCCTAACGCCGGTTATCGGGCACGGCGATTTTTTGCTTCAGCCGGTATATATCAATGATCTAATCCATTTATTGATGAATTCTTTGGGAAATAAAAAGGCCCGGAATAAAACAATCGAAATCGGCGGTCCCGATAAAATATCCTATAAAGAAATTCTGAGAATTGTTAAAAGAGTCTTGAATAAAAAACGCGGGAACCTATATTTGCCGATGTGGTTTATGAAGCTGAATGCTTTTTTGCTGGAAAGGACTTTGAAGCCGTCGCCGATTACGACCGACCAGCTGAAAATGCTTGAAGTCGGTAATACGTGCGACAATAAAAAGCTGTATGAGATATTTGAAATCGAATTAACCGCTTTCGAGGAAGGCTTGCGCAAATATATGAGGTAAGTGATGGCTGAAAAAAATTATGATATTGTCGTTGTCGGGGGGGGACCGGGTGGTCTGACGGCTGGAATGTACTGCGCCCGTGCCAGACGGAAGACGATATTGATTGAGAAGTATATGCCGGGCGGTCAGATTGCCAATACTGAGGATGTCGAGGATTATCCCGGATTTGAGAAAATCTCAGGTTCCGAGTTAGCCATGAAGATGGCCGATCATGCCAAAAAATTCGGCTTGGAAATAATCTCGGATGAAGTGAAGGAAATTTATGCCGAGGGTGACGATCGATTGGTCAGCGTCGCTTCGGGCGATGTTTACCGCGCCAAAGCGGTAATTGTTTCGACGGGCGGTTCGCCCAATAAGCTGAATGTTCCGGGCGAAGAGGAATTCGCCGGTAAAGGAGTATCCTACTGCGCAATTTGCGACGGGGCCTTCTTTAAAGATGAAATCATTGCCGTCGCCGGCGGTGGCGATGCCGCCGTTGAAGAGGGTAATTTCCTGACAAAATACGGCAAGAAAGTCTACATCATTCATCGCCGTGATCAACTTAGGGCGCAGAAAATCATTCAGGATCGCGCTTTCAAGAACGACAAAATTGAATTTATATGGGATACGGTTATCGAGTCCATCAATGGTAATGACAAAGTTCGCTCGCTGTCATTAAAAAATGTCAAGACGGGCGAGACATCCACGTTGGACGTGGGTGCGATATTCGTTTTTATCGGTTTTGTCCCGAATTCCAATCTGTTTCGCGAACCGGTGAAGAAAAATGAAAACGGGTACATTATCACTGATACAAGAATGGAAACCTCCCTGAAAGGTGTTTTTGCCTGTGGCGACGTCCGCGAGCAATTGGTTAAGCAGATAACCAACGCGGTCGGTGACGGTACCACTGCCGCTGTCGCCGCCGAAAAACATATAGAGGAATTAGAGGATTAGCAAACAGTACGGATAAAACTGCGCGATCTTAAAAGCCCATTGTCTTTTCGGAATTATTTCGCAACCAATAGATAAACTAATATAACGACAATTATAGCTGCGATAAAGATAAGTATGAGGGGGAGATTAGTCGATTTTGACTTTGCGGTTCCGGCGTCCATTTCCGTTTGAGAATCGTTTTCGCCTTTTATTTCCGTTTTTTTTATCGTCCGAAGTTTATCCACAACCTCATTCTCTTTTCTAATTATGGCGTCTTCTTCGTTGGAAATAGTAATCGGGGCAATTTCCGGAAGATTCGACTGGCCCTCGACACTATCGATTCGTAGCGCAATGGCGGTAACATTATCCTGTCCACCGTGATCGTTGGCCAACCTGACAAGATTGTCGACAATAAGATTGACATCACCGCCGCACTCCCTGACCGCCGATGAAATTTCATCGTCCTCGGCATACCCGCACAATCCGTCGGAACAGAAAATATATATTTCACCGGCGTGGACTTTATCGGATCGGAAGTCGATTTCGACATTTTCGCGCACGCCGAGGGCGCGCGTGATAACATTACGGTTGGTGAATTCGGCCGCCTCCGCCTCGGTAAATGCTCCCGATTGTCTGAGTTCCGACACCCAGGAATGATCGGTCGTCATGCGCACCATCTGTTCGCCTTTCATGCGATAGATGCGACTGTCGCCGACGTGGGCGATATTAAGTAAATCATCCTGCAGCGCGGCGGCGACGATAGTCGTACCCATACCGTTATAATCGTCGTTGGAAATCGCCATCGTATATATGCTTCGATTGGCGATACGGATGGCCTTGATGAGCAGATCGCCCCGTGCAGGAAATTCCGCCGGCAGTTTAAGTGTCTCATCGGCGGAAATCGAATCGCCCAAGTCCGTAAAACATTGCTCAATGATCGAGCAGGCTTCATTCGAAGCCACCTCTCCCGCCTGGTGCCCGCCCATCCCGTCACAGACCAAAAACAGATTTTGTTGCCGGACGATTTTAAAACAGTCTTCGTTACCGGCCCGGACCAATCCCTTGTCGGTTTTGCCGGCGACTGTGATGCTTACATTCAATACGTCTCCGATCCAAACAAATATTTTCGCCTTTATCCTAAGAAAGACAAAATATAACGGCAAGCAAGTAAATTTTTTAAAAACATATTAACAAGAAAACCCCGGTTGTCGGGGTTTTCAAAAATTCCTGACCATAACAATATTATTTCATCAGCAACATTTTTTTAACGGCGCTTAACTCACCGGCCTTGATACGATACAAGTACACGCCGCTGGCCAGTCCCGTAGCATCGTATTCAAAAGAATGAAATCCGGCCTCGAGACCACCCAGATTGACCTTATTAACGGTTCGACCCAAAAGATCGAAAATTTCAAGTTCGGTGCCGGCTTTATTGGGTAGATTGAAGGCGATTACCGTCGTCGGATTAAATGGATTGGGATAATTCTGGTATAATTTGAAAACACCGGGAAGCAACCGACTGTCTTCTTCGGGGGTACTGGTCGGAATCATGACATGTGTGATAACCGTATCCTCAATGAAAACATCTGTGTCGGCACCGGATATGACTTTAAAGAAAACGGATTCGTCGGTATCAACATATATCGCATAAGGTATTAAGAGATCGAAGTAAACAACCGCTTCTTCACCCGGAAACGCATAAACGAGACCACTCATAGGTTCGGTAAGCCAGCCATGTTCCGAAACGGCAGATACGGTATAAAAGTCCGTTCCCTGCCCGGTATTGCGAACCGTGGCATAGTAGCGAATGGTCCCACCCGGGACAGCCTGCCCATCATCGGGAAATCCGGTCATCATCATTGAAACATCGGCAGTGGCCGAAAGATTAACTTCAATTCTATCGCCAAAACCGCTCCAAATCGGATCATCCGGACCAAGAGGAGTTGCCAAACGACCGTTAATATAAAATGTTAGCTCTTCGCCAATACTGGGTCCTTCTCCGTAACCATCTTCACCATATACCTGCAAGAATCCATATTCCCCGGTTACTTGAACGGTAAAGGTTCCACAATGTACCGAAGCAGTATCGTAAACATCGATAATCGAGCCGGCCGGAATCGGTACTCCGTTATATTCTGAAGCCGATCCATAGAAACTGGCGAAAACGGAAGTCGGGATTACTTCAGCGGAGACTCCCGAAACAAGTATCGCAGCCAGCCCGCCTGCTATTAGAATTTTCAATAATCTTTTCAACATTTATTTCACCACCCTTAACCGGCCGCCGCATTATGACGGCCGGTTTTAAGTTAATATATTACTTCTATTTCATCAAGATCATCTTTCGGCTCTGCTGAAAATCACCGGCTTTCAGGCGATAGAAATACACACCGGATGCAGCCGCCTGACCGCGGTCATTATCACCATTCCAGACAACGCTATTTTCGCCGGCCTGACCCAGACCGTTGAAGACGGTCTTGACTCGCTCGCCAAGAATATTAAACACTTCAACCCTGGCGTTCATCGGCTCGGGCAGCGAGAATAATATTGTCGTTGTCGGATTGAACGGGTTGGGATAATTCTGAGCCAGTTTAAACTCTTTGGGCAGCAATCCGGCGCCGGTTCGTGCGGTCAAGGAGCCGACCTCGAGTCTTTCCCCGTTAGCTGTCCAGGTGAAGCTCTCGGCCGATTCGACACCGTTTACCACCAGAATAAACTCGTCGCCGATTGCGACACCTTCTTTAACATCGGTCGTGGGATCGTCGGCATAGACCGGCATGAATCCGAACATGCCGTTTTTTCCGACTTCCGCGGCCCCGATTACGCGGCCATCAGCGTCAACCGCCTGAATCTCAGCTCCGGCCGGGACAACGTTACCGTCAAGCGTCAATCCGTACGAATAGAGATTCATCCACTGGCGGGATACATTAACCTCGGTTCCGGGAATTGCTTTGGCGGCGAAGGTCGGTGTTTGCCTGAAGACGACCGAAGGCCCGCGACCCGCATAAATAAGTGTACCGGCGCTTAAGACATTGACCCAGTAACCATAACCCGGGCCCATGTAGTTAAGATTGGAATAATCCGGTAGACTGGGATCATACGTCAAACCGACGCCGTTTACGAATCCGAGGGCGACCACCAGCTGATCGTGAATTGACAATAATGCGTCGGGAATGGTGTCGACGATTTCCGGCAGATAAGATACAAGGTTCCATCCCGCTTCCAGCTGAATCGGCGTCGTGGCGGCAACCGGGACTCCGGTTATTACTAAGTCGGCAGCGCAGCTCATTCTAACCCAGTAACCATGGAAATGGTCAAGATTCCAGAGCGTTGAAAATTCCGGTAATTCGGGATCATAAGTATATCCGCCCTGCTCGAATCCAAGCACCAATTCCACGCAATTCGATATCGATGACAGCAGTTGTAAAATATTATCAGTGGGGGTATCGACATTCCAGGATATAAGGTTCCAGCCTTGTGCCAGATGGATGGTTCGATCTTCCACAGTAAAGACGTCGAGGCACGTTTCGAAATTATCACCCATTCCCGTCCAAACCGTTTCGCCGTCCGTCGTGGCGGGAATGCCGTTTATGAAGAACGAAATAGTGTCATTATGCTCTGCGCCTTCATCCTCAGTCGAATAAATATCATCGCGGTAAACCGGCATAATGCCGTATTTACCGGCCTCGGTGACGAAGAATGTTCCGCAGTGAATACCATCGGGATCATACGCATCGACCACCGATCCAACTGGAAGCGGAACACCGGCGTAAAGGCTACTATCGCAATAAAAACCGACCCACTCGTTGGTTGGTGTCACCGGTGAGACAGGCGTTAGAACAACTTCGATGCCCAGTTCACCGAGTTGGACATCTTCCACCAGACCCGGATAATATCCCTCCTTGTACGCATAGACATCAAACGGTGAAATACCGACCGAGTGACAGGCAAATTGACCGGCAATATCGGTTGTATCGCCCAGCACCCAGTAACCGGTGGGGAAATCATTCCAGATTTCAACAAAAGCGCCTTCGATTTCATTTCCGGCAGTATCGATTACACGGCCGCACAGATAAGCGGTGTCCGGTCCGACGATCACGCCGCCGGTATCGAAGTGCGGTATAACCATATCCATGGATTGATCGACGAAGTATAATCCGCCCGACGGTGCAATTATTGTATCATAAACGGCTACAAAAGCCGGGTCGGCAGTCGGCGAGACGCTGAAATGCAGTTTGGCCAGCAGTCCGCGACCGGCATAAATCGGGTCGGAAAAGATCGGCATAATGTCGATTTGAACCCGGCGCGTGGCATTATTGATAACGACCGGTTTATTATCGACCGAGTCGACCCGCGTGCCGTCAAAGGTAACCGCGTTTAACTGTATATCGTCCGAATTCCACGCTAACGGCAAATTAATCGCCGCCAAGGGCTCGAAATTCCGGAAATAAACGGGCACAATAACATCGGTACCGACGCGCCCGGGAACGGTGGATACCCAGACCGAATCTTCAGTTTCCGGCCCCACACTGACCACCTCCAGTGCCACCGGAACGGTGACATTGGGGTAGACATTTGAATCGACGTCAGGCGTTATTAAGATCGTATCATAATACATACCAGGGTCGAGTCCGATGGTCGAGACACCCAATGGCAGCGACATCGGTGTATTATATGGCGGCATCCCCAGCGGATTGACCGCCAGCCAGCTGCTGTTGTGGTAGTATAAGAATCCTATCTCGCGGTTATATATTTCGAAAACATTCAACGACGAACTGGTTACTTCACCCTCGTTGAGTACGAAGTTGAATTCGAGAGGAACCGTCCCGACGACGTAATCAGCTCTTGTCGTCAGCGACACCGGAACCGCGAGTGGTGAATTGATGGCGTCACCGGACATGACAAGGATTGTGTCATAATAAGTCATATCCGGCAAAAGGGTATCGTCAGCGAAAACGTTGACGAAAATCGTCGCTGGCGTATAAAGTGGTGAAGCGGACATCGTGTCCACATACAGCCAATCACTGTGATTTGACGTCCAAAAGTTAATATATCCGCCGCTTAATTCATAAACATACAAGCTTTCGTCGTTGATAGCATCGCCGAGGTCAAGTTCAAAATCAAATGACATCGGATCCGCGGCCAACATATATTCATTTTCAATCGTTATTGTAACAGGAACGTAAATGGGTGTATTTGATGGTTCACTGAGCGAACTAACAACGATCGTATCATAAAGTGTAGTATCCGGCCATCCTTCGGTCATTATATAAAATGGGATGGAGAATGGTGTCGTCGGCGGTTCGGATACTATTAATAGATGCAGCCACGAAGTGCTATGCGTGTACGTAAATTGAACTTCCTGGCCATACGTCTCGTCGACTACTAATGAATCCACAATCGTATCACCGGCGGTAGCCGAGAAATTGAATAAAGACGGCTGAACTGTCAGGAAATACCCGCCCGGCTCGCAGACGAGTGCCAGTTCTACCTCGACAAATTGGGGTGAATTATCAGCCCCCGGCGCGGTAACGGTCAGCGTGTCGTATAAATACGCGGTATCGCCGACGGCAACCGATATTTCAGGAACATTGGCCCAGACAATCCAGACATCAACGGTTCCGGCATCGACGCCGTCAGCAGGGGTAAAACCAAGCCAGTTTTCATTGGCCGTGACGGTCCAGTTCATAGTTCCTTCGCCGGTGTTGGAGATGTCAAATGAAAGAGAATCCAGTTCGGCCGGTGTCAGACCGTCGTCGCAGATGTTGCCTTCAAAACTGAGAATATTCGGTTGAACCGATAGTTCAGGAACATAGTTACCTGTTTCATTAACGGTAACAACTACAATCTCAGTATCCGCAAACATACCGTCCCACGCATAAAAGAGAATATTGTATGTCCCTGATTGATCGAGGTCGGGATTAAATGTAAACGTCCCGACACCGGTTCCGCTATCAAAAAATGCGGCATTGGGAGGAAGTGAATCGGCACCAATAGACGGGATTGTACCGTCCGGATCCCATGCCGTAATATTTCTAACGTAATGATCACCCTCGTCGAGGAATATCGGCCCGATACTATCAAGGACGGGGAATTGATTACCTACGTCATCAACCGTTATCGTAACAACTTCGGAATCGATATCGTGGCTGTCATCAGCATAAAACGTCACAGTATAAACGCCGGCATCAGTATAATAAGGTGTCCAATCAAATAGCCCGACACCATTGCCACTATCGACGAATGTGGCCGTACCAGGTAAGGCCGAGGTCGAAAGCGTTATTGGATCTCCATCGTCATCGATCGCATTCACTGGGAAACTCAGATCGACTGACTCAAAAACCTCCTGGTCGCCAATGGGTACTAATTCCGGCGGCCGGTTAATATCGTTAACCGTAATGGTTATTTCTTCAAAAACGGTGTCTATCCCGTCAGTGGCATAAAACGTCACCGGATAGTTGTCCGCCTGATCAAATGTCGGCGTCCAGCTGAATGTCCCGGTTGTATCAGTATTGTCAACGAAATTAGCTCCGGCTGGAAGGGTGGATGTAAACAAAGTCGGCGTTGTGCCGTCGGGATCGCCTGAATAAACATCGAAAGTCAAAAGCGAATTTTCATCGACTTCTTTGTTGCCTATACTATAAAGCACCGGTGGCTGATTGGGCGGCGGAGCGGAGGTGTCGACCACTGTCCAGCAATATGGTCCATTAAAATCCGGCGATGGGGGATAAAGCAGCCAGTCGTAGGCAGGTGTTCGGCCGCCGATCGAATCGATACAGAAATTGCCGGCTTCATCACTCTGGAAATTAAACTGGAGATACAATTGCTCGCCCAGCCCGTATGGCCAGCCGCTGGAGGCGCTGCCAATCCCGGTGAAATTAATGGAATCGGGCAAGCTGCCGTCGTAACTCCACGGCGATATCAACCAGAACATGCCCCAAAAGGCCTGAAAACCATTTAATACCTCAAGATTGCCCGTCGGCCCGGAGCCACCGACATTGATATGGGTGATATTCTGAATGCTTGCATCCGGGCTATAAAATGCGAAAGGCATACTATATGATAGGCGGTAACCGGTCACCAGATTCTCACTCCATACAGTGTCATTATTGTTCATGTAAATTCCGACCGAAAATGGTTCTCCCATAATGAGCGAATCCGGCGCCAACAAGGGGGCGGCCTCGGCACGGACGGTCATGGCCTTAGCCTGCCCGGCCATTATAAATATAAGGCATACCATAGCTATGGTAAAAAGGCTTTGTCTCATCGCAAAACTCCCATTCTGTTTCGATTCTTTGTATTATTTTTTTGCATACTCACTCGATATGATATAACGTACCTTTCGCGTCATGCGAAGACCGGAGCCGGGTAATCTGGCACGGGTCTATCACCTCGTAAGACACAGGTTACATTAATATGGCGGTTCGAAAACCGGGCACCAGTTGCCTCATTACATTACGCTTCAGCAAAGCCAGTACCAAGATTTCTTTAATGTGTCGCTGAGCGAGTAAATATTTATTATTTCGCAGGTATTATAAGTAATTACGGCGATTTGTCAAGCCAATTGCTTGATGTCCGCGGGCCCAATAGGCAATAAAGTGCATATATTTGCAATTCAAGGCAACTACGCGGAAAGGCGTCTTTTATGTCTTATATGAAGAATTATAATCAACAGGAATCCACCCAGGATATCCGCAATGGCGTCAAGGATATCGGAATCGCGGCCGGGGATATGGGCTTGAAAATATTCGTCAAAAAAGGCAAATAAGGCCAAAAATACTAATGAGAAATAGATGACAAATTTGAATTTCCGGGGCGGAATGAGATGCAGGAATGAGCGGTATATCAAAAAGGCAAAAACGGCGTACTCAAGAAAATGAACCAACTTGTCGTATTTGAACAGGCTGATATTCGGCGGCCTCAAATTGGGGATAGAGGAGATGTAGATTATCAGCCCCGCATAGAGAATGGCCGGCAAATGGTAAATCAGAAGTTTTTTCATATTTTCATTTTCTTATGCCGTAAGCCGTTGCAAAAAAACCTCGTTGTCAAAACGTAAACTAAAAAACCTGCGGAGCAAATCCTTTTCTTTATTTCGACGGAATATAGCGAATATTTGACTTGACATCATCCTGAAAAATCTGCTTAAATGAAGGAAAAATCGTTGATGCTTATGGCAAAAAAGAACATTGATCCGGAGACCTTTCAGACAACGCCCGGTTTTGTCGGCAAAAATGTATATTTGCGGCCGACGATGCCTGAAGATACGGAACATACATATCGCTGGTTTCTGGCCTCGGAGCCGCAATTGCAAACGTGTCATGAAGTTACTTTGACGACCCCGTCGGCATACGTCGAATGGATGAAAAAACGCGAGGTCAAAAAAGACGAAGGCGATTTTGTAATCGTTACCATCGAGGAGAACCGGCGGGTTGGCAAAATTCGTTATTTTCATCTGAATATGCTTAACCGTTCGGCCGAACTGGGATATATCGTGGCGCCCGAGGCCAGAAAAAAGGGGTATGCCAAAGAAGGACTGACACTTCTCATCAAGTATCTTTTTACGGATTTGAACCTGAATAAGGTATATGCGCAGACGGCGTCGTTCAACAAGGCTTCCAATAAACTCCTGGAGTCGCTCGATTTCAAACTTGATGGGACGCTGCGGCAGCATCATTATTATAAAGGTGATTTGTACGACGATCTGCTGTATTCACTTCTGAAATTCGAATGCAGTTTTCTGAGATAAAGCACGCGGCAAGGGGCATACAATTAATTGATCCATAAAAGCCGTAAAATGCATCGTAGTATATTATTAATGGACGACGTTTCATGGATAGGAAGATGATATGAAGATCAGTGAGGTTCTCAAAGCAAAAGGCACAGGTATTGAAAGTATCAGCCCGGACAACAATATTCGGGAAGCGATGGATAAAATAGCCGCCAGAAGGATTGGATCTCTGTTGGTGATGAAGGATGGCGTTGCCGTCGGTATCATCAGTGAGCGGGATATTTTCAGGCTGATGGCGACGCATGGCGAGTCGGCTTTTTCCCGACCGGTCAAAGATTTTATGACCGAGAATCTGGTGGTATGCGTTCCTGATGATGACATCGATACGGCGATGGCTTGCATGACCAATAATCGTTTCCGGCATCTGCCGATTGTCGAGAACAAGAAGGTGGTCGGGATTATTTCGATAGGTGATGTCGTCAAGGCACAGGTCCATAATTTGAAAGTCGAAAATCATTATTTGATAGATTATATCACCGGCAAATACCCGGGATAAGGGCATAGTTGTTTTATCCGGTGCCCGGTTTTCGTAAATGGCTTCGTTTCCGATTTTTGAATTTTTTTTGTTGGCGCACTAGGCGTACGCCGACCACGAAATTTTGTGGATAGGGCAGAATCCGAATTCCACGATTTATCGGGGAATGAAGCGGTTCTGCCGTGATTGAAATGGCAGAACCGCATCGTCCCGCCACTGAAGCGTCGGGACTCGGGTTCTGCCCTACACCTAGGATGATATTTTGTCTTATCCGGAATGACTTCGTTTTTGATTTTGAAAAAAAATTGTCGTTCCCGCGCAAGCGGGAACCTATTAAAGTTGGATTGTACGGCATAAATTTATTTCTATGGATCTCCGCCTTCGCCGGGATGACAGTAGAGGGATAAAATGGCTTCGTTTCGCATATTTTAACATCTTTATTTTTTTGCCCTTTCCCTTTTGAAAAATGAGTCCGTCGCAGGTTGGCTAAAAAGCCGATTGGAGAATTGGCACAATTTTGCATTTTTAGATATGTCCTTTTTTCATGTTTCTATATAACAGCCGGGAGTCAGGATTAACACCGATTCAGTTGGGATTTTGTAAAAATCCCCTTTGAATATCAGATGATCGTCAGGATCGCCCATCGGGCCCTAGGACACTTCACTACGTTCAGTATCTTCGGCGGGGCTTCTGACCTACGCCACTATATTATCGTGAGTCAATACGGGTTTCCATTCAAACACAGTTGTTGTAATGAAAACAATTGCCGGACCTGTTAGGTTTAGTCTTTTTCTGACAACCATACTGTATAATTCATCTTTAATGTAAAAACTTCAACAAAATTTGATTGGGGCAGACGAGGGCGTCTGCCGCCCACGAAA
>CAYXTW010000030.1:0-42592 GCA_964467955.1 uncultured Ignavibacteriaceae bacterium | reverse complement strand
GAATATTCTGTAGATTGGGATCGGTCGATGACAGCCGGCCGGTAGCGGCGATTGTTTGATTAAACGAAGTATGCACTCTTCCCGTTTCGTTATTGACGAGGGCGGGAATGGCATCGACATAAGTGCTTTTCAATTTTGCCAGCTGACGATAATCGAGTACCAGGCGCGGTAAATCATGGACGGCGGCCAATTCCTCAAGCACGCGGACGTCAGTCGAGTAGCCGGTTTTTTTGGCGGTTTTTCCTTTCTTCGGCAGTTTGAGGTCTTCAAACAGGATTTTTGAAAGCTGCTGCGTCGAATTTATATTAAATTTCTGCCCGGCCTCGGTATATATATCTTTCGTCAGTTTTTCCAATTGCGTTTCCAGCTCTTCCGACATCTCCGCCATATATTCACAGTCGATACGAACGCCCTCGTTTTCCATCGCCGCCAGGACTTTAATCAGCGGCAGTTCGATATTATAGTACAACTCATGAACATTATTCTGTTCCAGTTTCGGAGCCAGAATTTCATAAAGTCGGAAGGTATAATCGGCGTCCTCGGCGGCATAAAAGACGGCCTTGTCAACATCGACGGTTGAAAACAATTTTTGTTTTTTGCCGCTGCCGATCAGGTCGGTAATCGGCTGCATGCGATAATTCAAATGTTCCAATGCCAGTGAATCAAGGCCGTGACGTCCTGAAGGATTTATCACGTACGACGCCAGCATGGTGTCAAACGAAACCGGCTCGATATCCATTCCGGCGCGATTGAGGACTTCAAGGTCATATTTTATATTCTGCCCGATCTTTTTAACATTTTTATCGGTAAGGAATTTCGATAATATTTTTAAGGCTTCTTCTTGAGGGATATTTCTTTTCTTTTGATCGTGACCGATCGGAATATAGTAAGCCTCGCCCGCCCTGGCGCAAAGTGATACACCCACCAAATCGGCCTTATGTGCGTCAAGCGAGGTTGTCTCGGTATCGACGGCGACCTTCTTTTTGGCGGCAAGCTGCTTCAACAACTTTTTTAATTCCGTCAGACTATCTATACAAATATAATTGACTTCTGCCTTTTTTTTCTTAGCCGATTTCGGCAAGTCCAGCTGAAGATCCAGCGCTCCGGTCTTCCTGGCGAGTTCATCGATCAGGCGGAAAAACTCCATCTCCATCAGAAATTTCTTCGCCTTATTAAAATCAATTTCCCGCCATTTTATTTTATCCAACGAATACTCTATGGGTACCGAAGTATCAATCGTTACCAGCCTGCGGGACAACTCGGCCATGTCTTTGTTATCCGTCACTTTTTGCCGGATTCCTTTGGCCTTGATTTGATCGGCTTTCTGAAGCAAATTATCCAGACTGCCAAATTGCTCCAATAGTGCAATTGCCGTTTTCGGACCGATGCCCGGAATACCGGGGACATTGTCCGAGGAGTCACCCATCAGGGCCAGCATATCGATGACTTTTTCCGGCAGAACGCCGAACTTTTCTTCCACACCTTTACTGCCCATTTTAACCGGCGGAAGCGAACCTTTCTGCGGATTGTAGATTTTTATATCATCCGATACCAGTTGAAACATGTCTTTGTCGCCGGAAACGATCCAGACATCCATTTTTTGCCGCTCCCCGTTTTTGGCGAGCGTCCCGATTATATCATCCGCTTCATATCCTTCCAGTTCGAGCGTTGGAAGATTAAGCGCTTCGGTCGCCTGTTTAATACGCGGCAATTGCAGTACTAAATCATCCGGCATCTTCTCCCGGGTTGCCTTATATTCGGGATACATCTTATGACGGAAAGTAGGTTCCTTTGTATCAAAAGCGATAACGAGATAATCCGGGTTTTCTTCCCTGACTATTTTCACGATTGAGTTGACAAAGCCGAATGTGGCCGATGTATTTTCTCCCTTCGAATTAATCAGGGGATTGCGCAGAAAAGCAAAATGAGCGCGGTAGAATATGGCGGAGCCGTCAACCAGATACAGGCTTTTGCCCTTCATTTATAGATACCCTTCTCGTCAATAAAAGAACGTACACTCTCCGGTAACATATATCTTATCGATAGGCCTTTCTTTAACCGCTGCCGGATCAATGTTGAAGACACTTCCATAAGCGGCATTTCAAAATGGCAAACCGCCTTATTCCACGCGGAATTATTCGATTCCGTTTTATAACCGGGCCGACCGCCAACCAAAATTTTTACTTTTTTAATCAAATCTTCAGGTTTGTGCCATAACTCGAACGATTCGACATTATCGGCCCCGAGAATCAGGTGCCAGATAACAGCGGGATAGCGATCTTTCAACAGCTCCACCATCGACAGCGTATAACCGGGACCATTCAGTTCTTTTTCGAGGTCGGACACTATGAAGAAATCATTACTATCTGTGGCCAGCCCGGTCATTTGCAGACGATTTTCAAAGGAAGCAATCGGTTTTTCACTTCTATGAGGCGGATTGTAGCTGATAACGAAGAGGACGCCATTAAGAGAAAAGGCTTCCCGCGCCTGTTCGGCCAAGGTCAAATGGCCGTAATGAATCGGATCGAACAGCCCCCCCATAATCCCCCAATTGCCGCCTTTGTCAGGACTCGTCCGTTGCATCGACCGTTTCCAGTTGATGTGTAATCTTATCGATATATTCGTTAGCTTGGGGAATTAACACATGTTCGGGATACAGAGTTTTGAACTGGCTGAATTTTTCAAGCGCTTCGCTGTATTCGGATAATTTAAAGGCCGACTCCGATAATTTAAATAGGGCCAGAGCTGCATAACTGGTGTTGGTATAATTATCGATAACGTATTGAAAATAAATTTTGGCCGCTCGATAATCGTACATTTTAAAATACAATAGACCATTTTCATATTCTTTTCGGGCCAGTTTTGTCATCCCCTCCAGAATATTCGCCCGGGCATCTTTAACCAAAGGTGAATCCGGATTTTCCAGAATAAAATCCTCAAGCACCTGTATGGCCTTCTTAAGATCCTCCTGGTCAAGCGCATAATTTGAAGGCGTATTCTTATAATAGCAGACGCCGGCCAGATATTGCGCCCGATCAGAATATTCAGATCTGGGGTAATTGGCGATCAACCGTTTGAACTCCACGGCCGCCAATTCATATTCTTTATTACCCAAATAAGACATGGCCAGGAAATATTGCGCCGTATCGACTATCGTAGCACCGGGAAAGTTGAAAATAATTCGCTGGAAGCCTTCGACTGCTTTAAGATAATGTTCCTTATCATATTCCTTTTTAGCCTGTGTAAATTGTTCCTCAGCAGTCGCATACGAACTCATACGAGGCCCGCCGCATCCGGCCAAAATCGACGCAATCAATAATATTCCAGCTGCAATAATAAATTTTGGACTCAAGCTCGGTAACGCTCCTTAAGCATTTTGTAATTTTCCATGACCTTATTTAGGTACGAACTTGGCAGCGGCTTGTCGCTGCGCATCCGGTTTCTCAACTCCGCCTCACCCAGGTTATAAGAAATAATCGCTTTACGGACATCTTTAAACTTCAGGATCATATCAAATAAATGCCGCGAGCCCATCTGGACATTTAAATCGGGCTGCATCAGCATGTCCGAACCCTGCCAATCGATATCCATTTTGCCGGCCAGACTCTTGCCGACAAAAGGCCGGATCTGCATCAGCCCTCTGGCGCCCACCGACGAAACCTGCTTTCGTTTAAAAGAGGATTCGGTCAGAATCAGGGCCATCAGGAACATCGGGTCGTAGTCATATTTGTCGCACTCGGAGAAGATAACATTAGCCAATTCTCTCTTTTCATCGTCGGTAAAACCTATTTGAAAGTCGTCGATTACCTGAAATATCTCAAGTTTTTCTTCAAGTTCGCTGATGCGTTGGCGCTGATGCGTGAGTTGTTTCTCGAGGTCGAATTTCTCCCGTATCAAATAAATAATAAGCCCCGATTGCGACAGGTAAATCAGGACAAACAGGAACGCCACCGGCCGTGAAAGAAATATACCTAATCTGTTATATTCGAACATAACTATCCACCGTCTATTCTGGCAATCAGGTCATACCCCTCAGTCATAACCACTTTTGCCTTCACAATGTCTCCTTTTTTTAAGCTGCCTCCCCGCACAAAAACCTCCTGGTCGATTTCCGGACAATCTCCTTCGGTTCTACCGACGGACGAACCGTTTGTTTTCACTTCGTCAATTATAATCTTTTGATAAGTGTCTAACAAGGCAATATTTTTTTCAAAGGCAATCTTTTGCTGGAGCGACATCAGAATGTCCAGCCGCTCCTCGGCAATATTCTCCGGAACCTGATTTTCAAAGCCGCGCGCCGGCGTTCCCTCTTCCGGCGAATACTTAAATATTCCCAGCCGATCAAATTCAACATTCCTGACAAAAGCATGCAATTCCGTAAACTCGACGTCTGTTTCGCCGGGTAAACCGGCAATAAACGTGGTCCTAATAATGTTTTCGGATGAGGCTTCTCTTATTTTATCAATTACATTCTCGATTATTTTACGATCTACGCGACGATTCATATCGGCCAGAATTTTATCATTTATATGCTGCAGCGGTATATCGAAATACCCGAGAACTTTATCGGATTCGGTCATATATTTAATTAAACGCTTACTTACTGCTTCGGGATGCAAGTACATCAATCGAATCCATTCGAGTCCGTCAATTTTTTCCAGCTCCGACAAAAGCGTTATAACGTCAGTTTGATTGCCTAAATCGCGCCCATAGCCGGTGCCCTCCTGGGATACGAGAATTATTTCCTTTTTTCCATGGGAAGCCAGCAATTCCGCCTCTTTTAAAATATCTTTAAGCGGGCGGCTCCGATAGTGACCTCGAATGGAAGGAATCGCACAATAAGCGCAGCGCCTATCGCAGCCCTCGGCAATCTTAAGATACTCATACGGATATCTTGAATCTACATATCGTTTTTCACCTACCAGGAAATTCAGAGCTTCGGAATTATCTCTGGCGATTGTTGTCCGACCGGATGACCCATTATTAATCGCCACGGCCAGTTCATCGATTTTGCCCAGGCCGAAAAATCCATCGACACCCTTTATATCCCGGCGAAGCTCCTCGGCATAACGCTGAGCCAGGCATCCGGTTACATACAACCGTGTGATTTTCCCCTCATTTTTCATTTTCTCAAAGTGCAGAATTTCCTCAATCGATTCTTCCTTGGCCGGAAGAATAAATCCACACGTATTGACGATAACGATTTCCGCCCGGTCAGGACCTTTCGCTATTTTATGCCCCATCGACAGGAGTTTTCCGGCCAGATAATCACCATCGACATCATTCTTCGGACAACCCAGTTTTCTGATAAAAAATCTCATATAATTTACGGGAGGGTTATGACCTCGGCCGAGTCCGGAAGATTTATTTCAAAAACTCCCTCAGGCAATGAGTCGGAGATTGTTTCCTTCAATATCCACACTTTATTCAAGTCATTATTCAAATCAAGATATTCTATTCGCGCGAGCTTGGATTCCTTCAAATAAATCAGCATACTGTCCGGCAATGATCCATCATCTTCGCCCTTCTTGATTAATCGATAAATCGAATTCTCTTTTATCACCGACGTTTTATAATAATCATCAAGCTTTTTAATAAAACCCAATCGGTTTTCGACTTCCTCGCCCTCGCCCAAACATCGTTTTGTCGCCTGGTTATTTTCCGATGAAAACTCCCAGACACATTCTCCGTCGAATAAATATATATCATCATTCAAACGTGCGACATATCTGCCGTCACGGGCGATCGAGATTTTTCCAGCGGTGCTGTCGATTTCGTCAAAGATTTCGGATTCAACGATTGTTAATACGTCAAAGCTGACCATCGCAGCTGAATCAAGTTCGGCCTTTATTTCCTGAAATCTATCGCCTTTTTGCAGGCGATTATCCTGTCCTGAGGGATGTTCAGGCGATTTTTCCGAAGACGCCGCCGCCATCCCAAGAATATACAATATAAACAGTTGCGAAATTATATGCCGGACTATCTTATTCATAAACTTATACTTATACGTCGAGGGCGGCTATGAGTTCGGATCGGTGAACGACCGCGAGGCTAACAAATTTTCAAGATATGAATTATCCACCAAAACGTCCCGCGCCTTGCTGCCATCGTATGGCCCGACGATTCCGGCCTCCTCGAGGCTATCGATCAGCCGGGCGGCGCGCTGATAGCCGATACCAAGTTTTCTCTGCAGGAGTGATACCGAGCCTTGTTTATGGCGAATAACAGTCTGCGCCGCCTCAATAAACAAAGGATCATCCAGATCGACATTATCGCCCTTCTCTTCCGCCTTCTCGCTTTCGGCTTCAGCTGATTCTTCAGAAGGAAACTGCTCTTTTATGAAATTGACAACGCGCTCGGTTTCCTTACCCGAGATATAGGCACCATGCGTCCGCAACGGCTCGGGGTGCCCCGGTTGAATAAAGAGCATATCACCATTACCCAGGAGTTTCTCGGCACCGTTGGTATCGATAATTGTTCGCGAGTCGACTTTAGTCGCCACCTGAAAAGCCAGACGCGCCGAGAAATTGGCCTTAATAAGGCCGGTAATGACATCGACCGACGGTCTTTGTGTGGCCAGAATCAGATGAATTCCGACCGCGCGCGCCATTTGCGCCAGACGCGTAATCAGCATTTCGATGCGTGAAGATGAGGTCGCCATCATCATATCCGCCAACTCGTCGACGATAATTACAATGTACGGAATTTTATCCTCCAATTTTTTCTGCCGCATATTATATTCTTCTATGTTACGAACCGACTGTCCGGCCAATTTTTTATACCGCTTTTCCATTTCGATAACGGCATCGGACAAGACCTTTTCAGCCCGCTTGGAATTGGTCACGACCGGCCGGCCGAGATAAGGGATTCCGGCATAAACCGACAACTCCAGCATTTTGGGATCAATAAAAATAAATTTCAATTCATCCGGATGCAGGCGATACATCAGTGATGTTATAATAGCATTAATACAAACCGATTTGCCCGATCCGGTGGCTCCCGCTACCAGAAGATGAGGCATTTTGGCGAGATCGGCCACATACGGTTTGCCGGAAATCGTCTTACCCAAGGCCAGCGGGAGTTTGATTCGACCGTCAGTATAGGCGTCCGACCCGATTATACTCCGTATATAAACCAATCGAGCCTTGCGATTGGGAATCTCAACACCGACCGCCGCCTTGCCGGGGATTGGTGCGACGATTCTGATACGCTTGGCCTGCAAGGCAAGGGCCAGGTCGTCGGACAGATTTATTATCTGATTGACTTTAACTCCAGCTGCCGGTTTGAATTCGAAACGTGTAATAACCGGACCGGGATATTTATCTATCTGCCCATCGATGCTGACACCAAAAGTTTCCAGTGTATCCTTCAGCGCCCGGGCAGTAAAAGCAAGCTCTTCCGGATCCACGGCCGGACCATTGTTTGTTCCTTCATCAAGCAAATCGAGCCCGGGGAATATATAATCTCTGGTTTCCCTTCCGATGGAAGCGGCCGTCTTTTTTATTGTCAGCTTTTTCCGCTTGGATTTGCCCGAAACATCTATTTTATCGCCGCCTGAGCCGGCTTCATAGATATCATCATCAGACTCCATCGAGGCTGTGTCTTCACGGACATTTTCATCGCCCCAGGTTGACCGACCGGGTTCGATATAGTTGACATCGCTTTTATTTTTGCTCGAGAAAATTCTTTTAAAAAGCATTGGGATTTTTCTTAAGGGACTGCCGAAGAATGAACCGAATCTACGCCAATCAAATCGAATCGAGCCGCCTATCCGGCTTCTTAAAACCGGGTAGCGATATCCCAGCAAAATCATTGACACAATCACGCCAACGCCCAATAAGACAACCGAACCTGTTTCCCCGATTATTTTTACGAGCAATCTTGTCAGATTATAGAGAAGATAGCCGCCATACGCGCCAGCATATCCGATACCGGCTTCCAGTTCCTGAAGAATGAAGATATCCGCAATCATAGTAATCAGCACCCCGGCCGTTATGCAAAACCACACTGCCGGACTGATTTTTGACCGCCAGCCCACATTAATGTAATAAAGCCCCGGCATTAATACCGCAAAAGGCAAAAATATAGCCAGCCAACCAAAGAAAAAATATAGTACATAGGAGGTCAGCGCCCCGATGATTCCGACCTGATTTCTAAAATCTACGGAAAAGGGATTATCGTCCAGCCTGATTCGTCGATCGTCCCATCCAGCATGCGTTACCAGTGATATTAAAAGCAGGATCGAAAAAAGTATCAGGAGTATGCCAAGGAGTTTTCTTTTCCGGCCGCCGGAATCCTTATTTGCATGTCGTTTCGCCATATATTCAAACCGTAGTTATAAATAGTAAATTACCTTGCAAGCCGCAGGCGGTCAACCAAAAATAAAAAAAGGCAGAGATTAAATTCCCTGCCTTCTTCGAAAAAATTATTTTACCTTACTTTTTCACGGCTTCTTTCAGGGCCTTACCGGCACGGAAATGCGGAACTTTGGTTGCCGGGATGTTAATTTTCTCGCCGGTCTGCGGATTGTGTCCGATACGGGCTTTTCTCCTAGAAATCGAAAAAGTCCCGAAGCCGACGAAACTGACTCTCTTGCCTTTTTTCAAATTGGTGGTCACTCCGTCGAAGAAACTTCTCAAAGCGTCGGTCGCCTGACGCTTGTTGATTTTGGCATCCTTGGCAATCAGAGCAATCATTTCTTCTTTGGTCATAGCATCATTCCCTTATGCTAGAAGTTAATGGTTTAAAACTTATTTAGGAAAAAAAACAGCCTTTTTTTAAGCCTTGTCAACTAAAAAAGAGCCGATTTTTCAAAAAAAGCCCGATTTTTGGGGCTTCGCGGGCTTTTTTGGCGAAAAAACTTAGAAAAATACATCCCTGACGCTCGACATCGACTTCTCGAATTTAATATCGGGAATTGAAATGATGTTAATTCGAAAATAATAGCCCTTGTTGGAACCGTCCGGAACCCAGTAAAATTGCCCCTCCCAGCAATGTAAATTCTTTCTCACCTCAATGCGTCGTGACACGGTTACGTCCCTGACAATATCATAAGTCTGTGAATAATTGAGTTCGATACTGGTTGACAAATTTACTGTTGCACTGAAGCTTATTGAATGCGTTTTCGTAAATGATGATGCGCGTCCCGATTCGGAATATTGATGCGAGACCGATAAACGCCAGTTCTGTTTGGAACCGACCGCACCGCTCGGTTGATCCGGCAAGGGTGGCGCTAATCCCCCCGACTCTTCGGGACTTTCTCCTTTCGCCAGCAAGCCTCCCGTTTGAAAACGGGTCGAAATCGTAAAATTCATTAAATATGGTGACCACCACCTCAGTTTTTCCGTACCGGGTTCATAAAGATCGTGCACCATACTGGCCGAAAGACTGATATTTCGCAGAAGAGAAGTATGAGCGCTGGTCGAAAGGTACGAAAACTTCCGCCCCGTCGCCTCGAAATTATAACTGACAGAACTGTTGACCGACAGCAGATCGATTTTCCTCGGGGTCTCGCCTGATTTCACCTTGGCCTGAAATAATTGCCCGAGGGATAATGACATTGATCTCGATTTGCTGCCGCCGCCGCCGGTTCCCGTGTAACTTCTGATGTTTTCGTACCGGTTGATTTCCGGCGTCCAGGAATATCCTACCCGCGGGGTAAGGACATGTCTCAGACCCAACAGGCCCAGTATATTCATATTAACGGTACCGTAAAGATCGGTCGAGGCCGAAATTCCTCCGCTGTATGAATAGCGGCGATATATGCGCGAGGCATCGATATCGACAGCCAGACTTTGATCGGTTTCGAAAATCTTGTACCATGTCTCCCGATACTGAAAAGACGGATTAAATTTCAAATATTTAAAAATCGCAAACGATGATGACAGCGATGTACTATGGTCGATCGTCAAGAACTTTTTACGGCTTCGGAATCCGGTCGAATCGGTGGCACGATAGCTGTAGTTGTTTAAATTGACTCCGTATCTGAAATAAATATTATGGTACCACTTCCTTTCCATCTGGCCGGTCTCATCCCTGGAGGGCGAACCGAAAATCGGTTTCGAGGGGAACGAAAGTGAGGCGGTCGGAAGATTATCGGTGCGCGTTTCCTGGTCAAGGTTCACCGTATGAATGACCTGAGCACTCAACGAGGCGCTGTTCCATCGTTTGGATAACGATACCTGGCTCCGGATGCTCCGATTGAGACGGTCTTCCAGATTGGTCGAAAAATCTGTATAATATGATTTGTCGGATAAAAAATTACCATTGGCCCGAATACTGAAGGTGGGTGATACCGTTTGCGAATGATTAAAACTCAACTGCCACCGCTTTGATTTCAGTTGGTTGTAGCCGACGAAACGCGATTCATTGGCGTAAGATCCCGAAATCGATCCGTTCAGAACATAACGTTTGCTGTACCGAAGCTGACTTTGATAAGTAAAACCGTATTCTTCGTAATAATCGACCGCCGCCAGGATATCCCAGTACTGCGAGGCCGCCCAGTAGTAACCGACGTTGGAAATATATCGATTGCCTCTTTCAAAATTGCCGAACTTGAATGACAGAAATCCCGAATGCCGGTCTTTTTCGACCGGAAAAACATAATACGGGATTATAAATAAGGGGAGTTTCTCGATATAAAAAACGACCGGGCGGGCGATAAATTTATCATTCCGAATCATCTTCATTTTTTTCGACTGGAAATGATAATGCGGTTCCTCTTTGTCACAACTGGTGTAACTGCCGTCCTCGACAAAATAGATATCCTCTTCCTTGCGGAACAGTTCGCCGCCGCGATAAAAGGCGTCACTATATTCCGACTTCGATTTTCGAATCAATCCCTTTTCGGTTTTCATCGAATATTCCAGATACGATCCGATTATTTGTTCGGATCCATCCTGCAAAATAACCGGTACGTATTGATAACTGGAATCGACGAGGAGCGAATCATCGTAAGCGGTGACGATCTCGTCGGAAGTCAAATAATTTATGTTGTACGCCGAAAGGGACACCGATTTATTCTCGACATGAGCATCAGCCTTCAGTCTGATCGTGGAATCCGCCAGCGAATAACTTATATAATCACCGGAATAACTGACCGTATCCTCCAGATAGGTCGTGACAGTATCCTCATGGTGATAACTGCCGCTTAGATACTCGCCTTCGGCGCCGCCGATTACCTCGACATGTTGCAGATTCTCATCTTCCATAAAAAGCTTGATGGTGTCGCCGGAAACGTTATTCTTGTATATCTGGCTGCTGTCTTTCGAGGCGGGATTGTAAAATGAGTACGCCTGATCGATAGCCACAATATTATCGAGCTGACCCTCGATCAAATTAAATTCGATTTCGGCCGCCCGCAGTTTCGAAATATCAAAGATGGTCGAATCATCTTTCGACGGCTCTTTAAAATCGCCTTCGGAATTTCCGAAAACATGAATCCGCTTCAGTTGAGATTTTTCACTGGATATAATCAGGGTATCTCCTTTGATTTCCGAATCCCGACGGCGCGCTGAAGGATTATCGAGAAGCATCAGGTTATCATCGTCGATGTACATGATCGCCCGGTCGGAGTGGGTTTCGATTTCGGCGCGATGAATAACCACTTGACCGTCGGCATAGCCGATTTTATCATCGGCATTGACCGCAATCCGATCGGCATCGACTTGTATCTGATAACTGCTGTTAGGGTAGTTCAGATAAACAGTCGGCCGGTCGTGCATCCTGAAAATGGACGAATCGCGGCTATAATAGGCATTGGTTCCCACCGCCAGAATCGAGTCTTTTTCCGAGGAAACCGTCACCGAATCGCCGGACGCATCGGCGATTTTATTTTTTAAATCATAAACGACCCGGCTTCCGTATATGGCATACGACGTATCCCAGACGTTTACATTGCCGATCAGGATAATACTCTTGCCCTTCAGCCAGAAAGTACTATCGGCCAGAAGACTGGTCGCACCCAATCTGAAAATACCGCCGGTAACAAGAATCGTATCGGTCTCGGCACCCTTCATGAATTCATAGGTTCGATAGCTTTCCAGATACAGAGTATTTTCATCGGCATCGGATCGTGAACTCAGGAAAAGCAGATATAAAATCGCTGTAATAAACAAAAACCGGTAGTTTTTTATTTTACCGTTTGATTTCATTTTTCACGATCCCGGCCAAACTTTCCAGAGAATATGTCATTTTTTCAGTCGAAATGCCACCGATTTGAGCAAATGTTGTTCCGCCTCCTCCGCTGCCTTCGTACCTATCGGTAAAAAGCCGGACAATCCGCGAGGCATCAATGCCGATGTCATCAGATACAAAAACAAAAATCCGGTTCTCGGCCGCCAGCAGCGCGACCGCTTCGAAAGACCTGCAAAGATTATTGCCCAGCTCAATTATGTCTTTCGATTCGCGATTGCTAAAGGTTTCGATCACCAGGTTTATACCGTTCAGATCAACAGCTTTTATTTTCAGATTTTCCGTCTCATACGGCAACAGTTTTCTGTTCAGAGATGAAATTTCTTTTTTCAGTTCCGAATTATATTCCTGCAGTTTATCGACCGCCTCATTAAAATCCATAAAATGGCAGGTCAGTTTCGATGACAATTGATCGATGACTTTATTTTTTTGATAATAATCTTCGATTGCCCCGCTTCCACAGAGAAATATGATTCGAACATGATTTCGGATTTTCTCGTGGCTGATAATTTTGACCAATCCTATCTCACCGGTATTTCGAACATGTGTTCCGGCGCAGGCGGTGCATTCAAATTCACCCATACGGACAATTCGATATTTATCCTTGCCCTCAGGGATCTTCCGCACGGGGAGATTCTTTAACTCATCGCGTGAATAAAATTGTGTCGTTACCGGTAAATTTTCACGGATAATTTCGTTAGTCAGGCCTTCGACCTGCCTTAAAGTATCATCATCGATTGCCCCGGCGTCCAGTTCAATCGTCGATTCCCTTTCTCCCAGATGGGCGCTTATAGTAAATATCCCCGCGACTCTGACAAAAGCCTGCGATAATATATGCTGGCCGCTATGTTTCCTCATATTATCAAGCCGTCGCTGTTTATCGATAACGCCCCTTACAGGGCTGCCCTCCGGGGCGGTCCAGTTTTCCAGTTTATGTACTACCTGAGAATTATCGTTTTCATACACAGCGACGACCTTTTGATTATCCAGCAATCCAAGATCGTACGCCTGCCCGCCCGATTCGGGATAAAAGGCACTTGATTCCAGGATTACTTCATACGAATCGTCTACTTTGCGGACTTCGCGGACCGTCGATTCGAACTCAAAAAGATAGCTATCCTCAAAATAGAGTTTTTCGGTCATCAGGATGGTTTCCTTTCGGTTCGCAACAGATGTCCCCCGCACCGGCAGTCGGATGAGCCGAAATTTTTCACTACCTGAGAATCCTCTATTGAATCCAAACTCTTCCTGTGAATTTTACACTCATCCAGTTGCCCGGGGTAATAAAAAACTTCGATTATTTTGCTTTTCTCGAGGAGATAATCGATGTGCCAGCGGCGTTTCTTGTTCGTCCGTCGATGTCTTTCGACTCGGCTGCGTAAACCCCTTTTGCCGCGCCCGGTATAGATGTAGTATCCCTTCGGAAATAAAATCTCGCCCATCGCGCCGATTTTTATTTTACTCTTTTGAGTAAGTTCAATCAGCAGTTGATAGCACCCGGTATCAGAATTATTTGCTTCCAAGATCTAATTCAACCTGTTCGGGTAAAAAACGCCCGGGATTTGTCTTCCGAAATTCGCTTCCGATTGTTATCAAATACCATAATTTCTGACCGGTACGCGCCGCCGCCGATACCTGGAAAAGAAAGAACTCCAAGGCGATACTGAAAATACCCAGCGACAGCCCGATTGCGGCCAAGGTCAATGATTCCACGGCCAGCCATATGAGGAAAAACGGCAACCAGGTGATAATAAAGAGTCTAACCAGTCTGAACAAACGCGGACGGAAATAATCGGCGGCGATTTTTAATATATCTCCAAATGACTTCTCAGGAAAGGAAGCCGACGTGGCGCGGGTAATATCGGAGAAGGTCGAAGCGGCCAGAAGTATCAGTACCAGAACCAGGAGCTTAAACAATGTCAGATATACCGCCCCATTTCCGATTAACGTCCCGCCCGCCATACCGATGATATTTACAAAAAACATGCCGGCCGGAATCAAGACCAAATAGATGGGAACCATCAGGAGCGTTATCTTTATGTGCGTGGTGAAGTTCAATCCGCACTCCGCAAAAAATTCACGCCTCTTTATGCTCGCCGATTTACCGGAGACAACCGCATAATACAGACCGCCATTTAAAAATTGTATTAGGATAACAAAAATCAAAGCCCCGATAAAGAGCATTACGATGTATGCGGGGATGAAATCTTCACTATGCGAAAAAAGCTCCAAAATAACCGATAAATCCCAGCTCCCAATGATTGATTTAGAAAATAACGACCGAGCCATATAGCCGTTGAACGTCATATAAAACGGCAAAACAAACAAAAATGACAAAATCGCCTTCATCAGATATAGGTACAGCCATAGTAATCTCATCTTAAATAAATTTCGCAGCTGCCAGAACGCACTCATGGGCTACATCCCGCCTATAAAACTTAAAAAGGATTCCAGCATGAACATTAATCCGGACGATAACCTGACGCCCGGTCGGTTGTCGGTCTGAAAGGAGATCGAATTGTTAAATAAATCACCGTCAATCGCGAAAATATTTTTCGGATCGACAATCACCGATTTCGCGGGCGCCGATGCCGATAATTCAATCTCGGCATAATTGTAGACCGGAGCCCACTGGCCGTCAAGCGAATCGCCGTTATCAAATAAGACTCGATAATCGACCCGAAGAGGCAACTCTCCCTTTTTTTCAATCTGAAAACTTATTTTGTATGCGACCGAGTCTAATAGCTTATTTTCAAGGTTACTTGCACTATAATCGATTGCATCTGTACTGCCGAGAAGTATCTCAAGGCTTTTGCGGACGTTATCACCGGCGATTTCGCCGGTCAAATTTATAAAATCTTCGCGCGAGGGGTGCTTGAAACGGTACAATTCGAAATACAACTGCCAGAAAATAACAGACAGAGAATCGCCCAAAATATTATCGAAAGTTTCCAGCGCCAATGAACCTTTGAAATAAATAATACCATAATAATCAGATTCATTGACGAAAGCATAGGTGGGATCATCGACCGCACCGGGGGCCGCTATAGCCTGCGTCAGGGCCCGGAGATTATCCCTTTCGCTAAATTTCAGGCCGGCAAATTCAAGCAGATTGGCGTCACGTCCCCAATAACGAAGGAATATTTTATGCATAAAATAATTGGTGATTGATTCATCCATCCACGGCGCCTCCACCTGGTCAGAACCGATCATTCCATAAAACCACTGATGTACCGTCTCATGTACGACCAGAGTCTCATAGAAACGTGTAGCCATCAAAGCGCCCCTTGGCGAGGCAAGAACCACGAATCCCGGATATTCGACGCCGCCTGCATCGGTAGCGTTAACTAAAGCGTATGTCAAATCATCATAGGCATATTTGCCGACATTTTTGTTCATGAATTCCAGAGTATATCGAACGGCCGTTTTTATGCGTTCGACAATCGGCTTTTCATAATCCCGGTAATATATTCGCACATTGGTGCCGTTTATATCCGACGAATCGATAACGTAGCGCGGCGATAAAGCCAGTACGAAATCATGAGCCGGACCGAACGAATAATGTCGACTTGACAGAGTGTCATTGATCGTTGTCTGCTCCGATTTCACAGGGGCCGCCACGCGAAAAATATTCGGAAGGATGAAATCAACTTCGTATTGAAAATATGCCCCGACCGGTTCCGCAAATGCCCCGTACGCCGGATTGTACCAGGTGCCGTCTTTATTCAATAGAGCCGGCGACGGGAACCAATCGCCCAGCATATACTCATCGCCACTTTGAAACAATCGATCACCGGACGCGGGAATATAAGTGGTGAAATATATCCTGACGGTTTTCCGATTAAGTTCCATTTTTTCATCGGGAATCAGACTGGCTCTGGTTAGATTGACATTTATCGACTGAGTAAAATTTTCCCCGCCAAGCAGCACCGAATCGATATCCATCCCGCCCCACTTTCTGGATTCCAGAAATTGATGCAGGAGGTGCGGCTTTTTTTTAAGGTAAGGTGAATTTTCCGAAGAATAGAGATTTGGATACAGCTGGAATTCAAAAGATGTCAATTTCGGTTCGGCCGGCAGCCGATATTCCATCACACCAACAATTTGCTTTTTCAATGTATCCAGTCTCGCGGAGATCCTGAGTGTATCGACTTCCGAGAAAACGCAATATGGCAGCAAAAGAATGGATAAAAACAGGCCGGTTATCTTAAAGTATATCGTTGACAAGCGAACCGATTCCCTCAATTCTTATTTCAATCCTGTCGCCCGATTTCATCGGGCCGATTCCCGATGGCGTTCCGGTGGAGATTAAATCGCCCGGATATAAGGTCATTACGCTGGAAATAAAACCGATAAGTTTCGGGATCGGGAAAATCAATTCCGAAGTCCGCGCCGACTGGCGCAGGTCGCCGTTCAAGTACGATTCAATCTGCAAATCTTCATATTTCAGTTTATCGACAACCCAGGGGCCGACCGGACAGAAAGTATCAAAGCCTTTTCCTCTTGTCCACTGACCGTCTTTTTTTTGAAGGTCGCGCGCCGTAACATCATTTACGCACGTAAAGCCGAAAATATAATCTTCCGCTTCAATGGCGGCCACAGTTTTACATTCCCGACCTATTACCACGCCCAACTCCGCTTCGTAATCGACGCGCCGCGACATCTCAGGGTAAATTATCCTGCCACCCGGCCCGATTAAGGCCGACGGCGGTTTTAAAAATAGTACCGGCTCTTCGGGAATTTCATCAGCCGACTGCGATTCCTTAACGTGTTCTTTATAATTCAAACCGACGCATACAATCTTGCTCGGCTCGACCGGGGCAAGAAGTTTGACCTCTGACGGTTCATAATATCGACCGGTCGACTCGAAGCCGGCGGCCGGATTATTCGTGATTTTATGAATGCGACCTTCTTCGAATTTACCCCACTCAACTCCCTCGGCAACTTCAAATCTGACAAATCGTTCCATCAATTCCTCTGTAATTCCCTAAGATGATAGTACAATGAAGCCGCGTTTGCCGCCGGTGTGTACCCGCCTTCAAACAATGAAAGAATTCGCCCCCCCGAATATTGATCGGCAACATTGACAAGAAGCGAAGTCATAGCACCAAAGGCCTGTTCGGTCAGGTTCATTCCGCCGAGAAGATCATGCCTGTGAGCATCAAAACCGCACGATATCAAAATAAATTCCGGTTTGTACTGCTCCAATTTGGGAATAATAATATCCTCAAATTTCTGAATATAAATCTTATCGTCGGTACCCGCCGGAAGCGGAACGTTCAGCGTATGGCCGTCCCCTTCGCCAGTACCTCTTTCGCGGGCCGCACCCGAACCGGGATAAAACGGATAACGATGAAGTGAAATATACAAAATATCAGAACGCGAGTAAAAAATATTCTGTGTTCCGTTGCCGTGATGGACATCCCAGTCAATAATAGCCACGCGATCGAGTTTATGATTGGTGATTAAAGCCTCGGCGGCAACGGCGATATTATTTATTATACAGAAACCCATACCATGATCATTCTCGGCATGATGTCCCGGGGGCCGCCCGGCCAGAAAAATTCTTTTGTATTTTTTATTGATTATAGTCCCGACCGCGGCAATCGCCGCCGACGCGGTTTCCCACGCAGCATCAAAGCCCTGAATTCCGGCATAAGTATCACCGTCAAGATATCCGCCACCCATCCGCGAAATAGCTTTGACGCTATCCAAATATTCTTTTTGATGAATCTTATATATACATCCGGTGTCGGTGGTCACTGGATTTATCATTTCTATTTCCGAAGCGATATCCGAATCAAGAACATACCTTACGGCATATTCCATTCGTTCCGAATTTTCAGGATGCCCCGACGGTGCCGGGTGCTTAACCTCCTGAATAAGCTTAATTAACGCGACTTTCATACTATATTGAAGTAAAGCCTGCCGAGCGGCAAAGTCAAGGTATTAATAAATCAAAGCTTTTTCTTTTTCCAATTTCCTCTTCCGAACCATATCGCCAGGATAATGGCTTTGACAAATGACGTTATCGTCAATGTCCACCAGACACCGTTAATCCCGATATCCAGCGTAAAACACAAAAAGTATGCCAGCGGCAGACGGGCGATGGAGCCGGGAATCGATATCAGCATCGGCGGAATCGTATTACCCGAACCGGTGAAAGCCCCCTCGAGAACGATTTCGATTCCCATAAAAATTTGCGATAGACCCAGAATGATTAAATAATCGATGGCGATATTTATGACTTCCGGATCGGACGAAAAAATCCCAGCAATAAACCGTGGGATAGTAATGAAGAAAATCGATATAACGAACGTCTCGGCGACAACGATGCTGACCGTCCCCCAGGCACACCTGGCCGCCCTATCCGGCTTTTTTGCGCCGAGATTTTGTCCTACCAGAGTAGAAGCGGCGATCGAAAAGCCAAACGTCGTCAAATATGACAGCGACTCCATACGATTCCCGATCCCCATAGCCGCCCCGGCCGTATCGCCATAATGATGGACAATCTGTATGATAAACCAGTAAACCAGAATAAAGACAATATTCTGCGTCGAAATGGGTATGCCGATTTTTAAGATTTTCCGCATCGCGCCAAAATTTGGTTTATTGCGATACCATCCGGAAAGCGGAAATTCCAATCCGCCCCTGAAAATCAGTATCAGAAATATAATAAAACTGATTGACACGGAAACCATGGTTGCGATGGCCGCGCCGGTTACACCCATCTCAGGAAACGGTCCCCAACCGAAAATCAACGCCGGATCAAGGAAAATATTCATCACGGTTCCGATCGAAAAGGCGATCATCGGTGTTCGAGTATCACCGGAGGCTCTAAAAATCGAACCGAAGGCATCATTCAGGAAGAAAATTGTAATGCTGATAAAAAATATCCTCAGGTACGGTATACCATAGCCGATAACTTGCGGACTGGCCTTCATGAACTTAAGTATTGCAGGAGCTACGATAAGACCAACAATCGAAATGACAAGGCCGATGCCGATCGCCATGGCTATCCCCTGCCCTGAAAAATACGCTGCCTTTGGTTGTTCCTGTGCCCCGATAGACCGTGAAACGATGGCCGTCAAACCGGTAATGATAATGGCGCTGGTGGCGAACATTGTCCAGCTGACCACCATCGACGACATGATGGCATCCTGCTGCGGCGTCCCCAGATAACCGACCCAAAAATAATCGGTGATCGTCAGGGCGAATTCCAGAAACATCGATGCGAGTACCGGCCAGGCCAGCTTAATGATGGTGGAATAAATCGGACCTTCGGTAATATTATTGACTTTGGCCATGATAAAGAATCGCGGTCGCGGTTAGTCGTCGGATTCCATTGTCGAATCCGGATTCATAAGATAATAGTCCACGTTTATATCTTCGCCGGTTATCTGCAGTAACATATCATACCAGCTATATCGGTGTCCCGGAGCAAAACAATCTTGAACGAGGGTGTACTTAAAAAGTGAACTTCCGAATCCGGATTCATCTTCCATCGTCGACCCCAATATCTGGGCCGCGGCCAGACCGGCAATAAGCTTCCGCTGAATATGGAAAGGTCGATTAATGTACTCGTCCAGAACCGCCCACCAGGCAACAGAATTATAGGTAGGGCGCTCCATTATCCTTTCGAATAATTCACGAAAAATATCCCTGATCTCCAGGGCATTATGTAAATATAGCTGTTTTTCAAAGCGGGCCATCAGCAGTCTTGACCTTAAATCTATAACCTTGAATTTGTAGGCATCCTGACGCCAGCGAAAAGCGAAGTCATCCGGTAAACTCAGATACTCATTCCGCCACTTCTCGGTTGAAATTAAATTGTCAAATATTGACTGGATTATTTCGGCCCGCAGGCTGGCCGGATCATCCTGGAAAAGATAGCTGTCCTGTTTGATATTCGATAAATATATAGCGAATCCCGCAACATTAAACAATGAATAAAAGGATTCACTACTCCCCGCTCTGTTTGTTACGATCCTGATATCATTGGAGCAATTAATCGGAAAGCAACGGGCGATATCCGTAATAACCGTACTTTCGGGACTAATAAAATAAATGGGCAATTTATTCAAATCAAAGCCGACGCTTTTGTAAGTATTAACTATTATATTAAATTTGTCTTTTTCTGAAAAATCAAAATAGTAACCATATTCACTTTTCAAATCGGATTGCTGTCGTAATAAGTCACATAGTCCTTCAATATTATTCAATGACATATCGCCTGACGAATCCAGAATCGACTGATATGGAGCGCGTGATTTTTCTTCAAGCTGATCCAGAATTCTGTCCGATTCGACGGCGTCACCATATTCGATGAATTCATTTATAGAGTAAAAAGAATTGTAACCCAATCGTTTTGATGCCAGATTTCTCAGACGAATCAGTCGCGCCACACCATTGCCGATTTCCTGAAATAGCTTTTTATTTTTCGTCGTGATATTGTCTTCACTATATTCGCACAGGAAATAAGTCAAATCCGACTTCTTCACTTCCGACGTCAATGTCCCATAGAATTTTGCAAGCTCGTCATTCAGCGAGTCAATCAGATTATTAATTTCGGGTTGGCTGTCGATTCTGCTTCTCAGAATATAGTGAAACATCAAATCTAATTTTCTTTTTAAGACATCACCGCTGACTATCTTGCGGTACGCAACAACTTTATCGAGTAAATCGGGATTATCTAATAATTTCTTGAGCAAGTCGTCATAATATTCCAGTGAATCGGATTCCCCTGTGGAGGCACGTTTCCATAACTCCAGATTGCGGGCCGTATTCAGATCCTTAAGTCGCGATTCAAAATCTGAAATAAAGGTCGGTATATCCCCACTTGTGTACTCATTTTTTTCGCAACCCTGGTATAATAATATCAATATTAGCAGAAAAAACAGTGAATACTTCGCCATTATGCCCCCCTCCGTGCAATCGTCCGACTCCCGATACCGCCCTGCGTCAAAGAGGCAAAATCGGGATAATATTCGCTAATTGATTCGAATCCGGAAAATGTCGATACCCCCTGTCCGACCAATGCGGCCAGGTAAAATATCAACGCGATTTTGCGGTTTTTAAAAGGACCGAAGTCGGCACCATTGACTTCACCGGTTCCTTCAATAATCAGTCCATCTTCAAGGATGCCGCACTTCACCCCCATCCTTTCGAAATTCTCGGCGATTTCCTGAAGTGGCCGGACACCCCACTCATTAAATTCACTAACACCTCTGATAATCGTGGTCCCCGAACCGGGGACGGCCATAAGGGCCATAAAAGGAACATTATCGATTAAAACCGAGGTATGTTCTCCCGCAAATTTCCGTGCCTTTATATTTTTGCAATGCACGGTTATCGTGCCGAATTTTAATCCGGTTTCGGATTTTCTATTCCGAATAATCACTTCGGAACCGATCGCTTTCAAATGATCCAGAAATTTCATTCGCTCGGAATTCAGCAAGACATTATCAAGAATTATTTCTTTTTTCAAGAGAACGGCCAATGTCAGAAAAGATGAGATCGTATCCGAACTAAATGGTGCACTAAGTTCAGCCGGGCGTACTTCTGTACCGGGAGACAGAACCAGTTCTCGTCTATAATCGGCAGCCGCGACGCGGATTTTACGGCGAGGGTCATCGGGGTCCTCGATTAATTTCGAGCCCGGTTCATTTATCTCCAGAGAAATGCCGAATTGCCCGGCAACCGATTCCAGATGAGCGGCCGCGGGAGCCATTTCTCTTATCACTACGGGAATGCCGGAGGAAACTCCAAACATCAGCAGGCTGTTTTTTTCACAAGAATTCGATGTATGTAATTTTGTTTTAACCGGAAGGTCCGTCGCGGAGCGAATAATAATCGTGCGCGAATCGGCCTCATGAAAAAGATCAATCCCGTTTTTGTTAAATGTTTCGATAATTCGGTCAATCATATCCTGATTTATTCTTTTCGAATATTGCAGAGAGAAAGATTTATTGAGTCCCGCCAACAGCCCGATTATTATGGATAATGGATACAATTCACCATCATAGACCATCATCCGGCTATCTGGCAGAATCAGCTTGCCGTCAGAATTTATTCTGACAACATTATTTTCAATGCCTGCCGAACAACCCAGACTTCGCATAAAATCTACGGTTCTTTCGGTATCAATACTTTTATTACAATTTTTCAGTACCGTTTCACCATCGGCCATCATTGACAGGATCAAAGCCGATTGAGTATAGCAGTAGTCACCATCTATGGATTGAATCGGCGGCAATTTCTTTGTAGGAAATATTTCAACATTCATGTCAAAAACCTGTCTTACATTTCATCCGGGGCCTCGATTCCCATCAGGAAAAGCCCCTCTTTAATCACTGTTTTAACCGCATAGACCAATGCTATTCTTGCGTCGGTGAGTTCGTCGTCTTCAGAAATGATTTTGTCAATCCGTCCCTGTTTATCTTTGCGCTGGTAAACCCTGTTAAAAGCCGAAGCCAATGTCAGTAAGTACGATCCAATTAGATAAGGTTCGTATGTTTTGGCCGCTTCGGAAATTACACCAGGAAATTTGTAAAGCAGATCGAGCACCCTGGCCTCTTCAGACCGATCAAGTAAATTATAATCAATCGTCGAGGGAATTTCTTTGCCGTAATGCTTTAAGAGCGACGCCAGCCGGGCGTGTGTATACTGAAGATACGGACCGGTCTCGCCTTCGAAATTCAGAACTTCATCCCAATCGAAATTGACATCTTTCATACGACGCGTCGACATATCGGCGAAAAGCACTGCCCCGATGCCTATCTGCGCCGATGTTTTGTCGATTTCCTCCAAATCCGGATTTTTCTCAATGATTTTGGTGCGCGCTAACTCAATCGCACGGTCGAGAACGTCGTCAAGCGGGATTATATTTCCCCTGCGGGTGGACATCGTAACATCTTTGAATTTTATCCATCCGAACTCGACATGCACGAGCCGATCGGCGCATCGATTGTCGCGAGGAAGTTTTTCCGCTTCCTCAAGCAACTCGATGACCTTGAATACTTGCTTAAAATGGTCACGCTGCGCCGAAGCGACGACGTACAATGCTTTCTCGAATTTAAAAGTCTTCCATCGGTACAACACACCGGTGATATCACGCGTGGCATACAGGGTGGCACCGTCGGCTTTGCTGAGAATACAGGGTGGAATATCATATTTTTCCAGATCGACGATAAGTGCATCTTCGGATATTCTGGTTAATCCCGCCTTTTTCAGACGTTCAATGATCGCGCCCATTTTATCGTTATAAAACGACTCGCCCGTAAAATAATCAAATTTAATCCCCAGTCTTTCGTACGTTCTCTTAAATGCTTTCAGAGAACAATCCTTGAATTTATTCCACAATTCGGCCTCTTCATGCTCGCCCTGCTCAAGTCTTTTGAAAGCCTCCCGGGCATCATCGGATAACGAAGGATCGCGTTCCTCCTCGCGATGAAAACGAACATACAGGTCATACAAAAATTGGACGGCGTCCTTTTTCAGGTCCTGCTCACTGCCCCAGTTACGAAAGGCAACGATCATTTTCCCGAACTGCGTTCCCCAGTCACCGAGGTGATTGATACCGACCGAATTATACCCCAGTTTTTCAAAAATTCGATACAGCGAAAAACCGATGGCGGTCGTCCTCAGATGCCCGACACCAAACGGCTTGGCAATATTTGGTGACGAAAAATCAATGACAATATTCTTCCCCAGACCTTCATCAGAGGAACCGTATTTTTCCTTATGGTCCAGAATGGCCGGAAGAGTCGCTTCCGCAAGCGTCTCTACTCTTATTTTAGAATTATTAAATCCCCCGACGGCGATGAAACTTAAATGTGCATATTCTTCATTATCTTTTATCAGTCCATTTTGGGCAATGACGAGTTTATTATTAATGTCAGTCGGATTTTGTTTCAGACTCTTGGCCAGATCAAAAAGAGGCAAGGCATAATTTCCCATTTCAGGATTTTTAGGGACCTCAAGTCTATCATAAATTTTTTTCGGAATAATGTAATCAGGAAAAGACTCTTTGATTTCCGGAAAAACCAAAGCTATCGTAGCGAAAGCACCTGCCGTGATTTCCGCAATCTCATATTTAAATCTGTCTTTAACCATCCGAATTACCCTTGACCGCCGTAAAATAAATTGTATTCTCGTCTCGGGTCATCTTAAAGAGGAATTTGTCATGGAGGTTCTTTTCAAACTCAATTCCCAATTCCAGATACAATTTATTGATAAAATCGTCAGCATGAAGATTACCTGATTCAGCAAATTCCTTCGCCGGAAACGTAAACAGCTTTCCCGGTTCCGATTCGAAAAGAATTTTATCTATCAGATTTGGATCATAATTGCCTTCCGGATACAGTTCCTGAATCGTTTGATGCAACTGCCGCGTCAACTCCTCTTTAATAAGCATGAACTCTTTCACTTAAAAGAAACCCCAATGTTATATCCTTCGCTCGTTTTTAACTCCGAGTTCCTAAAGAAGATATAATATAAAATTGAAGACAATATGTAAAGACCGACCGTAATCATTAAGGGCAAAGTATAGCCATATTTTTCGATAAGCCGCCCACCGATAACCGTCGAGATCATCCACGACGATGTCCAGGCCAGCATCAACAGGGCATTTACCAGCGCGTGTTCCGATTTGCCGACCATCTCCATACTGAAATTGGTCCCAATCGGCTGACCCAGATTCATTAATGCCCCGCGAATCAGAAAAGCCGTAAATGCCAGTGGAAGCGAATAGGTATATGCCAGCACAACCATAAACGGAATCGATATAAGCTGTGTCGAAACTAGCGTTCTAACCATCCCCATCCTTTTGGCCAAAACCGGGCCAGCCAGAATTCCCAAAAGCATGGTTGCGTTAACCGCCGTATAAAATAGGCCGATTTTATCCGGCGGCTGATCGAATCTATCCCTGAAATATAAATTCAAAAACGGTATAATAAGACCTGCCCCCGTGCCGACGATAAAGAAAGGAATAAATAATTTTAAATATAACTTCGATTGCCTTTTTATTAAATCCAGAGAAAAAGTTGCTTTTTTGTCTTCGCGGCCCGGCCCGGTCGGCTGAATCAACGCAAACGGTATTAATGAAATCAAACCCAGAGCAATACTGACCACAAATGTCCAGCGGTAAGCAATGACCATTCCCCCGACAACACCGGATAATGCGGTCACCATCCAGCCGAAAAGAACCGAACCGAAAACGCTGGCCAGAAGCGAAACACCGAATGATAATGAGAAAATGTATGTTCGTTCTTTTTTCGTCGAGTTACGCATAAAAAACGGCGCCGCGGCCACGCGGTAAAATGTTAAAGAAATGCCGGCAATAAATGATACAACAATCAATATATTCGAAACCGGCAGCCAGACCAAAAACAGGAATGAAACGGCGTATACAATGGTGCTGCTTAAGAGTATTTTTTTTAGTTTAATGCGCCTGAGTAGAAAAGCGGCCGGCAGCGATATCAAAGCAGTTCCTACCGCGCCGGCCGATAAAACAGTTCCGATGAATGACTCGGTGGCCCCCTGTTCACGAAGATACAAGTTCAGAAGAAGCATATATGCCGAGAAGGTCAGGCCAATCAAAAATGACGCCGCCAGATATAGACGGATGTTTCTCGAAAAGCGTTTCAGATTATGATAATACTCTATCAGGATGCTCGTCGATTTTTCATAAAATGATCGCACTGTGCCTGGCCCTGCGCTGCAATAATTTTGGAATATTCGATTTAACTAATCGGGATTATATTCGTACTCGCCATTGCATACGAATTCAACCGGGCCGGTTAAATAAATAGTGTCGTCTCTTTCCGACCAGTCGACTAAAAGTGAACCGGCCGGGAAAACCACTTCGGTTTCTCTATTAAGCAAACCGTTAACGACTCCGGCAACAACTACTGCAGCCGCACCGGTTCCTGATGATCCGGTCGCCCCGGCGCCACGCTCCCAATCATTCAATATCACCTTCGAGCGGTTGACAATTTTGGCGAATTCAACATTGGTTCGATGCGGATAATACCTGCAATTTTCAATTATATATCCCAATCCCTGCCAATCGAAATCGAAGCCGTCGACAAACAGGACCGTATGTGGATTGCCAACCGACAACGATGTTACCGGGAAATTCTTTCCCTCGATTTTTATCGGCTCGTTAATATGAAATTTCGATTTCGATTTCATCGGGACCAGCTTTGTATCGAAGACCGGTTTACCAAGGGAAACTCTTATCGAATATCCAGCGGGCGACGATTTCATAATTTTCGCATCCGATATTTCATTATTTATCTCGAAAGTCAGATTCCTTTTGCGCGTGTAATGAGAGAAGTAATAAGCGGCAACTATTCTTAGACCATTGCCTGATTTTTCCGCCCAGCTCCCGTCGGAGTTAAACAAATCAATACAGCAGTCGGCTTTTCGGCTTCCGGTCACTATGAGAATGCCGTCGGCGCCGATACCGAAATTTCGATTACATATTTTCCCGGCAAGATGATTAAAATCAAATACTTTATTCCTTCTTTTTTGGATATCGACGATTATAAAATCATTACCGAGGGCGTGATATTTGGCGAATTTGATCTTCTTCATATCGTCAAAATATACTTACATTATTCAAAGTAAAGAAAAAAGCCCCGCCATCCGGCGGGGCCGGGATAATCATCTGAATTGATTTGTCACGCCAGATTTTCTTTAAATACTTTTCCAAGACCCCGTATCGCTTGAGAAATTTGCTCCGGCGTTGCCATCGAAAAATTCAATCGGAACGTGTTGTCACCCTTGCCGTCCGGGAAAAACGGATGCCCGTAAACGTAAGTCACCTTTTCCTCGACCGCCTTATCTATAAGTTTCGAGGCCGACATCGTTTTTGGCAATTCCCCCCATAAGAATAAACCGCCCTGCGGCCGCGTCCATTTCAGTTCCTTCGGGAAATTAGCATCCATTTCTTTCAGCATATGGTTACGCTTTTCGCCGTATACTTTGACCAACTCCTTTATGTGCGGTCCGAGTTTTCCTGTCTTCATGTACTCATAAACGATATACTGCGTAAAAGTATTAGCGTGCAAATCGACGCACTGTTTGATCTTCTCGAAAGTCGTAATTATTTTCTCCGAAGCATTCATCCAGGCCACCCGCAGACCCGGTGCAATAATTTTGGAAAAAGTCCCCAGTGAGATAACCGCTTCGCCGCCGATATCCTTCATCGTCGGGATATGTTCACCGGCAAACCTGATTTCGCCATACGGATTATCATCAACAATCGGAATCCCGTACTTGACGGCAACGTCGATCAAGGCGCGCTTCCGCTCTTCGGACATAGTGATACCGGTCGGATTTTGGAACGTGGAGACAGTGTAAATCATTCTGGGGTGATACTTCTTGATAGCAGCTTCCACTTTATCGACCATCATTCCGTCGCTATCCATCTCGATTCCGGCATACCTGGCCTGATATAGATTAAAGGCCTGCAGTGCGCCGACATAAGTGGGATATTCGGTGATAATATAATCACCCGGATTAATAAAAGCCCGACCGCAGATTTCAATCCCCTGCTGCGAACCGGAGGTAATCAATATATTTTCCATTGTGGTCGGCGAACCGAGAGCGGTTTCACGTTTCGCGACCGCCTTACGAAGCTGCGGAATACCCATAGACAAGGAGTATTGCATAGAAGCCGATTGGAACTCATCGATAGCCGCCTGTGATGCTTTTCTTAAATCTTCCAGGGGAAACATATCGGCGGAAGGATAACCGCCGGCAAGAGAAATAACACCGGGCCGGGAGGAAATTTTTAAAATCTCCCGGATTATCGACATACCCATCTTCATAATATGATCGGCCACCGGCCAGTTTTCCGGAGAGGCCTTCAATGTCTCAATGGTCAAATCTTCGTTACTCATATAAAAACCTGCCTTATTGGTTTATATTGTTCACACAATAAAGATAATAAATCGAAAAGAGAAGTCAACCGGCAAAGTACTATTAAAACAGGACAGATTAAGGGTGATTTATCTGTCTTACAGCCTTGTACCAGCCAGTTTTATAGAGGAACTCCCGTAACGATCGCGGATTTTATCCACAGCAACGCTTCCGGCACATAATTTTTTGTATGATTTGTCTTCAATCAAACTAAGCTGCAGGTTTGTGTGTTTTTTCTCAAGATGAGATACTCTTACACCCAGTAATCTGATTTTAATTTTCAGTCCATACTCACGAGGGACCAGCTTTTTTGCTGTCTCATATATTACTTTCGATTGGTCGGTAGGACGGAACAATGTCTTATCGCGAGTAATGGTATTAAAATCCGAAGAGCGCACTTTTACAGATACTGTTCGCCCGTGATAATTGTCTTTTCGAAGTCGCATAGCGACTTTATCGGATAGCCAGAGTAATGTCGCATAAATTTTATCGATTTCGGATATATCAACCGCAAGCGTTGTTTCATGCGACATCGATTTATCGTGCGGACGATTTTCATAGGAATAGACTTCGGTATGATCGATCCCTCGAGAAATATGGGACAGGGCCTCGCCGTTTTTTCCGAAATATCCGCGCAGTTGTTTTTCCTTCCTGGTCGCCAGATCGGCAACCGTTCTGACACCTATTTTTTCCAGTAATTTTTTGGTCGATTCCCCCACACCCCACAAGGCATCGACCTGTCGCGGATAAAAAAGACGTTTAAAATCCTCGCAATCGATTATTGTCAAGCCATCCGGTTTGTTTTCTCCCGACGCCATCTTGGCCAGATATTTCGTCGGGGCGATTCCTGCCGAGCAGGTCAACGACAATCTATTTTTTATTTCCTCCTTCATGAGAGTTACGAGATTTTCGACCGTACCGTATATCTTGTGGCAGCCGGTGATATCCATAAATACTTCATCGATCGAAAACGGTTCCACCACCGGAGAGTACTTTTCAAATATACTCTGCAATATCGCCGAGGTGTAAGTGTAACTGTTTAATGTTCCCGATATGTACACCGCGTCGGGGCATTTCCTTTTCGCCTCTTTCATCGGCATCCCCGAATGCACCCCATATTTCCTCGCTTCGTACGAACAGGTCGAAACCACCGAACGAAAGTTCTCATCCCCTCCGACAATCACCTGCTTGCCTTTAAGATGCGGGTGATTTCTGATCTCGATAGCCGCGAAAAAGGCATCCATATCGACATGCAGAATCACGCGGTCCCAGTTTACTGTGCGATCTACTCCACCCATATTTTGCTTATCATCCAGGTTATCTGACGTTCATCGAAGGTCAACTGGAAAAAATTGGAGGCGTTATCGACCACCGCATAATGGTGTACTTTATAGGCGCCGATATCGGTTTTCCAGTCGCCGGTGACCTCGCTGACTCTATAAACCCGTCCGTTCCACCGGAACCGCACCGGTTTCATTTTGTGGTTTTCGAAAAGCGCCACCACCTCGATCTGTTCATCCATATCCTGGTACATCGGTTTTCAGTTAATGGTTGTCAGTTTTCAGTTCTCAGTCCCCCATAATCGTGGTCGGCGAAACTCCACACTCTACCGGCAAATCGGCAGATTTGCCGGTAAAAAATAAAATCCTTTCGTCCGGCTGACGAATAAAGATAATCCTCCGCCTTATCAACAATCCCCTCTTTAACAGGATTGTTGTGTATATATTTCAATTTCACCCAAAACATTTTTTCCGTAATAATGGTGACCTCGTCAAAACCTCTCTCCCAAAATTGAAACCGACCTTTTGCGTTGAATGATTCAGGATTAAAATTCGTTTTCCCGAGCAATAAGTTTTTCACCTTATAAGAAAAATATTTTTTCACATCCCTGATAAAATCCGAAATATTTTCCTGACTTTGCAATTCCAATAGCAGGTGCACATGGTGAGGCATAATCACAAAGGCGAATAACTTGCATCTTCTCTTATTGCAATAATACCGCAGATTATTGAGAAATTCCTCGGCAAAGACAGAATTCCTGAACACCGGCACATGCTGATAAACGGCAAAGGTAACAAAATGAATGTTACTGTCAGATTTTATCCTAATACGCTTCGGCATTGTCCACTAATCTTTCTTTTTTCGCCAAGTCTTACGACTTGGCGCGGCGGGTCTGAGGACCCGCCGATCACATAGGAGGTACCTGTTATTAATAAAGATTGCCTCTCTCAATAATTCTTTCTTTATTCCGCCGACCACAAAGAAGGAAAATCCTCTCAGTCGTGATCGGCGGGTCCTCAGACCCGCCGCCGGCAAATCGCCAGATTTGCCGGTTAAAAATTAATCTTCTATCAAATCTTTTTGTTCAAAGCTGTTGAATATCTCATCAATAAAATTGTGGTTTGACCCTATAATATCTTGTACGTCGTTCTCAGATATTATCTTTCTTTTAGATTCAACGAAAGGTATATTCCAACTAAAATACAACTCCCAACCACACAAAGAGCGAATTTCAACTGATATAGCAGAAGTAATACGACCAATTATCATATAGCACTTTAAATATCCAAAGAAAGATAATTCTACATAAAGAATATTATTATCCGTCATCCAGAAAGTAATATTATGGAAATTATCATAATCGTGTTTTTCCTTGTTTCCCAACTGGCCAAATTCTTGAATTGCATTGCATAGGATTAGTTGCCCGACAACCTTATTAAAAATAATTTCGTTTTTCTCAGGGCTCTTATTAATTTTAATAAAGTGCCGTTTAAACCTATTAAATACTGACAACTGGTTAATTCCTATTAATCCAGCCACCTCATATACAATTTTACAAACCAAGCCTGCTGAAGGAAGTATGTTTAATCCTCGCAAAGATATAATTGATTTCTGCTTAGGTTGCATAATTATAGAGAATGTATCTTCGCCAATTTCGTAAATAGTTGTATTTGTACTTATCTTCGCTTCTTTCACTTGTTCGTCTGGATACTTTATCTGCAGCTTTACAAACTGATTATTAATGTATCTTTCTAAATCTTTTTTATCTGCCCTAAAATGATTCTCAGATAACATGCGTGGAACTACTATCGCCTCATTCCCTTTGAAATGAATAATATTGCCTGTTTTTTCATCCACCTTTTCAGCAAATCGATATGCTTCTTCAGAACTTTTTAATCCATGTACCTTAAGAGCCGCGGCAAATATTGAATTCTTTAAAATTTGAGATTCAACCGTTTCCCCCAAATAACTATTACATTTTGCACATGTAAGATACTCCGAATATAAGCCACCAAGTACTTTTGGAAAAATATGGGTTCTGCTCAATTGAGTTTCTTCTTCACACCATAAGCATCTTCCATAGTGTTCATTCTTTTTATCTTCTTGTGTCATTTCATCCTACATCCTTTTTTCGCCAAGTCTTACGACTTGGCGCGGCGGGTCTGAGGACCCGCCGATCACATAGGAGGTACCTGTTATTAATAAAGATTGCCTCTCTCAATAATTCTTTCTTTGTTTCGCCGATCACGAGGAAACTGTTCCTCAAAATAGCTGTCTTTTGTTGACCCGCCGATCACGGGAAAGGAACTCCTCTTAATCAACATGTCTTATCCCCCATTTACAGAAGATATTCCAAATGTTAAGATGCACATACATTAACTCACCATTATTTCTCCAATCCACCTACACCATCCGCCGCAATATCTCCGTCAACGGTTCGAAACTGATCGGCATTAACAATATTACCAAAACCAACCCGAGTATCTTTTTCATTTTCCCTTCACTCTATAAACTATGGCAGGATCACTTCGTCCCCGCCTGAGGCGAAGAACTTCGAATTCTTCCCTACAATTCACTTTATCCGGCGCATCAAACCGACCACTTTACCGGCAATCGAAAACTCCGGCGATTTTTTATCGACCCAGATCGGCTCGAATGATTCATTCTCCGGCTGCAATCGAATTTTACCTCGTTCGGGATAGTACCGCTTCACCGTCGCTTCCTCGCCGATTATCGCCACCACGATCTCACCGCTGTTGGCACTTTTCTGTTTTTTCACAAGAACATAATCACCGTCAAAAATCCCGGCGTCACGCATCGAATCGCCCTCCACCCGCAAAGTAAACGTCTCCCCGGCCGGAAGAAAACTGGTATCGATGGCAATTTCACCCTCGACATTTTCTATGGCATCGATCGGCACACCGGCCGGCACCGCCCCGACCAGCGGCACTCTTTCCACCGGGCCGGAAAGATTTCGTACCAGCTCGATCCCGCGTGAAATAAGACTTTGTCGGCGGATATACCCTTTTTTCATCAATGCCTCCAGATGCGCCCGCACACCGTTGGTCGAACTGATATCGAATTTTTCCCCTATCTCCCTGATGGTTGGCGACTTGCCCAGCTCGGTAATCATCTTCTCGATATACTTCAAAATCTCCTTCTGACGTCTGGTCAATGTTTCCCTGACCATAACACCTCCTGTGTTTTTAACAATCTTCATTTTCTACAAACAAAATTACTGCACATTTGTTCAGATGTCAAGGATTTTTATCGTTTAAAAACAGCAGAAACTTAATATGTGATTTAAAAGAAGTGACATAAAAATCAAGCCACCATCACATTTTCTTCCGAAAAAATAATTGTAAATCTCAAGATTTTGATTATAATTCAGGTTTATATTTTTGAGGTATATGAAAAATGAAGATATTAATTGTAGGTTCGGGCGGTCGGGAGCATACCCTCGCCTGGAAACTTAAACAATCACGTCTGGTCAAAAAAATCTTTGTGGCTCCGGGCAACGCCGGAATCGATCTGATATCACAAACGATCAACATCAAGGCTGACAATATCAAAGGTTTGGCCGACCTCGCGTACAAAAACCGCATTGACCTGACCGTCGTCGGACCGGAAGTTCCTCTCTCTATGGGTATTGTTAACGAGTTTGAAAAAAGAAAACTGCGTATTTTCGGGCCGACCAAAGAAGCGGCGGAAATTGAAAGTTCCAAGGCATTTGCCAAAGAATTTATGCGCAAATACCATATTCCAACGGCGCCCTTTCAGGTTTTTAGCGATGCCGCCGAAGCCATTTCTTTCGTAAAAACGGCGCCGCTCCCCATCGTCATCAAGGCTGACGGGTTGGCGGCCGGAAAGGGTGCTATCGTCGCGCAGACTCTCGAAGAAGCGATTGAAACCATCGAGAATATTATGAACCGGAAAATGTTCGGCAAGGCAGGCGAAAAAATCGTTGTCGAGACTTTCCTTGAGGGTCAGGAATTATCGATTATGGCGTTTACAGACGGCAAAAGCATTAAAACCATGCTGCCGTCTCAGGATCACAAACAGATTGGTGAAGGCGATACCGGACCCAACACGGGCGGAATGGGTGCTTATTGCCCGGTTGATTTTGTCGATGAATCCACCATGAAATTTATCGAGGAGCATATTCTCGAATCGGCAGTCTCCGGGATGGCTAAGGAAGGCCGATCGTACAAGGGTGTTCTCTATGCCGGATTGATGCTGACCGATTCCGGGCCGAAAGTAGTGGAATTTAACTGCCGTTTCGGAGACCCGGAAACGCAGGTAGTATTGCCGCTTTTGAAATCCGATTTGGCCGATATTTTTGTCGCCGTGATCGATGGTGATCTTTCGATTATAAATGACCTAAAATGGGATTCCGGTGCGGCGGCCTGTGTCGTGCTGGCATCGAAAGGATACCCCGGAAAAGCGGAAACCGGCAAAAGAATTTTCGGTTTGAAAAATTATAGCAATAGAAATTGCCAGCTCTTCCACGCCGGGACCAAAAAGGAAGGTAAGCAGTGGATAACCGCCGGAGGGCGCGTCGTCGGGCTTACTTCGGTGGACAGTGACCTGCCCAAAGCATTGGCGAAGGCGTATGAAATTATCGAGGGCATTAGATTCGACGGAATGGTTTACCGAACTGATATTGGCTTTAAAGCCAATATGAGGGTAAAAGCGGCAGGATATTAGGATATGTCAAAAGTACTTATTATAATCGGTTCTAAATCTGATGAACAATACGCCGAAGTATGTCGTCAAGTACTTGATGAATTGCGCATTGACAATTGCCTGGAGATCTCTTCGGCCCATCGCCGGCCGGAAAGAACCGATGAGTTGGCTAAAACCGCGGAGATGTCCGGTTATGAGGTGATTATATGTATGGCCGGTATGGCGGCTGCGCTACCCGGTGTGGTTGCCGCCAGAACCGATCTGCCGGTGATCGGCGTCCCGCTGCCGGCGTCGCTGGATGGTATCGATGCGCTTTTGGCTATGGCGCAGATGCCCGGGGGCGTGCCCGTCGCTACGATGGGAATCGGCAAAGCGGGAGCAAAAAATGCCGCGATTTTTGCAGCCAGAATACTGGCGGGAAAGTATCTGGAGATAAAGAAGAGTTTGGAGGAATATAATACGCGATAAATAAAATTTATCTATTTTGCGTAAATATTTGTAAAAGAGATTAAAGAAAAGGAGTGTACTTATGTTTATGAAGAAGCAAATCGCCGGTAGAAATATTTTATTGGTTGCCGTCTGCCTTTTAATCGGGTTGGCGTTCGCCGTTAATGCGGCCTCGGCCGATACCGAAAAAGCCAAGGAACGGTTCAATACCGGATTGAAACTGATGCAGGAAGGTAAAGACACCCTGGCGATGGCGGAATACAATATGGCCATCAAAGAAGATCCGGAATTTGTCGATGCCTACATAAATTTAGGTTCCATCTATTTTAACCGGAATAATTACTCGGAGGCCGAAAGTAATTTTAAAAAGGCGACAGAAATAGACTCCAAAAATCCGGATGCCTTCGCCAATTTGGGACGAACTTATTACAAGGAGAAGAAATATCTGGAAGCGGAAGAAGCATATAAGGCGGCCCTTTCCGCTAAAACCGGATATTACGAGACCTACAAAGATCTGGGACTGCTTTACCATAAGCAGAAAAATTGGCCGGCCCTGGCGGAGAATATGATGAGATATACGGAAAAGGTACAGGATGACTATCTCAGCTACTATTTGCTCGGACTGGCATTAAAAAACCTTAAGAAATATCCGGACGCAATTAAGGCCCTCAATAAATCAATTGAGCTTAAACCCGACTATTTTAATTCCTACAGTACTCTGGGGCAGATATATCAAAATGAGGACAAGCAAAACGAGGCTTATCAGGCATATAAAAAGGCTGTCGAAGTTAAACCAAGCAGTTTTCGAGCGCACTACAACCTGGCAATATCTTACGAAACTTTATATCAGGACGATAGCGATAAGATTGATCAGGTTATAGCATACTGGAATAGATTTTTGAAAGAGGCAAAAAATAATCCCAAAGCCAAAGATCTGATTCCCGGAACCGAAAGCCATATTAAAGACTTAAAGGAATTAAAGGCCCATTACGAAGAGGAAAAGGCCAGCAAATTCTAAAATCTGCTGATTTTTGGCCGATCTTCGTGCCGGTTTTCGATATATTATATTTGGTATATTATAAATTCGGGTAATTCTTTGTTCGAGAAATTTAAATCCCCGATCGTTTGTATCAAATTCAGCCTTGTAATTAATGTCTTTCTATTCATTTTAAAGATGTTTGCCGGGATTTTCGGACGATCGCAGGCGCTTATCGCCGATGCCCTGAACTCACTCCTTGATATCGTTGCCAATATCGTTGTCTGGTTCGGAATCAGAATCGCGAAAAAGCCGCCGGACGAAGATCATCCCTACGGACATGGGAATGCCGATAATCTGGCGGCAATTTTTGTCGCCGTGGTGCTATTTATCACTGGAGCGTACATCGGCCGCGAGTCGATTCATACAATAATTCACGGCGAATTCGGAAGACCGACATATCTGGCAACCGCAGCGGCGGCCTTCACGATAATAGTTAAGGAAATTCTTTACTGGTATACATTAAAAGTCGGTCGGGAATTTAAATCCCCGGCGGTGATTGCCAATGCTTATGATCATCGTTCCGATGTCGTTGTCTCTCTGGGAACGCTGGTCGGGATTGTCATCGCGCAGACAAAATATCCTATTCTGGATCCGATTGCCGGCTTATGGGTCGCTTTCTTTATTTTAAAACAGGGCGTTAAGATCATTAGGGAGAATATTCAAACCCTGATGGTGGCCTCGCCCGGGGCCGGAATCGAGAATGAAATCCGGAATTATATCGTCAATCTTGAAGGCGTAAGCGGCGTCAGGTGGATTAAAGGGCGGCTTATTGGACCGAGTTATTATATCGATGTCGTCGTCGAAGTATGCGGCAATATTTCCGTTAAGGAAGGGCATGATATCGCCTCGCGCGTTAAAAGGGCGGTTACCAGGTCCTTTACCGACGTCATCGACGTTTTTATTCATATCGAGCCGGATCTTAATCGATAGGTTGATCCGATGCGACGGTTACAATATCTATAAAATAGATACTTGACAAACATTATGGCCATTATTTTATTTGATTGTCCGCTCTCGCTGTCCGGTCCGTCATTGATTAGTGCGACGCGGAAATGAAAGCGAGGCTTTTGCGTTTATTTATATAGACAAGAGGACTTAACGTATCCGTTATAAGCAGGAAGGTAGTCAAAATGTCCGATGAAGTAAAATCTATATCTTATTTTTATGCGACGGTCAAAAACAAACCGGGTGAAGGTCGAAAACTCCTCGAATTCCTCAGCGCCAATAGCGTAAATCTGTCCGCCTTTACCGCTTTTCCGGTCGACGAGGGGCAGTCGCAGCTTGATTTTTTTCCCGATGATCCGGGGCAACTGCTTATTGCCGCCAGGGAAGCCGGTATCAAACTGGTCGGTCCCAAAAAAGCGTTCATTATTCAGGGGGACGATCAAGTCGGCGCTCTTATAGAATATTATCTCCGGCTGGCCGATGCCGGCATCAATGTTCATGCCGGTAATGGTGTTACCGACGGGGCCGGTCGTTTCGGATTCGTCCTGTGGGTCGAGCCGAAGGTTTACGGTAAAGCCGCTCAGATATTGGGTATCAGCCCCTAAGTTCTGATTTTGTTGATCATATAGAAATAAAAAACCCGCCTTACTGGGCGGGTTTGATAATATTGCGTAAAACTCAGTTTGAATTAACGGTTTTTGATACGAAATTTTTTTTATAAATGTACCGTATTAAACAAATGCCGGCACAAGGATCGCCACGGGCTTCAGATAAAGAACTGCAGAAATCGGGGAACTCGCGCCCTTTTTGCCGAATAAAGCGATTAATGGTCAGTATCCATTTCATGTTGCTCAGGCGGTTCAGCGGAGGCACCCGGTGACAGCAATTCCATACTGCTGTCAGCCCAGTTTATAATGGCTTCAGCCTCCTCCTTTGAGGGCGACGCGCTCCAGTGCATTAATCTATAATCAAAAGGCGGCATCGCATCCTCCTTTATCTCTTCTCTGATAGCCCGCAGATTTTCGACCTGGCTGGCGTGACCGGTGAAAGGAAAACCGTTCGACATATCAATATGCTTTCGGGCGTGTTTTATATCGTTGTCAATCATTTGCCTGATTCCGGGGATTTTATAGTACCATGGGAAATCGGTTTTATTCGTATGACAATCAAAACAGGCGCGTTTAAACAGAGGTTCCAGCTGAGTAAAACCGATATTAATTATAGCGTTGATCGAGTCGGGACTGACGACGGCCGAGTCAGCCATAGTGGTTTCCGCCGCCGCCGTATCGTTGTGTTCCTCGCCACCATGACCGTAAAGGATTGCGGCCGATGCGATTACAATCGCCGGAATAATAAGCCTGATTATCCACCGGAATTTTCGAGAAACCGTCTCCATTTTCCACCTCAATGTTTAATTTTAATTCATAAATAAAGATACATCTTTTATAAACAGGTGCAAAGAAAAATACCGATATTATTCGACATAAAATCAGGTTTTGTCCCGTCAATGAATTTATAGAATCGGTTCGTATCATATGATAAACTAACGCAGCCATATCAGCGTGAGGAGAATCATGAGCGGAAGAATAAAAACACTGCATCCCGAGGGCAAAAAGGGCGTCAATATCGAAAAGGAAAAGTACGAGCAGATTAAAGCGGCTATTCTCGGCGCAATTGAAAATACAGGCCAAATATCTTATTCCGACATGAATAAATTTATCAAAGCGCAATTGCATAAATCATTTGACGGCAGTATTCCGTGGTATGTCGAGACGGTCAAGCTTGATCTCGAGGCGCGAGGTATAATCGAACGCATCCCCAATACTTCGCCCCAGATGTTGATAATCAAATAGCGCGAAGGATCGAAATCAGCATCAAACACAACCCTGGGGACAGCCTGAGAACGCACGCCAATCACAGTTCAGAATAAGATTTCACACGGGCAGTTTTTTCCTTGGATGGCCGGGTCGGTTTGGTCTCAGTGGGATTATTATTATCCGGGTCTTTAATACGAATTGAATCGGGCATATCCGCATTTATAATTCCGGGGTCGTAAATTGGGCCGGGAGACGGCCAATCCTGCCAATCATCGATCCAGAAGATTGCTTCGTAGTCACGGCGCTTGACAGAGAATTCCTCGCCGGTTCGACTGCAACTATACGTAGCAATACATACTTCCTGCTTCGCATGCCAACAAACCTCAGAAACGAATTCCGGAATACATTCTCCGCATACGGGACAACGCATCGGAACGTACACAGGATCAATCGGGGCGACAATCGGGCCGATATCTGCCGGAGATGGCTCGGGCGCAGCGATCTCGGGCGATTCGCCGAGCATGTGAACCTGAATACCGCATCCGGATAAGATCATCGGGATAAAGACAATCATTACCAAATATTTCATAAATTGTTCTCCTGTTTAGGATTCATTACTGCATTAATAGAGCAAATTATATACCATTATGGTAATACGTTAATCGGCAATAAGTTAGACTTCCAGAGAAGACCAGCGCGCCCAGATATGCGGCAATGAAATGTTTTTGGAGCACAAAAATGTTAAGATATTCGATGGACCGAGAAAAAGATCCGGAGCGCGGCGGGCGGCGGCGGTTTTTTGCCGTATTCACTTATCGGACTGTGGCTTACACGGAATTGGGTTCGTTTCGCATATTTTAACATCTTTTTTATTCCATCCCCTTTTCTACCGTTTTGCGCAACATTTCAAGAGCCATCTTGTTGTGAAGCTTCTGGTTATGCATAAGCAAGCGGTAGTACCTTGTCAACTGGCGGTCAAGGCGCAATTCATAGCGGAGAATCAGCCCGGAATAATAATCGTCGGGGATGGATTTAAGATGGGGGGGCTCGGGATCGCAATAGCTACTATCTTCATCAAGGCGATATTCAAGATGAGCGGTTTCGGCGCGGATGACGCGTTGTGAACGCCAGAGGCAGTTGGCGATTTTGAAGACAAGTTGTTCCTGAAACCGGCCGACGGGACGGAACTCGTTAAACATTTCAACGACAAGGTCTTCGTATTGCTCGGGGTCTTCAGTCAATTTGGATGATTTGATAACGATATCTTTGGAATAGAGACCGTGTATGGTGCTGTTCCGGGATGAAATCGCCTGGCCTGAATCGGTTTTTGGCCCGGTCGATTTTTGGGCGTTTTCTTTGTTGGTTTTAATTTGTTTTTTGGATGCGGACATATTTATACCTCACCTTTTACATAAGGGGGGCGATCGGATTTAACTTCGATTTGGTGTGAAAAGTGTTTTGGGCGTGGGGTGTTTTGGGATTTTATCTTGCTCTTTTAAATCAAGTTTGCTGCAATAAATGAACCTACCGCAGGGGGGGTGGGCAACCAGTCGGGTATCCGTTATCGAAAAGGGGCAGACGAGGGCGTCTGCCGCCCACGAAAAGATCCCACAGCAAGCTGTAGAGCACCCAGGCGTTATTATAAAAAAATTATGCCCCCCAATATTATTCCAATAATTTCCCCGGTGACCGACATTTTTATGCCTAGTTGGCTTGTTCCGGTATAGGATTTCACCCTTTCTGGCATTTCATCCACTTTACTATTCAGAGTATTCATCTTTTTATAATCATTATATATCGGAACCAAAAAAGATAATACTACGGCAATAAAAGGAACCACGCCAAACGAATCATCTATCACCCATTTATTGAAAATTAGGCGAGCAAGCCATATGCCAAGCATTGTACCGCTAATTCCACCCAATAAGGATACGACTGGTACCCGAAACCTATCAGGAACCCAAAAAAATATAAAACTAAGTAAAAATCCGCCGACGGCCCCTATCGTAATACAAAATTGCCCAAGAATTATGACAATTGCGTATGCAATAATAGTTTTCATATTGGCCTCCGATTAAGGCATCATAGACAATTGCCAAGTCATAAAGAACCATCTCGGACTTTTTACGGCAAAAGTATTCTAAAAGCACCCAAATTATATTAATTGTGCGCGGCAGATGTGGACATCTGCCGGGCACAGGTTTTACAACAAGCCCCAAGCTGTGGGGCACCCGGCGAAAGCAAGAAAGATTTCGGCCTACCCTGTATTTACAATGTATCTAAAATGACTCCTTTATAATGTGGTCCAAAATCTCTATCCTGACGCTTGCAAATATTTCTAACTTTTATTGGCAATTTTCTCTTTATATGAAAATTACTCACGTCACAACCACTCTTAACATATTCATCAATATAAGAATCTATCTTGGCATCCTTTTCAATTCTCTTAGAAATACAAAAATCCAATTGCGCCGATACGGCTACACCAGATTCCAGGCCAACCCTGAATGACAGTACATTTCTTAAAGAATCATAGCTTTTTAAGAAAAGTAAATCAAAACTTTCCGCCCACTTCTGCGCTTTTGATTCAATCCATTTACAGGCGTTCTCGTTAACGACTTGGGGCAAATCGTTAGAAACTTCTTGGTTATTGATATTATCAGTCTTTATCCCAAATATCGTTATCAATATTTCCCCTAAAAATACTAATAATAAAATTATAAACATAGGCCATGTAAAAATAATGTTTCCCGTATGAATATTCTTATATGTCTTTTTTGTTATCCAGTATAAAACACCCACTATTGGTACTATGCATGTAATTATATAAATGGCCTTATCAAGACCAAAATATCTTAGGATCAAATAAGCAGCCAAAATCAGTATAACAGCTATTAAAATAATATTAAGAAATCCCAATATTTTATTTTTATTGTAATTTGATTCCGTCATAAATTAAAAATATTTTTCTAAGTAATTGTCTATAAAATGTGAAGATTTATTCGTGGAAGTCAATAAAAAAATCCCCGACTTGTCAATCGGGGATTCAGGTATTTTAAACCCGGCGGCGTTCTACTCTCCCACTCCCTCTCGAGAGCAGTACCATCGACGATGAAGGGCTTAACTTCTGTGTTCGGAATGGGAACAGGTGTGACTCCTTCTCTTTGGCCACCGAGAATATTTATATTCTCTAATATCGTAAGCGTTAAATCGCGGGCATCTTACATCAGGCTGCGAGGCTGCACCCTGAGTGAAACTTAGGAAAATTTTAATTCGATCAAGTCTCACGGCTGATTAGTATCACTCGACTCAACATTTTACAATGCTTACATCTGTGACCTATCGACCTGGTGTTCTTCCAGGGGCCTTCAGTTCCGATTACTCGGAAGGGATACCTAATCTTGGAGTGAGCTTGGCGCTTATATGCCTTCAGCGCTTATCTCTTCCCGACGCAGCTACCCTGCGATGCCGCTGGCGCGACAACAGGTGCACTGGCGGTCGGTCCAACCCGGTCCTCTCGTACTAAGGTCAGCTTTCCTCAAGTATCCTGCGCTCGTATCAGATAGGGACCGAACTGTCTCACGACGTTCTAAACCCAGCTCACGTACCGCTTTAATTGGCGAACAGCCAAACCCTTGGGACCTTCTTCAGCCCCAGGATGCGATGAGCCGACATCGAGGTGCCAAACCTCCTCGTCGATATGGACTCTCGGAGGAGATCAGCCTGTTATCCCCGGAGTACCTTTTATCCGTTGAGCGATGGCGTTTCCACACACGACCACCGGGTCACTAAGACCTGCTTTCGCATCTGCTCGACTTGTGGGTCTCGCAGTTAAGCTCCCTTATACCTTTGCGCTCTATAGCCGATTACCATCCGGCCTGAGGGAACCTTTGCACGCCTCCGTTACACTTTGGGAGGCAACCGCCCCAGTTAAACTACCCGCCTGGCACTGTTCTTTGACCTGATTCAAGGCCCGAAGTTAGGTATCCAATAGAACAAGGGTGGTATTTCAACGGTGGCTCCACCGACCCTAGCGGGCCAGCTTCAAAGCCTCCCACCTATCCTACACATGCTGTACCAGATATCAATGCCAAGTTATAGTAAAGGTTCACGGGGTCTTTCCGTCCCGATACGAGTAAACGGCATCTTCACCGCTGCTACAGTTTCGCCGAGTCCCATGTTGAGACAGCGCCCCAATTGTTATACCATTCGTGCAGGTCGGAACTTACCCGACAAGGAATTTCGCTACCTTAGGACC
>CAYXTW010000029.1:0-43105 GCA_964467955.1 uncultured Ignavibacteriaceae bacterium | reverse complement strand
GTGCGGAAGAATTTGCGGTAAATAAGCGAGCTTAGTTTGCGCTTACCGCAGTAGATATTGGCGACACCGGTCATACCCGGTTTGAGAATATGTTCCGTATTAGGAATACGACATTCGACCATAAAAACTCTTTTATCCCCCTGCTCGACAATCTTTTTGCCGATACGATATATCGTGCCATAAAATGACATACTCGGATAACTGCGCACCTTGAATTTGACCTTTTGGTCTAATTTAATATCGGCCAGTTCTTTTTCGGACAGCATAATTATCGCCTTCAGCGTATCAAGCTCGGCGATTTCGCAGACCGTCTCCCCGGTATCGACCGAGAGCACGACCCCGTTTATGGTCGATTTTATATCGTACGCATCCTGCTGTTTCTTATGAAATTCGATTTGTCCTTTTAATTTATCGATCTCAGCTTGCTTGGCCCGGATTTCCTCCGGCCGTGCCCCGGCCAGGAGTAAATCCAGATTGCTTCGCGCCGCCTTCACCCGTGAGGCCCAGACGACCGAATCGGTGTACGCATCCTCCCACAATTGTCGGGCGATAACTTTCTTCTCCATCATCTCGTTGGTCCGCTGAAGATTCTGGCTTGCCAAGTCAAGTTTCGCTTCCATCTCGCTGACCTCGTTGCGGGCCGATTCGATTTCTTCCGGGCGCGCCCCTTTCTGCAAAATCGCCAGTTCTTCGGTCGCTTTTTCCAGCGAGGAAGTGTACTCGTCGATAAACTTTTGAGTCTCGGTATTTACCAGTACCGCGATAGTCTGCCCGCGCTTCACATTTTCATCCGGATTTACCAGCGGTACCAGGCTGGTCGTCGAGTAATCTCCGCCCAGAACTGAAATCTCGCGCTGTTTGGCCGCGTTGGGATTGTCGGCGCTGTAATTAATAAGCTGGACGTAACCCATATTGTCGTATTTAAGTAACAATGCGTTGGTTGGATTAAGAATCAGCTCACCTTTGACCCGCAACTCCCAGCCGGTCACAACTGAAATAACGGCCAGAAAGACAACTGCCAGAACCGAGATCGATAATATCCGGCGTCGGACAAAAAAGGCCGCGTTGGCTTTGAAAAATCTTTTTATTCCGCGAGCCGTATCCATAATCAACTTCCTGAACAGAAACAATAGCAGTGCGGCAAAAATTATAAATCCGGTGCCGCCCAGCCGGTCGATTAAATAGTAACCGGCCAGATACAAAAGGTATCCAAGTATTAAGACTATATAAAAAAAGGAAAAAATGCCATAATAAAAATAAATCCGCCGGTCGCGCGGCGTTATACTCTCCCAGTAGGCGGCATCCCTGAAAACAACTTTATCCACCAGCGCCCGCCAGTAATTTTTGGCTTTATCGCGAAGATTCGGGATTTCGAGATAATCTGACAGTAAATAATAGCCATCATATTTTAAAAGCGGATTAAAGTTAAACAGGTTGGATACTCCGGCGAAAAACATGACTGCTACCGCGGTATCGTTTATAAAAATCCCCGGCTCGGTCAGACGCCATACAAACACGGCCAGCGCCCAGATAAAAAACTGAAAAAATCCCCCGGCCAGCGACACCCATAAACGTCTCGATTTTTCCGGAAACAGCCAGGAATCGGAGATATTACAATAAAAAGCAGGCTGCAAATAAATCAGAAGAAAACCGAGTTCGCGGACTTCACCGCCGAAATGACGGCAGGTCAGCCCATGCGCGAACTCATGAAGTACCCCGACGACAAGAATTGTAAAATACAAAATGATTAATCCCCGAAGATTCAAAATACCGATAAAACCTTCGGTCATGGACTTCCCATCATACAAAGTAATCACGAAAGCAAAAAACATCAAAGCCATGGCGATCCAGACAAAAGTCGCCGTGAAGAAAAAGCGGACATGATTAATAATTCGGTTAAACAGCTTTGACGGATTTACCGCTTTGATTTTGATATAAGCCAATTTTCCGAGAAAACTCGGCGGCGCACCCTTAGATGATTCTCGCTGTTTCTTTAATAATTCCTGACGCGTTAAATCATTATCGAGAAAACACAATTCCTGAAGATTGGATAAGAACTGGCTCAGCTCATCTTCACTTAAATCTTCCGCGAATTTTTCCTTGACCAATTCAATGATTTGTCCGGTCGTTTTTTTACCGTCGAGCTTGGAGATAATAAAAAACTCCGCCTCCCCGATTTTGAAATAGGTCGAGGTGATCGGGTCCTTTATAATGTAGTGAACCGAACCATCTTTATTTTTAATTTCCTGAAAAATAAGATCGTTGCGAAATATGGGCGTCTTTTTATCCACTTCAGTCAAATCCCCGTCAGATAACAATATAGTTGCAAAAGATAATAATAGTCAAAAGGAAATCGGCGCTAAATAACGTCTAATATAGCCTGAAACAGGATATTTTATTCCTGAGAATCACTCGCGGGCAAACAGTTTATGATAATGTATTACTTTAGGTAATATTGCTGACAGGATAATTACTAATATATTAGGAAATATTACTAAGTTTCTTTAAATCGCTGTGCCGCCTCTTCGTTCAGAACAATAATGGCCACCCGACGGTTGCGCGGGTCAGCGGGATCCTCGGGAAGTCTCGGCAGTCGGTCAGCGTAACCGCGGACTTCCACGATTTGACTGGGTCGCAGGCCGGACGTCTCCATCAGCTTTCGAGCGCTGTTGGCGCGATCGGCGGATAGCTCCCAGTTAGAATAACCGTCACGTCCGATATATGGCTTACTATCGGTATGACCTTCAACGACTATGAAATTCCGAAGATTGCCCAATTCCGATGAAATCGCCCGGAGCAACAGACTTGTTTTCGGTTTCAGATGAGCGCTGCCCAGATCAAAGAAATTCGAGGATTTGTCATCCGAATCTATCAGCTGAATTCGCAGACCTTCCGGCGTCATTTCGATATCGATAAAATCCATCAAGCTGGTTAATTCGGGCATATTTTCCAAGGACTGGCGTATCCTCTGACCAACATCAAGGAGAGCTTCACGATCTTTCTGAAGAACCGTCGCCGCATCGGCTTTACCGGGGCGAATACTTTTGGACGGCGTTCCGCCACCTTTCAAAGCCCCCTGCCCTTTTCCCTTCATAAAGCCGATCGGGTCCTGAAAATAATTTTGAACAGATTGTTTAACCTCATCGGATTGACCTACAAGCCACATGACAAGAAAAAAGGCCATCATGGCCGTGACAAAATCGGCATAGGCCACCTTCCAGGCTCCGCTGTGTTGGCCGCCGTGCCCTGATTTTTTCTTGATTACTATGATCGGTTGGTTTTTTGAATTTTCTTCAGACATAAAATCTTATTTGCCTCGCGAGCCGCGACAGGCATTCTCGACCTCTTCGAACGTTGGTCGGGCATCGCTGGGGATAACACGCCGGGCGAACTCAACAGCAATTGAAGCGGCAAAGCCTTTATGAAATGCCAGAAGCCCTTGTTTTAAGCAGACATAATATTTGCTTTCGGTCTCGTTCATATGAGTCAGGTTTTTGGCCATCGGCCCTACAAAACCATACGAGAGCAGGACCCCCAAGAACGTCCCGACCAGAGCGGCGCCGACTTTGTGACCTATTTCTTCCGGCGGTCCGCCGATGGCACCCATGGTTATAACCACGCCCAAAACCGCCGCGACAATTCCGAGCCCGGGAAGCGAATCGGCCACCATCGCCAATGATGATGATGGCTTGCTTTTTTCCGCATGGTGCGTATCCAAATCCAGATCCATCATCGCTTCCAAATCATGCTCGGGGACACCACCCATGATAATCAGTCTCATCGTATCGGCCAGAAAGTGCAGTGCATGATAATTTTTCATAAAATATGAATATTTGCCGAGGACAGAACTCTCCTTTGGCCGCTCAACATGCGATTCCAATCCGACCAGACCGTCTTTTCGCGCCACGTTAAACAACTCATACATCATAACCAGGAGCTCGGTGTAGACTTTTTTGCTGGGTCCGGAACCGAGAATTTTAACGACCTGGGTAATCATTTCCTTTAGAGTTTTCACTGGCGTGCTGATAAGCAGCATCCCCAGTGCTGAGCCGCCGATAATAAGAAACTCCGCCGGCTGAAAGAGAACCATCAGGTGCCCGCTTTCCATCATATACCCGCCGACTACGGCAGCAGCCACAATCCCGATTCCAATAATAGCGATCATTATGCTCTTCCCGTGGCAATTATTCTGTTTTTTAAGGTTATCGTCAATTTGCTTCATTTCTAAATAGATTAAGCCGAAACGACTTAAAGCCGTTGAAGATAAGTCAAAAAAAGAGTATATTAATGACATGAAATGTATATTTTGCGAGATAATTGATGGAAAGAAGCCGGCTAAAGTCTATTATGAGGATAATGAAATTATAGTTTTTGCCGATATTCTACCCCGCGCGGCGATTCATCTGTTAATAAGTCCCAAAGCCCATTTTAAAAACCTGATGGATGTTACCGATGAATTACTGTTAAAACTGCTTCAAAAGGCCAGGTCGATTGCACAGGAGTTATCAATTGATGAAAATTTCCGGCTGATTCTCAATAACGGCGCTGGCGCCGGCCAGATTGTGGAACATGTACATTTTCACTTTTTATCGAATGCGCGGGGGATTGACCTGAAATATCGGGATCGATAATTAGCCGATTTGGGCAAAATCAATCCTGTTTTTTGTTGACAAATAAAAGAATCTAATTATACTAAATTGTAATGAAATATTTAATTTTATCAGTAGGAAGGGGGGATATAGATGACGGGTGTTAGGGTTCGTGATGATGAATCATTCGAAAGAGCCCTGCGTCGTTTTAACAAGTTTTGCGAAAAAACCGGGATACTCTCGGATATAAAAAAACACCAGCATTTTGAAAAACCGTCGGAGAGACGAAAACGTAAACTTAATGCTGCGCGTCGCAAAATGCGCAAGCTCCAGGCAGAAGAAAAATAATATTTATGACTCTTTTGCAAAGAATTGATGAAGATATAAAGAAAGCCCTGAAGGGCGGCGAAAAGGCCAAACTGCTCGTCCTTCGGGGCTTAAAATCTGATATCAAATATAAAGCTATCGAAAAGGGTGAGGACCTGACTGAGGATGACGTTATCGGCGTCCTGGGCAGCGCCGCCAAAAAAAGACGAGACTCAATCGAGCAGTTTAAGATGGGCCATCGTGACGATCTTGTGGAAAAGGAATCCGCGGAACTTAAAATTATAATGGACTATTTACCGGAGCAACTTTCCGAAGATAAGCTTAGAGAGATAATCAAGGACGCCATTACCAAAACGGGAGCTGATTCTCCGGCCAAGGTCGGATTGGTTATGAAAGAAGTGATGGCTGAGGCGAAAGGTAAAGCCGACGGCAAATTTATCAACCGACTGGTCGTCGAAATACTATCCGGGGCCGCCGAATAGCTTCGCGACATCAGGCTTGGGGAGGATAAAATAGGAGTTTAAACAATGAATTGGATAGATATCGTTCTTTTGGTGCTGTTGGTGGCAGCGGTTATTGTCGGTTCAAAGAAAGGTCTGATTCGCGAGATAATCGCGCTGGTTATTCTTACCGCGACCGTCATTGTTTCCATCAATTATATTGATATTATTGCGGAAAAAATTTATGCCCAGATAGGCGGTTCACCGTTGGTCACAGCCATTATATCATTCGTCGTTTTACTCGCTCTCGTATACGCCGTTTTTAAGGTTCTCGGCATGTTATTTTATCGAGTGGCCAATCTTCAGAAACTTGGCAAAAAGGACCAACTGGGAGGTGCCCTTGTTGGCGCTCTTCGGGGATGGATAATTATCAGTTTCCTGATTTTTCTTGTATTCCTGGCTCCGATGCCGGACAAGTTTTATGTCGATTTTGACGAATCTTTCCTCGGCTCATCCTTTGCCAAGACCTTGCCGCTTATCTATGAGGGCTCCGCCACGTTTCATCCCAATAATCCCAATTTCATGAATAAGGTTGAAAAAACACTGCTGCAGCAATCAGCAGTTGATATGCCTCCGGAGGAAAGGCTGGAACTTTCGCAATCACGCGAGCAGGTATATAAGATTATGTTTCAGATGGACAAATATTTCGGAACAAAAGATTAAAAAACTTACAACAAAGCTGTTTTTATTTCCCCGACAAATTCTTATATTTCAGCCGGTATAACCGGCTTTCTTATTATATATTAAACATGCCCGGATTTGATAAACATACACTGGAAGTTCTGGAATATGACAAGATCATTTCCATATTAAGGGGGCTCTGTTTAACTCATTACGGGATGAATCTTATTGATCGGCTGTTTCCCATGACCGACACCGACGCGGTCGCGGCACGACTCGATGAAGTCTCGCAGATGAAAGATATTATTCGTTTCGGTGAAGCCTTTCCTTTGTATCGTCTCGAGGATGCCACCGCTTTGATAAAGCGCTCAAAAACCGAGGGGGTTTTTCTGGAACCGAAAGAGCTTCTGAAAATTAAAGAACTGATTGAAGTCTCCTCCAGCCTTCACAATTATGCCGGATCGGATAGAGACAGCCTGACCAATCGCGACCGCTTTCCCCTGATTGCGGAATACTTATCCCAGTTGCATCCTTACCCCGAGATTAAGACAGAAATCGATAAGGCCATTGACAGGGACGGCGAAATTCTGGATTCCGCTTCCCAAAAGCTGAAAAAAATCCGGATGGAACTGAGCGATCTTAAAAATCGAATAACAACACGCCTGCAGAACATTCTGGCCGGACGGCAAAAATCTCCGGGATGGCAGGATGATACCGTCACGCAAAGAGACGGTCGCTATGTAATTCCTGTCGTTTCCGGGCAATATCGACCGGATTCCGGCATCATCCATGATCGTTCCCAGTCGGGCGCAACGATGTTTGTCGAACCCAATGAAATTGTCGAGCATAATAATAAGCTGGGAATATTGAAACAGGAAGAGCGCTTTGAAATCGATCGCATTCTGAGACATATAACATCGCTGATCGGCCAGGCTGCCGATCGCCTGATGACCAATACCGAGATTATTGGCATTCTCGATTCGATACACGCCGCCGGTTTGTTATCCATCAAAACCGATGGCAATAAGCCTAAATTAAAAAATCCAAGCGGCTTCGGTTTGACCGCTTCCCGACATCCGTTACTTCTGTATTATACCAAAGAACAGAATACTATCGTCCCCAATGACTACGTGCTGAATGACGGTACCCTGGCGATGATAATAACCGGTCCCAATACGGGCGGCAAAACGGTCGCCTTGAAAACGGTCGGGCTATTAATTTTAATGGCGCAATCGGGATTACACATTCCGGCCGCTGAAAATTCCGCAATCGGCATTTTCGAAAGTATCTATGCCGATATCGGTGACGAGCAGTCAATCGAGCTTTCGCTTTCAACCTTTTCATCGCATGTACGGCAGATTATATATGCCGTCCGAAATGCCGATTCAAACAGCCTGGTTTTGCTGGACGAAATCGGCGCCGGAACGGATCCCAAAGAAGGGGCCGCATTGGCGGAAGCGATTATCCTGAAATTGACCGACCTGAAAGCGAAACTGATGGTCACGACTCATTACTCGCAGCTTAAAACACTGCCAATGACGCATCCCGAGGTTGAAAACGCTTCATTTGAATTCGATCGCGATTCCCTTAAACCAACGTTCAGGCTGCATACGGGCATTCCGGGTGCATCGTACGCCGTAGAAATCGCGAGCCGGCTGGGAATGCCTGGGGATATAACCGATCAGGCCGCCGGTCTTACCGGTCAGGGTGAACGTTCGTTGTCCGATTTAATCGCTTCGCTGGAGAAAGAGCTTACCATCCTGAGAAGAGATAAAGCACTGCTCGAAGAAAAGCTCGTAAATGCCGTCAATCTGGAAAAGCGGTACAACAGCCAGATAGATGAATTTAAAAAAGAAATCGACAATATAAAAAAGGAACACCTGCAGGACCTGGAAGATACTCTTGCCGATGCCCGCGTCCAGATTGAACGGTTGGTTAAAGAAATCCGTGAGAGTAAAGCTTCGGAAAAATCGATCAAGGACGCCCAGAAATTTCTAAAACGAAAAAAAAGTAAACTCGACCGCCTGGGCAAAAAACATTTTCCCGCGCCGACTACGACAGAAAAATTCGAACCGGGTGATATAGTGCTGATTGAGTCACTTCAGAAAGAGGGCGAATTCGTCGGTTATGCCGGTGATAAAAAGGGCAAAATCAGAATCGGCAATATTATGTCAGTGGTAGATATCGCTGATTTACATAAGGTAATCAAAGCCGTAGCCGAAAAAAAACAACCGGTGCAGAGCGGCAGTTTGCGTGATATAACAGCCTCCGGGCCGGAGATACATCTGCGCGGGATGACGGTCGATGAGGCGAAAGAAGCGCTGGACAAATTTCTCGATTCGGCCATTCTTACCGGTTTTCAGCAAATTTATGTTGTCCACGGTAAAGGCACCGGTACCCTGAGAAAAATGGTCAGCGATTTTTTAAAAAACCGCAAAGAAGTCAAAAATATCCGGCTTGGTAACTGGAACGAAGGCGGCGCCGGGGTAACGGTGGTGCAGTTAAAATAATGCCGTCAATTCCTCAGGACATAATCGAGCAGGTCAGACAGGCCACTGATATCGTCGAAGTTATCGGTGAGTTCGTTCGTCTGAAAAAAAGGGGGCGCAATTATCAGGCCCTTTGCCCTTTTCACAATGAAAAAGCCCCGTCATTTTCTGTATCACCCGATAAACAGATGTACTATTGTTTTGGCTGTAACAAGGGCGGAAATGTCATAACTTTCCTGATGGAACATGAAAATATGACGTTTGTCGATGCCGTCCGCCTGCTGGCCTCAAGAGCCGGCATTACCATTCCCGAAAAAAGAACCGACAGCACTTCCAAAGAAGAGCTGGAACGGCTGCACTATGCCCATCAATTGGCGCTGGATTATTTTAAAAAAGTTCTTCATTCGGAAAGGTACAAAACCGACATCTTTAAATATCTGCATGACACCCGCCGACTGTCCGATGAGACCATCGATTTCTTTCAATTAGGTTTATCGGGGATGGAATGGGACGGCTATCTTAACTACGCTTTGAAAAAAGGCCTCTTCCCTGGCGAACTGATGAAAGCCGGTCTGATTTCCCATTCGGAAAAAAGTGATAAATATTTCGATCGCTTTCGACAGCGGCTGATGATACCAATATTTAATTTAAGCGACAAACCGATTGCTTTCGGCGCGCGCGCCCTTAAAAAAGGCGAGACGGCCAAATATATTAACTCCCCCGAAACCAAACTGTACATAAAGAGCAACGTCCTCTACGGACTCAATTTCACCCGCCGATTTATTCGTGAAAAAAATGAAGTTATAATTGTCGAAGGTTACTTCGATTTAATTTCATTGTATCAGGCCGGTATAAAAAACGTCGTGGCTTCTTCAGGTACCGCCTTTACGGCGCAACAGGCGCGGCTGCTGGCGCGGTTTGCCGATATGGCTTATCTCTTTTTTGATGCCGACTCGGCCGGCGAACAGGCCGCTATACGCTCGGTTGATACGTTATATGACGCCGGTATGGAAGTACTGGTAATGATACCGCCCCGGGGCGATGACCCCGATAAAGTCGCCGTCGATAAAGGCGCCGACGGTATCGAAAAAATAAAACAAAAGGCGCGAGGTTACATTGAATTTCGCACCCGTGAAATCGATATTAAAAAACAGGGAATTATCGGCAAAGAGAAACTGGTAAAAGAACTGGCCGAACTGGCCGGTAAAATTCAAGATAGTACCCGTCGGCAACTTTTTGTCGCCGAAGCTGCTGAGAGATTACAGACCGAGACGCAAAATTTTTATAATCTTCTCCCCCGACAAAAAACCACACTAAAGCGGTCAGGTGAAATTAAACCGCCCAAAAAGATAATTGACATGGAACGGGATCTGCTCTCACTGTTACTCAACCACCCTGGACATTTCGAACTCGTGATCGAAAAAATCGCCGCCGATGATTTCCAGTCGGAGCCTCTCAGGAAGATCTTCTCACTCATGCTGGCTGTTTATAAAACGGACGGAGACATTTCCGTAAATAGCCTGATCGATTTATCGGAGAATACGGATCTTGCTTCACAGATTACCGCCCTGGCCGGTTTTAATTGGCAAAGCCAGAATATCCGCTTGATGATAAGAGATTACATAGGCAAACTGTCAAATTACAAGCGGGAAAGAGTAATTGACAGATTAAAAGGAGAGCTTAAAGTCGCTGAGGAGAAAGGTGATACCGAAGAATCTCGGCTACTGATGACAGAAATTGCGGAGTTGATAAAACGTCGCCAGGAGCAAATATGATCAGGAGATTATATATAGAGAATTTCGCCCTGGTGAAAAAGGTGGAGATAAATTTCGAGGACGGCATGAATGTCCTTACCGGTGAGACCGGCGCCGGCAAATCGATAATCGTCGGTGCTTTGGCCTGTTTGTTGGGCGAAAAGGCGGACAAAGACGATATCCGCTCCGGATCCAAACTGGCGGTGATCGAGGGTGATTTCTTGATTGCCGACTTTCCGGAAATCGAGGATAAACTGATTGAATTCGAAATCGATTATGAGGATAATTTAATCACTTTAAGACGCGAAATTGCCCTGACCAAAAGCTCGAAATGCTTCATCAACGATCGCTTGATAACGCTCGGTCAGCTAAAATCCATCACCGATTTATTGGCCGAACTTTTCGGTCAGCATTCTCATCAGTTGTTGCTTGATGAGAAAAATCACCCCGCCTTTCTTGATCGCTTTGCACGATTGGACGATAAGGTAGAGGTCGTCCGACAATTGTACTACGATTGGGACAGTACAAAAAGACAATTGGCTCGGCTGCAGGCGCGGATCGATATCGAAAAAAACGAGCGGGAGTTGCTTCTGTTCCAAAAAGAAGAAATCGTGAAAGCAAAAATCTTCTCCGGCGAAGAGGAGCAATTAATTGCCGAAAAGAAAATTCTCGATTCCTCGCAGCTGCTCGGTGAAAAATCATCGATTATATTGAATCTTCTGGAGCAGAATGAAAATTCGGCGCTCGAAATATTAAATACTTGCCGGAAAGAACTGTCAGGTATTACCCACGTCGATGAAGCTCTAGTCAAACGAGCGGAACTGCTTGATCAGGCGATAATCAATTTAGAGGAATTTCGCGGCGAAATGGAGGCATATTTATCCGGCATTCCGGACAATCCCGAAAGGCTTGAAGAGATAAACCTGCGGTTAGATGAAATTTATCGCCTGAAGAAAAAATATGGCGGTTCCGAGGAATCGATTCTTTCGACGCTGGAACAAATAAATGAGCAACTCAAACATAAAATTGACGTAGAGGAACGAATAAGTTTACTGGAAAATGAAAACAACCGTCTTTTTGCAAAATACGAATCGCTGGCGAAAGAGATATCGACAATGAGGAAACAGGCCTCGGACGATTTGGAGAAAATGGTAATTAGAGAGCTCAAAAAACTCGGTATCGACTCGGCTTCATTTAAGTACGAGTTTATATATGAAGATGATACGGATGGTATCAGATTGGATAATCGATTGGTTAAACCGGGCCCGGAAGGGCTGGAAACCGGTCGATTCTTGATATCAGCCAATCCCGGCGAACCGCTTAAGCCGTTGGCGAAAACAGCCTCGGGCGGCGAAATCTCCAGAATTATGCTGGCGCTGAAAGCGGCCGACCGCAAGCGTTATAAAAAATACAAACCGCTGCTTGCTTTTGATGAAATCGATTCCGGAATCGGCGGTAAAACCGCCAATATAGTGGCCGACAGGCTCCTGGCACTGTCAAACGATTATCAATTATTGGTTATAACACATCTCCATCAGATTGCCTCGTTATGCGATTTCCATTATGCGGTTTCCAAAATCGATACCGATTCAAAAAGAAAGACCGTCTTCATCAGGCTGTTGAACAAAGCGGAAAAGAAAAAAGAGATAAGGCGGATGCTCAGCATTCCGCAGGAAGTTGAAATTTCCTGAAAAACAACCTGAATCGTGGAAAAATGAAAAAGTCATGAATAAAATTTAATTTGCCCGGTATATAGAGTGAAAAACGAAGATAATGATGATTGCAGACTTATGGCCGAGATTTTGGCCGGAAAAAAGTCGGCGATGAAAATGCTGGTCGAAAGATACAAAAAAAGGGCATATTTTTTGGCATTGGGGATGGTTGGTAGTTCGGATGAAGCCTATGATATCTCGCAGGAGGCATTTATAAAGGTGTTTAAAGCCGCCGGAAGTTTCGACCGGAATCAGCGTTTCTTCCCCTGGTTTTATTCCATCATCATCAATCTATGCAAAGACAGTCTGCACCGGCGCGAAAAACATGAATCCAGGGAAGTAAACATCGATGATAACACCTTCCTTCTGGTTGATGCTCGTAATCCGGAGACGATTTTGATAAAAGAAGAAGAAGCCGCCTGCGTCCGCAATGCAATAATGAAACTCGACCCCGATGACCGGGAAATAATAATGCTGAAGCACTTTCGCGATATCTCCTACGAGGAAATCGCGGTTTTATTGAAGATCCCGAAAGGAACGGTAATGTCGCGTCTTTATTATGCGCGAAAAAAATTGGCGAAGTTATTAAATGAAATCAGGTGACGACAAGTATAGAATAATGCTGTCCGGCTATATTGACGGCGAATTGACCGATGAAGAGAAAGAAGAAATTGAAAGACATCTGAAAAGTTGCGCCGAATGCCGTACGGAACTGGAGGCGTTTCAAAAATTGAAGGAGGTTACCGGAGCCATGAAATATGCTGATATTCCCGAATACGTATGGGAAAACTACTGGAGTGGAATTTACCGTCGCTTCGAGCGGGGATTCGGGTGGATTCTTCTTTCGATCGGCGTAATGATTTTACTGGCTTTCGCAGGTTATTGCCTGGTCAGAGATTTTTTTCTGAATTCCAACGAGCCTTTACTTCTTAAATTTGCAGTGGGCGCCGGCGGGCTGGGTCTGATTGTCCTCTTGGTGTCAACTGTTCGCGAACGGCTTTTTGCTTACACCCGCGACCGTTATAAGGAGATACAGCGATGATTCTGGTCAATACGGATACAATAAAGGGGAAAAAAATTGTGAAGGTACTGGGATTGGTCAAAGGAAATACCATTCGTGCCCGGCATATCGGGCGCGATATTATGGCCTTATTAAGGAATATTATTGGCGGCGAAGTAAAAGAATATACAAAAATGCTGGCTGAAACCAGGGAGCAATCACTCGATAGAATGTCCGAGGAGGCGCTGAAACTCGGCGCCAATGCAGTTGTTAATGTAAGATTTTCAACTTCTTACATAATGCAGGGCGCCGCAGAGCTTCTGGCCTACGGGACAGCCGTAATTGTTGAGGATGACACTTAGAATATACTCCGGGGACTAGATGAACAAAGATGTAAAATATCGTGATATGTGGGCGCAGGTGGGATTAATGATAATCACCATCGGCTTTTATGCCATCTATTGGTATTATGAAACGGCCACGGAGCTGAAGGCTCTTGCCGATGACAGGGACGCCAATCCCGGGCTATGGACAGTGCTCTTATTCATCCCGTTCGGTGCTATCTATTCGCATTATAAATACGGCGAGCTGTACGAAAAAGTCTCCAGCGACAAACTTAATCGCTGGATTTTATTTATTCTCTGGATCGTTTTCTCACCGGCCGTGTGGTTTATAGTACAAATGGAGCTTAATAACCGCGCGACGTATAATATACCGGGTCAGCCGGATTATCCGCCGCGTTCCGCAGGCAACCAGGATCCGAGCCGGATTACAGAGTGAACGGTCACCCGGCATATAAAAATTCGAATTGCCCCGATATGATTATTTTGGGTGGCATTAATTCTATAAAATGATATTATATTTGCCGTCATGGCAAGATTATCATTTTTACCCCAAAAAGTCGCCGTATGGGCCGGTGTCTATTTTGTCGGTGTCCTTTTCTTTTTCATCTACCGGCTGTTGTTCCTCCTGCTTCACATGTCTTTAATAAATAGTAGCTCAGCGTATGATATCATTTATTCCTTCTGGCTCGGATTCAAATTCGACAGCGTCGTCTTATCGGTTATAATCCTGCCTTTATTTTTGCTGTCACTCCTGCCTTTTATAAATTTTTCAAAAAAAATCTGGAGACGGCTGTTATTTATTATTTTGATTCTGATTTTCCTCATTATTTTCTTCGTCTGTACCGCCGACCTGGGTTACATCGATCATTTCGGCAGCAGGATGAATTATTGGGCTGTTGATTATGCCGGTCACCTCGGACTTTTTTTCTACAGCCTGTACGTCTGCGGCGATTTTTGGCTGCTCATCTTGGTATGGCTGCTGATTAGCGCCGCATTTTTATTGGCTCTCAAATTCGTCATAAAAAAGACGATTTCTATGGATAAGAAAAACAACTTCCGTTCCGTCACCGTATTTTACATCCTGGCGCCGATACTACTTATGGTCGGCATCCGAGGGGGATTCGGGAAACATAACCTGACCTGGAGTGATGCCTTCTTCGGGAAGAATTACTTCGTCGACCAGATGTCCCTGAACAGCATTTACAGCATTGCATTTAATGTTGCCGACGATTACATCAACCGCAGCGCAAGATTCAGGGGCAATAGTGGGAGATACAAGTTTTATAACGATAATGATGCTTTTCAGACTACAAGAAAGCTTTTGGCTATAAAGAACAAGGCGTCCGAAGATAATTATTCTCTGACGTATCAAACTAATAGAAATAGAAATTTTGAGTTTTCGCCAAATATTGTAATCGTCATAATGGAGAGTTGGACGGCCGAGAGAGTCGGCATCCTCGGTTCAAAGCTGGGACTCACTCCCGAGTTTGACAGCCTGAGTTCCCGGGGAATTTTATTCACGAATTTTTATGCCAACGGTATCCGGACCAATCGGGGTATTCCGGCCGTCTTATGCTCGTTTCCCTCGATTCCCGGACACTCGATTATGAAAAGAGAATTAAAGGCTTATCCATTTCGTTCACTGGCACAAATTCTGGATGAAAATGACTATACGTCTGTTTTTACTTATGGCGGGGATATCGAATTCGATAATATCGGCAACTTCCTCAAGAAAGTCGGATACGATAAATTTTTCGATTTAAATGATTTTGATAAAAAGGACTATCTCGGCGATTGGGGCGTCGCCGATCATATCATGTTCGCTCGTATGGTTCAGGAAATTAGAAAATTCCCGAGGCCTTTCAATTTGTCGATTATGACCATAAGTAACCACGAGCCGTACATGATTCCCGATGACCGTTTTAAAGTGTACGATGATTCCGTTCCGGATAGCGACAAACTGAATGTCTTTTATTATTCCGATTGGGCGATCGGCAAATTTGTCAGCGACTTGAAGCAGTATCCGGTATTCGACAGTACAATATTTATTTTTACCGCCGATCATTGCCCGCATCAATCCGCCGAATATCCGCTTGATCCGCGTAATTTTCGTATTCCTTTGTTGATATATTCCCCGCATCTGATTGGTGAAAAACCCGTAATCATCGAAAAAACCGGCAGTCAGGTCGATATTATTCCGACGCTGATCGGCATGTTAGGACTGGAAACCAATATGTACTGCTGGGGTCGCGATTTGCTGTCACTTCCGAATAGCGATTCCGGATTTGCTATCGTCAATGCCGAGAGAAAACTGGGCATGATAGAAAATTCCATGTTGTACTTCCACTGGGTCGGCGCCGCCAGAGAATTATACGATCTCAATGATACCCCCTATCTCGAAATCAATAAAATAGATTCCCTCCCCGTTTTAGCCGCTCGAATGGAAGAACAGCTTGACTCCTATATGCAGATGGCGAACAAAGCCGCGACTTCTCATTAAGTCAAATTATCTTGACTCAGTCGCCTTATTAAGGTACATTCCATTTTTAAGAATCGATAAATTGAAAAATCGTCTCCGGAGGATTATTATGAAATCGACGAATTTATTGAGCCTTTTCGCTTTATCAATTTTCATCCTGTCGGCTTTGTTCTTAATTGGTTGCAGCGATAATGATGACGACAATAATAATATAAGCAATAATCCTGTAACAACCGCCGACGTAAACGGCACTCTAGCCTTACCGGCTACGGCTATCGGTCAGACATACGCCGTCATGATAGACAATGACACCAACCGCGATAATGGGGAGGTAAAAAATACAATTGGTTTGTGTGGAAACAGCACGAATGTCGGCTACACTATTGACGATGTCCCTTCCGGAACTTACTATGTTTATGCGGCCGTCTTTATCATAAGCACAACCGGCCCGCCTATAACCGGTGATTATTTCGGTTATTACGGTGGCGGAACGATTCCCCCCGCCCAGCCCAATGCGACCGTCCCGACCTCCGGTTCGGTAACCTTTGATATTTCATTGATTGAGTTACAGTAGCCTTGGATTTATATATTTGGCAACAATTCGTGATATCATCCGTTAAATTGAACCATGATCGACGACTCAAAAGCGATTGAGATAACCAACCTCTCGAAAATCTTCAAGGGGGGCGCGCGCGGTGAGGTGCGCGCGCTGGATGATGTCAGTTTTGACGTTCATACCGGCGAAATCTTTGGCCTGCTCGGACCCAACGGCGCGGGCAAAACTACGATGGTAAAATTGCTGCTCGGTTCCCTGTATCCGACTTCAGGTACGGCATCCATAAATGGCCACGATATCAGCACTGAAGCAGCGCGGCATAAGATAGGTTTTCTACCCGAGAATCATCAATTTCCATCATACCTTACCGGCCGCCAGATGCTGCTCTATTTTGGCGGTATGGCCGGGCTGCCGCAGGCAGAATTAAAAACGAAGATTGATTTCCTTTTAAAGATGGTCGGGATGTTCGACTGGCGGAACAGTAAACTTAAAAAATACTCTAAAGGCATGATGCAGCGGCTCGGCCTGGCGCAGGCGCTGATCAATGACCCTGAAATAATATTTCTCGACGAACCGACCGACGGTGTCGATCCCATCGGGCGGCGCGAAATCCGTGATATTCTCCTCAATCTCAAAAGACAGGGAAAGACCATTTTCCTGAATTCGCATCTTCTTTCCGAAGTGGAATCTGTCTGCGATCGCGTCGGTATTCTGAACAAGGGCAAGTTGATTAAAACGGGACCGATCGGAGGACTGATTACGGCCAAACCGGCGTACCGAGTCGAAACAGCCGGATTGACGGAAAACATAATCGGTAAAATTAAAGAATCATTTCCCGGCGCAAATATCGAGGACAATATTATTTCGATAACGCTTGATGATTCCAAACAGATAAACAATCTGGTCGATTTGCTGAGACAAAGTGAGATCGATGTCATCTCGGTCACACCGATTAAGGTGAGTCTGGAAGACAGTTTTATGCGGTTGATTAAGGGCGAAGAGGTGCATGAGTAAATTTTACGCGATATTGCTGGACACGTTTCTGGAGATCAGGAGCAGCAAGATAATCTATCTGTACGCCGCCATTACTCTGGTTTTATTGTTGGTTTTCGGGCTGTTTCCTTCAATTGATATCGAAAGCGGGAACATCCCCAAAGGTAGCCTGTTTTCACCTGAATTGGCTTCAGAGGTTATGGCCTTTTTCTTCAGCGGCTTTTTGGGTTTTGTTATTTTCCTGATGGTATTCGGATCAGCCTGGCTTCTCCCCGCTTATCTCAGCAGGGGTCGCGTCGAACTGATTCTCTCAAAACCGATTAATCGCTTCAGACTTCTCTCGATGAAATTCGCGGCTGTATTTATGATTAAGTCCGGCATCCTGATAACCATGACCATCCTGATCTGGATAATCCTGGCTATCAGGCTTGATAGTTTCTCGGGATATTTCTTCTTTGGTTTATTACTTGGATGCCTTCAATTTTTGGCAATATACACGATTGTGTTCGCCATCGGCGTTATCGGACGCTCCGGAGTTTTAGCCATTATGGGCTATTTTATAATACGTATTGTGTCCGGTCTGCTATCCAGCCGTGAAATCGTATATAATTTCCTGGGTGATTCGGTATGGAAAACGATTATAGATATATTTTACTACATTTTACCCAAAATAGGCGAGATGGACAGCAATTATAAATCTCTGATGACCGGGAATGGTTTCTCCAATACTTTTGCTATTTATACCACACTCGCCTTTTCGGCGGCGCTGTTTCTTATAACACTCTTTATATTCCGAAGAAGAGATTTCTAATCTCAGGTGAATATCGACTCTCTTCCAGAATTCTCTGCAATTATCGAAAAAGATAATTATAAATATTGACAACGCCGATTGAATTTTTTACTTATGCGAGCAAGTTAAATTTTCATAATCAATGGAGGACGTAAAGTGTTTAAGAAAACCTATCCGATTTGGCTGTTGGGATTGCTGGTTGTATTTCTCGCCTTCGGCTGTTCCGACGACGACGATGAAACACCAACTGGCACCAACGGCACGCCGAGCATGGAGCATACGCCGACGCCCATTAATGTTGGTGTTCCCGAAGCTATGGCGCAGTCAAATGATCCGTACGCACAAATGGCCACCGACTGGGTCGAAGCTCTAGCTTCATTCGACAGTCTGTTTACTTATTTTATCCCTCCGTCAAAGGCTGCCAAAGCAGCCATTTCATTCGTTTCTGCCGCCGATACGTTAGTATGGTCATGGTCCAATGGCACTATGACTATTAAACTACGATTTTGGGAATCAGCCACCCACTACCACTGGCAATATCTTTGGGATGGGACCTTGGATCAAGTAGTCTATGATAACTGGGTATGGTTTTACGCCGATGAATCCAAAGATGGAACCGAAGGACATTTTTACTGGTACGATAACAATACGACCGATATTCTATTCTCCTGGACATGGACTTACCTTGCCGGTGTCTATAACGTAACATATCTTTTCACGAGCGGATTAGATTCATTACGAATTGCCGCAATTATCAATGCCGACGGCTCCGGTCATGTAGATTATTACTTAAATGACGTTCTCAGCATTAGAGTTGTCTGGTATGCTGACGGTAGCGGAGCCTGGTGGACATACAATCCCGACGATAACGGCACCTGGTCCGTCGTAAAGAATTAGATTTTTACGTATATGGAATAAATCTTTCAGGGATACGCCAGGCCATACTCGGAACACGGTCAGGAGTATGACCTGGCGTTTTATTATATTCTTCTGATTATTATTATCGGACGATCAATCTTACCGGCAAAATCAAGCGGCTTATCCAGGTTCCAGTTATTCCACCAACCGACAAACTCGAACTTCTTATGATTACCGATATAACATTTGAACTCTTGAGGATAAATCGCCCGATGAATATTTTTTCCGGAAACAGTGATTTTCTTTCCGTGGTCGTCCACGTCAAGAACGATATTTTCCTCGAAGGTTTGGCGAGCCAAATTGACCGGTTTCCAGGTGACGATTGTTTTTACCTTGATGCCGTTACGCTCCATTTCCCAGCTGCTGCCACCCCTCGTTTCCCAGGGTGGTTCAAACTGGACACACCAATCAAGAAGATACAATCCGCCCTTGTTCAACGCTTCCGCGACCGATTCGAAATGACTGTTCAAATCCGTGGTGCTGGTCGCAAAAAGTGAACCGAGCATTATAAAAGCAAAATCCACTTTCGATTCGACCTTGAAATCAACCATATTGGCGCGAAACAGATTTGCCTTACCCCCGATCTTACCCAGCTTTTGCCGACTATACTCAAGCATTTTATCGCTTAAATCAAAGCCATGATACGTATATCCCCGGCTAATCAATTCTTCCATGTGCGGGCTGTTCCCGCAGCCGATTTCCAGCACTGATTTGACTCGAATCTTTGAATATTGATTGAAACAGCCTTCGAATAAATCGACTTCCGCCGGAATATCCCGCCATGAAAAGGCTATTTCATAATATTCCGGATGGTCGTACACTTCCGGCATTTTTATACCTTTTCAAATATGCCTAACGGATTCAGAAAAATTTGCTGAAATAATGAAATCCATAACCGAGATAAATGTATCGGACGAAGCGCCCGGCAATCATCAGCAGCAAAAAAGGAACAGCCGGATACCGCTTAACGCCGCAGGCAGCGTATAAGACATCACAGGGTATCGGCGACGCCGTCCCCAGGAATAAAATCCAGCTGACATATAATTTCGATTTTCCCTCTGTCCAGGGATGATTGAGTATATTAGGAAAACGCTTTTTGACCCATTCACGATTACCGAAAAATCGCCCTAAATAAAATGTCGTCAGCGAGCCGAAGGCCGATCCGACCGCCATGACCGCCGATAAACGAAAAACATTGAATCCCATCGCCACGCCAATCAATGCATAACACCAGACCGGAAGCATCAGAGGTGTACAGGAAACAAAGGTAATCAGCAAAAGAAAGATATCAACCCACTGGCGGCCGTAACGGGTCATCAATTCTTCGCCAAAAACAGTTATTTGTTCTTTGTAAATCCCGGCAATTATCATCCCGACCGCAATGATTATTCCGGTAATAATTATAGGCGTTAAGCGGCCTTTATCCCGGGCAATTTTGATTTCACTGCCATTTTCAGTTTCAATTGCCGACGATATGCCTGAATCGGTTTCCATTCTCGATTATACTTTGGTCCTCCTTTGACCTTTAACATATGTAATCTAAAATATTAAATAATCAAAAGAAATAAAATAAAAAACCGCCGCAGAAATATGCGGCGGCTTTTCTTTTATAAGTAGACATGAATTATCTTAAGGTACCGACATAATGAGCCGTCAACTGTCGCTCGCGGACACGCGGATCGGTGTAGTCCGGAAGGATCATCGGCGCCACGCGTCCCTCGTCGGCGCCGGTATCGTCACATTCTTTGTTATATTTGACGACGTGCTCCAGTGTCAATTCCCCGTCCTGCGCTTTCTCTTTGGCATAAACGGCAGCATTTTTGCCGGAAATCCGTCCATAGACCATAATATCCAGAAGCGAATTCCCCATCAGACGATTTTCCCCATGGATTCCACCGCCAACCTCACCGGCGATAAATAGACCGGGCAGAGAAGTCTCACCGCTGTTTCTGAATTCTAACCCGCCATTTTGATAATGCAACGTCGGGTAAATAAGCATGGGTTCTTTGGAAATATCAATCCCGAATCGTTTATAGAGAATAAATTTTCCGGGGAATTCCCGCTCGACCGTCCCCTCACCGGAAAGCGTATCAATCATCGGCGAATCCAGCCATATACCAAGCTTGCCGGTCGGCGTCGGGACACCCTTGCCATTGACGATACACTCTTTAATAATCGAAGCGGCCTCGACGTCACGTGGCTCCCGTTCGTTGACGAACTGCTGCCCATCGATATTAACCAGATTGGCGCCGGAACCGCGGAATTTCTCGGTTATAAGAATCCCCTCGGCCTGCTCGGGAAATACGATTCCGGTCGGATGATATTGTACCGTATGCAAAAAGCAAATCTTTACTCCCGCCCGATAACCCATGACGATGCCATCGGCGGTCGCGCCGTAATGATTGGTCGTCATGAATCCCTGAATGTGCAAACGACCCGAACCGCCGGTCGCCATCACCACCGCTTTGGCTTTGACAACCATGTACTCTTCGGTTTCCATATTATAAAGTACTGCTCCGGCGCAATTCCCCTTGTCGTTTAAAATCAGTTCGACCGCCGGCGCAAATTCGATGACGGTAATATCATTGGAGCGGTTGCGTGCCTCATCGCGAACCGTCCGCATCATTTCGGCTCCGGTAATATCGGCTGCGAAGTGCATCCGCTTGCGAGAGGTTCCTCCGCCATGAATTGTTTTCAGCGTCCCGTCGGGAAACTTGGAGAAATTACACCCCAGGCTTTCGAGCCATTTGATAACATCAGGCGCTTCCGTAACCAGTGTTTCCACTAGTTCCGGTACATTTTTAAAATGCCCGCCACCGAGAACATCGAGATAATGATAATAAGGTGAATCCTTATGGCCTTTGGAGGCCGCCTGAATACCGCCCTCGGCCATCATCGTATTGGCATCGCCGTGACGTAATTTGGTTGCGACAATTACTTTCGCACCCTGCTCCTGCGCCAGAAGCGCCGCCGAAGTCCCGGCGCCGCCCCCGCCAAGAATAAGGACATCGGTCTCATAGTCGATTTTTGAAAGATCAATATCGGCCGGATTGACACGGCTTTTAGCTTCGAGCAAATCGCACATCTCGTGTGCGATTCTATATCCCTTACTCGGTCCGACTTTTATCTCCCTTCGGCCTTCCTCCTTAAAATCGGGATGGTAGTCGAGTATTTTGTGACGCTCATCTAAAGAGAGAAACGGCACTTCCACATTATGTTTTTTCTTTTCGACTCGTTCGGCGCGAGTGCTCTCTACGACCTTTATTAACCTTTTTAATTCTTCCGGATATGGCATATTAAACCTCTATTCATATCAAATTATTTACAGACATTTGGATTCTTCGGGAGTCCAGTCCTCACCGGCCGTAGCCGGTTCCATCTCCCGAGCTGTGTACGTTTTCTTGAGCGTTTCCTCATTCATCGACTTCAGTTTGTTCAAACATTCGGCATAACGTCCCGCCGCGATATTCGCCACCATTGTCTTCAGATGCTCCGCCCTCGGCGTTAGATAGGCACCATTGATTCGTCTGGCCAGCTGAGCGATATGATACTGAGGAAGTTCACCCATACACCGACTGGCGCATAATCCGCACTGGATACAGTCAAAAGAAATTTCCGCCGCGGCTTTTATATCACCCCGCTTTAAAGCGGCGATGTAATCCATCACTTCAACATCCATCGGGCAAATCTTGGTGCAGGCATTGCAGGCCACACATCGGAACAACTCAGGATACAGTCCGAAAACCTGCTCCGGCTCACCCGTGATATCATAAAAATTGTATGTCGCCCGCATGGCCGGATAAAAAGGCAGTTGCGTCAGATACATTTCCGGCTCGACCACCGTCTGGCAGGCCAATCCGGAGTATATTTTGTAATCGCCCGGTTTACGATAAACGGTACTGCATGCGCCGCAAACACCGCCCCGACATCCGCAGCCGCGTATGTACTTATACCCCGCGTATTCCATCGCCTTCATTATGGTCAGCGTTTCGGGGACATCGTATTTTTTCCCCATTATGTAAATGGGTATCATTTTTGCCTCAATAGCCTCTTTTACTTCAACTGTTGTACTCATTAAAACCTCTTCACACCTGTGTGACACACATTTGTGTCACATTTATGCAAAACGATAATTTTCCTCTAAGCCGATTCTTTTATTATATTTTTATTTTTCAATAGCTCTGTCGAACTATCGAGATTCAATTCAAAATGCGATTCCTCAACCGGCAATCCCAGCGCCATCGCCAGAAGCTGTGTGAAATAATAAATCGGAAAATCGCCAAAATCGAATTTCTCTTTCATCGCCTCCTGACGCCGCCCCAGATTATAATCGCACAACGGACAGGTTAAAGCCATCGCCTCGGCGCCGTGATTAACAGCGTCCATTAAGATACCATGCGATACTGTAAGAGTCGCCTCCGGTTCGTTAAGAACCTGATACGCCCCGCAGCATGTTGTCGATGAACCGAAATCGATGACCGATGCACCAAGCGCTTCCAGAAATTGATGAAACAACTTCGGTCGATCGGGGGAATCGATTGCCACTTCTTTGGGGCGAAGCAGCGTACAGCCATAGTACGGAGCCACTTTTAATCCGTTCAGCGGATTGGTTATTTTTTCCTTCAACTTATCGAAGCCGAATTCATCGCGGATAAAATCAAGAAAGTGCAAAACTCGGACTTCACCGGCGTAATCCGGCTCTTCATCCATAAAGGTATTAATCGTGTATCGCTTTTCCTCGTCGCTTTTCATCAGTTCGTTGGCACGGGCCAGAGTGTTATAACACATAGAACATAATGTTAGAACTGTATCATGTCCGCGTTCCTTAACCCTTATTAAATCCCGCACCGGGGCAATCAGATGAATTAAATCATCGTCAGCCAGCGAATAAACCGCCCCGCAGCAATTCCAGCGCGGTAATTCTTCGAATTCGACACCCAGCGCCTTCAGCGAGGCCAGCGCCGAACTTTCGAGATTTTTCGCCCTTGTTTTCAGAGTACAACCGGGATAATAACTGATCTTCATCTCTCACCTCACGACGTCATCTTGCGAAAACCGGAAACCATCGCAATCTGCGGTAACCTGGCGATTTCTTCGGGCTTAAGTTCATTGGGATGGACATGGTCGATATTCTGGCGCAGCTTGACCAGCCGAAGCGCCTCCATCAACCGGGTAATGTCGATACTTCGCGGACATCGAACCATGCAGGTATGACATGAGGCGCACACCCAGGGGGTGTTGGCCTCGCTTAATGCCTTGCGATTCCCCAGTTGCAGAAGAGCCATAATCCGTCGCGGTTGAACCGTGATATGCTCCGCCATCGGACAAGAGCCGGAACAGGTCCCACACTGGTAACACTTTTGGAAATTCTGCCCGCTGATTTCCATAACCTTTTGCCGTAGCTGATCATCGCTTTCGCTTTTTGAAATATTTATTGCCATCGAGACCTCATCAAATGGTGTACATTTTCCGAAATCATCCGGAAGTTGTTTTCTCTATTATACTCGTCATTCGTGAATATTTTCACAAATTTATATATCTTCAAAGGTTTTAATATATAATAAACGCTTCCGAAAGACAATAGGTTTGACCATAAAATTTTAAATTTTTCGTATTTCCATAGTTATGTTTTCGACCGTTTTTGTCTTTTCGGCTGAGCTTTGCAATCCATTGAAATTTTTGGGCTTAATAGGAGCGAGCCGAAACCAATTAATATTGACTTTTAATCATGAATTATTACATTGCCGAAATTAGTGAAAAAAGTAGCAAAGTATATGTAAATAATTGGAGTGATTGTATATGAGGTTATATGAATTCGAGGGCAAAAAGCTATTCGCCGATTTCAAAATCCCCGTTCCTGAAGGGAAAATAGCCACTTCACCGGCTAAGGCGGAAGCAATCGCCAAAGAACTTAATAAACCGCTGGTGCTGAAATCGCAGGTTCTTACCGGTGGCCGCGGCAAGGCCGGGGGAATCAAAGCGGTCGAAAATCCGGCCGATGCCAAAAAAATCGCCGAAGATTTATTCAAGCTTAAAATTAAAGGCTACTCGGTCGAGAAAATCCTGATTGAACCGAAACTCGATATCCGGCAGGAAATCTATTTGGGCGTAACGATCGACCGAGTTAATTATAAACTGGTCGTTATCGCCTCGGCCGAAGGTGGCGTCGATATTGAAGAAACCGCCGAGAAATCCCCCGAAAAGGTCACGCGCCGCTCATTTGATATTGATGCTGCACTTTATACGTTCAACGCCATTGATATCTCCAAGTCAATCGGCCTTCCCTCGGAATCGGTAAAATCAGCCGCCTCGATAATTATTAATTTATTCAAATTATTTAAAGCGTATGACGCCAAACTGGCCGAGATAAATCCGCTGGTAATTACAAACGACGGCGAATTAATAGCCGCGGATAGTCGCATTTCGCTCGATGACGACGCCGTCTTCCGTCACCCGGATTTGGCCGCCATGGGAATCGAAAAACGCCACGAGGAAGGCGAAATGACGTCGCGCGAACAACAGGCGAAAGAATGGGGTATCCCCTACCTTGATCTTGATGGAAACATCGGCATGTTCCCCGGGGGCGCGGGATTCGGAATTATGGGTAACGATTTTATTCATTATTATGGCGGCAAGCCGGCCAATTTTATGGATTCCGGCGGCGGTCCGACCCCGGAACGCCTGACGAAGATGCTTGTCCTGCTCGATGATAATCCAAATGTGAAAGCCATCTTTGGCGCTCGGTTCGGCGGAATATCGCGCTGCGATGATTTCGCGAAAGGCGTTATAATGTTTCTCAAAGATCACGGTCTTTCCAAACCTATGGTTTGTCGTATGACCGGGAATATGTGGCAGGAGGGCGTCAGAATGTTCGCCGAGGCCAAAAAAGAAAATCCGGAATTGTTTAAAAGATTCGAATTTCATGGTATCGAAACGCCTATTGAGGAGATCTCCAGGCGCGCCGTTGAATTGGCTTCTGAAGCGGAAGGGGGTAAGTGATGGCTATTCTCGTCGATAAGAATTCGAAGATTATGGTGCAGGGTATTACCGGTGGCGCCGGGAAATTCCATACCAAACGGATGCTTGAATACGGCACTAAAATAGTCGGCGGCACTTCGCCCGGTAAAGGCGGACAGGAGGTCGAAGGCAAACCGGTTTTTGATACTGTCGCCGAATGTGTCAAGGGAACCGGCGCCGATACTTCGGTTATATTTCTTCCGGCGCAATTTGTCAAAGAGGCAGCCATCGAGGCTATCCGGGCTGGAATTAAATTTGTCGTTGTCGTACCCGAACATATTCCGATTCATGATATGCTTTTGGTTCGTAAAGAGGCGATGCAGTACGGTTGTACCGTTCTGGGCGGAAACACCGCCGGAATTATCACGCCGGGCGAGGCCAACCTCGGTATCATGCCCGACATAGCTTTTAAGGCCGGGCGTGTGGGTACGGTCAGTCGCTCCGGTTCGATTACATACTATATCGCCAATACATTGACCGATTCCGGCTATGGTGAAACAACTTGTGTCGGTCTGGGCGGTGATCCGATTCTGGGCTCGACGTTCGATGAAATCCTTTGGATGTTCGAGCAGGATGATAAAACCAAAGCGGTCGTGATGACCGGCGAAATTGGCGGAGTGTATGAGGAACGCGCCTGTGATACGATTTCAAAAATGAAGACGCCGGTGATTGCCATGGTCGGTGGCATCTATGCCCCGCCCGGTAAACGAATGGGTCATGCGGGAGCGATTGTCGAGGGCAAAATGGGCACGGCCAAAGAAAAGCTGGATGCATTAGAAGCTGCCGGCGCCCACCCGGCCAAAACATTTTTGGATATACCGAAGATATTGCAGAAAATGGATGTATAAAAGCGAAAAAACTGGAAAAACCTACGGCACCTTAAACGTTATCGCAAACTGCAATGTTTTTTCAAGCTGCTCCATGGCTTCGGGTAATAAATGAATGTCTGCTTGCTCAATGAATTTTTTCTTAATAATGAACTTTTTGGATATCAAAAGCCGGTCCTTATCCCGATTGACATTTTCGGATATCGAGCATATTTCGTTCTCGAAATTTCCCGTCCCTGAAAACTCCTCAATCTGGTCGGCCAAATTATCCATAAAAACCAGATTGAATTCAATTTGACTCGGCTGGTAAAAAACAAAAAACTTATCAAATGATAAATTTCTCCAGTAATCTATAGGCAGCGTAGGGACCCTCCAATCAAGAATCCCCACCCGTCTGCTTTTAAAAATACCAAGTTGACATCTCCGGTGTGTCCCGACCGCCTCAAATATATCGGTCATCGATGTATTGCAGATTCGATCACATGAAACCAGTAACATACCCGGCATAAATCCCTTTAGTATCGTCTGCGCAGAGCGCAGTTGATCTATGGTATTTATAGAATACCATTTCCAGTTTTCATCAATGATCCGGGCAATATTGCCATCGGCATGGATATGAAAAGTCCCTGATAACCATCCGGAATCAATCTGATCCAGGGTCTCCGTTATAACCAATCTGTTTTTCTCGGGCAATTCGGAGGCCATCGTTTCCACAGGTTTGCCGGAATTTAGAACCAGCATTTTCATAGACTGAAAATTGGCCGGTCGGGATCCGAACACCGCAAGTCGATTGGATGCATCCAGATACAGCCAATCATCGTTTAGTCTGATCCTGACAAATACATGGTCAAATTGATCGGACGGGAGATTTTCAAATATGATACCGTACCTGGATGACACTGCAATAAATTCCGCAGTCAGTCCAAGTTTCCTGCAAATCTGATTTAATAAATACGCTTTGTCTTTGCAATCAGCAACACCTGAATCGACAATTGCCTGCGCCCTGCCGATTTTCCCGATATGTTCGACCGCCGAACCGATTGCAGCATACTTCAATTTGTCTCTGGTCCAGTAAAAAGTCTTCCTTAATTTTTCAAATGTATCGCGGCTCCCTTCGAGCATTTGCTCCAGCGGTTGCGGCAGGTTGTCATCCAGATCGGGATCACCCAGGTTAAAATTTAATACGAATTTGGCTATTTCAGACCAGGAATAACCTGACGCCGCACAGGCCAATATGGGATTCCTGAAATAGTTTTCGCGATAAAAATCGGTGTTCTTTTCGGGAATATATTCCAGAAGCCTGAATTTCTTAATCTTTTTACTATTTTCACCACTTTCGGAATATTCAAGATTATCAGGTTTATTCGAGATATCATGTATTATATCATATTTGGGCGGATAATGAATGGCGACCGAACCCTGATAGGTTGGATGAAATTCATGGGCCAATGGTGTTATAATAAAAACGTGCGGTTTACTGTCTTCTATTTTATTATTTTCTTGGCAGAAGAGGTCATAATTGAATTCAATAATATCACCGACGGATAAATCGGGCAGAATCCATGTCCCGCTTTTTTCCTCTTCGGTGGCAATATAGATATTTCTTTCCTTGCTATCGCTGACGACGAATCTTTCAAACTCCAGTTTTTTAATCCGGCCGTCCCGGGTAATTATTCGGCAACCGGTATACAGCAGCTTTTCCCTATTCGAGAAATTAAAATCCAGGCTGGTCAGCATTCTGGCCGCGACCGGTCTTTTTATTTGAAGTATTTCACGATGTTTCTTTAAAAACCATCCGTCAAGCCCCAGGATGTACTGCTGGTCTTTTGAGAGAACTATTGCGCCATAATGAGACGGCACCTCCCATTCGGCACCGCGTTCTTTTAATGATAATATGTCGTCTTTGCCAGTAAAAGCATTACCTGCCGCCAATTCCCGATATATATTCAATCCTTCCGTCTCAAGGCCGTTGGCAGCGGCTTTAAGGGCATACTCTTGACCCCGTTCCGGTCTTTTCTGTTTATCGTATATTTGTGCTATCATTAATTGCACATACGGATTCTTACCATAAGTATTATCATATTCCAGACTTTGCTCAAGCGCCCCATCGTACCTGCCTATTCGAAATAATTGAACAGCTTCATTAATTAAGATCAAATCAAAATTGTTTTCGTTCTCGACAAAAACCCGAACTTTATAATTGAATCGGTCAGGCAGATTTTTAAATAGTACTTCAATTTGCCTTGTATCGGCAATCGCCGGAGAGTAAATCCTTATTTGCGTTTTTGGGTAGGTCTCCAAATACTCGCCGTCTTTACGTTCCGATTCGGCCCCATCCTTAAATAAAAACTTGACTCCGGTTACGCGCGCTGATGTATCGTCGGGAATCAATATGTCAACGAATATGGGCTTTCTGGCCGCAAAAAATCTTATAATCATTGTATCGGGCGAATATTTACACTTAACCTCCATCTCATAATTAAGTAATTTCCGGGATGAAAAACTCCTCTTAAGAGAATATCTCAGCCTCTTTAAAAAAGGAGGTTTCTTTAATTCATCATTTCCCGAGTCCAATAGGTTACCCTCGATATTGGCGATTCTAATATAGGTTTTACTCTATAAATTAATCTACACCAGACAATTGTCAAAGCATTTTGCAGGATGGCTAACAGGGTAAAAAATGCCGGCTAATGTATAATCTGTATTTTACCCCGTCTTTTTCAATCGACCCGTGAATTTGGCCCATATCGATTTCATTTTAAGTTTGCCGATAGCGCCGGTCGGGTCCAAATCTTTCGGACAGACCTGCTGGCAGTTGAATATCGTATGGCAGCGAAATACACCTTCATCGGTCGCCACCAGCGCCAGCCTCTCCCCCGTCGCGCCATCGCGCGAATCATCCACGAACCGAAGTGCCTTCAGCAAAGCATGCGGACCGAGATATTTATCATCGGTTGCTACCACCGGGCAGGAACCATAACAGGCGGCGCATAAAATGCAATCGACATGATGGTCGATCTTCGCGCGTTGTTTCGGAGATTGCTTGTATTCTCGCTCACCAGCTTCTTCGGCCGGAATAAGATATGGTCTGATAGTTTCATACTGGGCGAAAAACGGATCCATGTCAACGACCAGATCACGGATTATTTTCATGTGCGCCAGGGGGCGAATGATAATCCTTGATCCCATCATGGCCGCCTGTGTTTCGCACGCCAGCCGGTACTGCCCGTTGATGTGCATGGCACACGAACCGCAGACACCCTGCCGACACGATGATCGGAAAGCCAGCGTGGGATCGATATTCTCAAGAATATAATACAGCCCTTCCAGAACCGTCATCCCCTTAATTTCCGGCAGTTCGTATTCCTGAAAATAGGCGTCCTCGTCATGCTCCGGATTAAATCTGAAAACTTCAAAGGTCGGCATATTAATACTTCCTCTCTTCAGGTTCAAACTTCGTAATGGTAACCTCTTTGTATGATATCTCGGGTCCTTCGGTCGTATAATTACATAAGGTATGTTTCAACCATTCCTCGTCACGGCGTTCTTTATGATCTCTGCGATAATGTGCACCGCGCGATTCGGTCCGATTCAGTGCCCCTTTGGCGATCGCCATGGCGGCATCGATGTTTCCGGCAATCTCGGTCACCCAGAGAAAATCATAATTGAACTTCCCTGTTTCGGGAATCGGGCGTATACGATTAAATCTCGCGCGTAGCCTTCGGATTTCGTCATATCCTTTTTGCATATCGACTTCATTGCGGAAAATACCGAATTTCTCGTTCATCAACTCGGAAAGCTCGTTCCGGATATGATACGGATTTTCGCGGCCATCCGACGACCGCAGCATCTTGTATCGCTCGGCCTCATCTTTCAACGCTCTATCGAGAGCCTCGCCGTCAGCCGGTTCGTTTCTGCCCTTCACTTTATTGGCGGCGTACTCCCCGACCCGTGCCCCGAAAACAACTGTCTCCAGAAGCGAGTTACCGCCCAGCCGGTTAGCCCCGTGCACCGACACGCAGGAGCATTCCCCGGCGGCATAAAAATCCTCAAGGGGAGTCACACCATCCTTATCGCAATCGATACCGCCCATCGTGTAATGCATGGCCGGGTGAATCGGTATCGGTTCGTCTATGGGATCGATGTTTTTGAATTTCATACAGATTTCACGAATGCCCGGCAGGCGTTCGTTGATTCGATCCGCACCGAGATGACGCAGATCCAGATGCACATACTTTCCTTCGAACCCGCGATCTTCATTTATTTCCGTCTTTATCGCCCGTGCAACGATATCGCGGGGCGCCAGCTCCATGATTTTCTCGGACACATAATTTTTCATGAACCGCTCGCCGATGTTATTGATAAGATAACCGCCTTCGCCTCGACAACCTTCGGTCATCAAAATCGACGAGCCCTCAAGTCCGGTCGGATGAAACTGGATAAATTCCATATCCTTCAGCGGTACACCGGCCCAGTAAGGCATGACCACACCCAATCCGGTCGAAGAATGGGCATTGGTAGTATTCACCGAATAGACGCGCCCGGAACCGCCGGTGGCGAATATCACCGCTTTGGCACCGATGGTTTGAAATTCACCGCTGTGCATATTCATTACCACGACGCCGGCACATCGCCCATTTCGAACGGCTACTTTCGTAACAAACCGTTCATAAAGAACTTCTATGTTGCGTTTTACCGCTTGTTCGTAACATGTATGCAAAAGATACAGTCCGGTCCGATCGGCACCATAACAGGTGCGTGGAAAACCGGCCCCGCCGAACGGACGCTGCGCGATCGTACCATCTTCGTATCGCGAAAACGGACATCCCCAATGTTCCAACTCTATTACAGTTCCGGGCGCCGCATCAGCCAAAATTTCGGCCGCATCCTGATCGGCCAGATAATCGGAACCCTTAACGGTATCATAGGCATGACGCTCCGGGCTATCATCGCGACCGTCCGGATTGTTCCCCAGCGCCGCATTGATTCCCCCCTGTGCCGCACCGGAATGCGAGCGTACCGGATGAATCTTGGAAATCAACCCGACTTTTGCCCCGGCATCATGAGCTGCGATCGCCGCGCGCAATCCGGCCAGCCCGCCACCGACTATAAGAATATCATAAAACATCAGACTCATCCTCCCGCGCCATAGTTGCCAATGTCAAATTTCGGTAATTGCAAAACAATCGTAATTATCATCAATGCCGCAAAGAAAACCACGGCCAAAATCAAAAATAGCTTGTGGTGGCGTGTCCAGCCGAAAAAATCAACGAGCGTAATTCGTAAACCATTGAGCATATGAAAGAATACACCGGCCAACAGTATTATTTCCAGCAAGGCAAATAGTGGACTCTGAACATCCTGCATGCGCTGAGTGAATTCTTCCGGGCCGGATAACGCCGACGACAGGACATAAATGTGGAGGAGAAGATAAATCGACAGCCCGATACCGGTTATACGATGCGCCCAGTACGAGAAATTTCCCGCGTTTTTATTCAATTCGGCGTCCTCGACGAGGCCGCCCAAATATTTTTTAAATGGCATTATGCCGCTCCTTAAAAGAGGTTATTCAATGTCAGCGCGCCGATCACGGTCAACAATGCGCCCAGTATCCAGAACAGCGCCTTAATCAATATCGCGGCTCCTCGGGAAATACGAAAATCGGCAATAATCTGCCAAATGCCATTTAACGCATGGTATATAACCATCGGGACAAATAGAAAATAGAACACCTTCCATAAGTTCGATGAAGCCAGGTTCTCACGTACCGATTCAAAATTAATCAGACCATGAATGGTTATGTCGTGAAACAGATGCTGGACATTTATATGAGTTATCAGAAAAAAACCGAGGAACAGACCGGTAATTCGTTGCAGAAACCAGGTCAGTGCACTCTGGTTCGATAATTTAGCATCCATTCAATCCTCCTCGGTGAAAATATTTTCAAAAACTCTATTGTCTATGAATTTAGAGCATTTTTTAGGTGGCTGTCAAGTATTATCCCGAACGGGCAGATGCCGGCTGTTGGGATAATGTAAAAATGAATTATTTTACACCGGCAGGCAATAACGAATAATCGGAATGAAACCTGCCGGTATACTATTCATTAAATAAATTTCGTCCTAATGTTACGGATTAAGTCTTTTACTATAAGATCCCCTCATCTTGGAGTTTTTTGCGTTCTTTGAAATATTGCCTGATCCTTTTGTCCCACGCTCTTTCGGACTGCCGTTTTTCTTTCTGATTTTGACGAAGGGACAGATGTCTGAGTTCTTTTTGCAGTTTCAAGTAATTCCCGAATCGATCCGCATTCAGGCTGCCGTCCTCCAGAGCCTTCCTGACCGCGCATCCCGGTTCGCTGTTATGTTTACAATCATTAAAACGACACTGCGCCGCCAGCTCCTCGATATCATCAAACGTACGCTTCAAGCCCTCCTCGTCGCCCCACATTTGAAGTTCCCGTAAACCGGGCGTATCGATAACAATGCCGCCCTTCGGCAGGAAAAGTAACTCGCGATGAGTCGTCGTATGTCGTCCTCGACGATCATACGCCCGCACCTCACCGACCTTTAAAATCTCCTGACCGAGCAAGCTGTTAATAATTGTTGATTTGCCGACACCGGATGAACCGAGGAAAACCACTGTTTTGCCGTCTTCCAGGTACTCATAAAGCTGCTCTATACCATCTTTCTCCGTAGCGCTGATAGCCAGAACGGGAATCCCGAATGCAATTGATCCCACTTCTTTGATATACGCATCCGCGTCCGGACAGAGATCAGCCTTATTAAGAATAACAACCGGATTGGCGCCGCTATCCCAGGTTATGGCAAGATAGCGCTCAAGACGTCGAAGATTAAAATCCCCGTCGAGACCCGAAACCAAAAAAGCGTTATCGATGTTGGCTGCAAGGAGCTGTTGCTCGGTTTTTCCATATCCATACTTGGGTCCGCCGGCCAATACCGCTTTTCGGGAAAAACTGCTTTTCCTCGGAATCAAGCCGTGTATTATTACCTTGCTGTCCCCGGATGGTAAAGCCACCGCCACCCAATCACCGACTGTCGGAAAATCGGCTCGCGATACGGCCTTATGGAGAAATTTGCCTGATACTTCTGCCGTAAATTCACCGTGAGCACAAATAACTCTATAAATCTGTTTATGCTCCAGAATTACACGGGCCGGGATAAAACCGGAATTTTCATATTCTTTAAAATACCGGCTGAATTTTTCGTTCCAGCCTAAATTATGTAAATTCATTTTTTCAATTCCTGATTGTATTATGGTATTTCTTCGTTGCACTTAATTTAAAAGCGCGTTTAACTAATTTGCCAAAGGCTATTGAATTAATATCGCCAATCATTATATGTCTCCTTATTATTTTATCGTTCACCTGCATTATCCGATAGCGGGCAGTGTACAACCGCCCGCATCGATTTTTTAAAATGATAACGCTTGAACAGGATTGACGTCAGCCTGAACCGGCTGAACGGTTAAAACAACTTAGCGGCAATCCCGGACGGAGCGCAATATTAAATCAACTTTATTCTTTCGAGCGGTCATAAATTACGTCTCCTTTCCGGAATATCAGGTTCTTGGTCAACTCCGATTACTTAATTTATATTATATCTCGGAAATGTCAACAAAAAATAAAGGGGACGGTTTATCACCGTCCCCTGGTTTTCGAATACATCTCGTATTACGGGCAATCCGGCGCTGGCCCATCCAAATACAGATAGCCAATTAAATGAGTAACGTCGAAAATATTAATCTCTCCATCATTGTTGACATCGGCCGATTCCAAAGGATCCGGTTCTATGCCGCCGAGATACAAATAGCCGATTAACGATGTAACATCGAAAATATTAACCTCTCCATCGGCATTGACATCACCGCAGAGAAACTCGAGTATCGATTCAAGATTAAACAATCTGGAGTCGCTGCTTCCGGTGATATCAACTACCTCGGCCGTGAAACTTACCGTCCCGACCGCCGAAGAACTGCTGAGCAGGCCACTTTCGGATAGGGTAAATGCGGTCCCGTCCAAATCACCGTTCATATCGTTCCAGAGCAGATCGCCGGTTCCGCCGCTTACCTCAAGCTGATACGAATAAGCTTCACCTTCAATACCATTCGGCAGTTCCGTCGTGGTAATTGCCACCGCGGGATTAATATTGAACTCAAACTGATGTTCTTCTTCGTCACCACAATGATCCGTTACCTTTGCGGTGAAGCTTATTAAACCGTCACCTGAGGGTATTCCTGAAACCAAGCCGGCTGTATCCAGGGTCAGCCCGCTGCCCTCAAGGTCGCTGTTTAAATCCACCCAGGTTTTTTCTCCGGTTCCGCCGATAACTTCGAGTTGCTGACCATAGGTCTGGCCGGCAGTCCAATCGGGAAGAGCATCGGTGGTTATAACAAGAAGCGGATTGACCGTTAACGGCAGCATTCTCTCCCTCGTTGCCCCGATCTGATCGGTAACCAGAATCATTAAATTGATGGTAGAGGCACTGGGTGGTGTCCCGGAAATCAAACCAGTTTCTGAAAGAGTCAAACCGGTACCATCAAGGACTCCGTTTTTATCACTCCATGTCAGCGTGCCGGTACCCCCCGACGCTTCGGTCTGGTAGGAATAAGCTATTCCGCAAGTGACTTCCGGTAGCGAAATCGTCGAAATCAAAACCGCCTGATTAATTGTAAACGCGAATTGCTTTTCAACCGCATCGCCGCCCTGATCGCCGGCTATGGCGATAAATGTTACGGAACCGAGGAAAGTTGGCGTTCCGGATAATAATCCATCAGCAGATAAAGTCAATCCTTTACCGGACAGATCTCCATTTTTATCCGCCCATGTAATATTACCGGTACCACCGCTTGACACGATCTGATAAGAATATGGAAAGTTGATTGTCCAATCCGGAACCGACTCGGTTGTGATTTCAATATGCGGATTAATCGTCAGCGTAAATTGCTGTTCATCGGCTTGTTTGGAATCATCGGTAACCAAAGCAATAAATGTATATTCCGCGGTCGTTATTGGGGTCCCCGATAGCAGACCTGATGACGACAATGTCAAACCGCTGCCGTCAAGGTCATTATTTTTATCTGACCAGACGACTTCCCCGACACCGCCGACGGCTTCAAGCTGGAAGGAATAATCATTCTCGACCGTCCAATCGGGAACATCGGCGGTTATAATTTCGAGTTGGAGATAAATTGTCAACGTGAACAGCTTTTCGTCGACAGAGCCGACGCTATCCGTCGCCTTCGCTGTAAAGGAGATTTCAGCAGCCGTATCGGGCGTACCCGAAAGAAGGCCGCCCGATGAAAGCGTTAAACCGGTTCCTTCAAGGTCACTGTTTTTATCGACCCACGACGCTACTCCGGTTCCGCCGGTTGCCTCCAATTGCTGTGAATAAGGAGCGTCGACGGTTCCGTCCGGAACCGATTCGGTCGTGATAGCTATCGCCGGATTTACCGTAAATCCCAATTGCTTTTCGGCCACGTCCCCCGTGATATCGGTAACCTGAGCGGTGAAACTGATTGATTCCGCTACTGGCGGTGTTCCTGATACCGCACCGCTCGCCAATAGGGTTAAACCGGTGCCGGCCAATTCTGAATTCTTATCGCTCCATGTTTTTGCTCCGGTCCCGCCGCTGACCGTTAATTGCTGCGAATATGCAACATCTTCGGTCCAATCAGGAAGTGTCGCAGTCGTCACCGCCATCGAGGGATTTATGGTAAAGCTGAACGGCTCCTCGTCGGTCTGCAGGGAATCATCAACAACCTGGGCCGTAAATGAAATCACTCCTGCAGAAGCGGGCGTTCCCTCGAGAAAACCGGTCGATGATAAACTCAATCCGGTTCCGGAAAGGTCATTGTACTCATCCGACCAGACAATGGTACCCATACCGCCGACAGCTTCCATCTTGAACGAGTACGGCCGGTTGACTGTCCAATCCGGAATCGATGTCGTACTGATTATAGGAGCGTTCGTACCGCACACATAGCCGATAACTTTGAGATCATCAATATTCCATCCGCAGTATCGCCAGGATCCGTCACTTGTACCCATGGTAAAGCGGACATACACGGTCGGCTGGCCGTCAGCGATATCCGAAATATCATATTCTATTTCGTTCCAGGCACCGTCCGAAATAGTCCCTGAATTTTCCCAAATCGTCGTCCAGTTTATTCCGTTGGTACTGATGCGGACATAGGCGTGATCATAAGCCGATTGCTCGACACCCAGCCAACGCCAGAATTTTAGAGTTGCGCCGGATATCTCCGAACAGTCTATCGCGGGGCTGGTCAGATGCCTCTCCGGCATATTGTTTTCATAATCTCCGGTTAGATTGTAGCCGAATACATTCATACCGGAGTAGGCACTGCTTGGATCCGGATCACCATATTGTCCACCACCACCCGTTGGCGTCCCGCGGGCCCATAAACCGCCCGAAATAGTCCAGCCGCTATCAGCCTCGAAATCATCGGCAAAAACGGTATCGATGCCGGTTGCGATTAACGGACGGAAGGGCGAATTTGGATTTGGATTATAAATTCGACCATTGACCTCTTCTTCGGCAGAAACATAAAACTCAAGGACATCTTCACAGAGGACGCCGGGCAACGTGGCTTCATAATGATTGGCTGACAATTCGGTCATCCATTCTGTTTCCACCGGGCCGCCGTTAATTATGTAATGCAGTTGACCTGTGCCCGGGACCGGGACACCGTCCCCGGCACCGGATACCACAACCTCAAAGGACGCGGCTTCACCCGGTAGGATCATTTCCGGAACGCCGTTGGGATAAGCAAATTTAAGTCCCGTAACACCCAAAACGCTCACGGATGGATCCCCGAATAAATTTAACTCGTAATAGCACCAGCGCATGCAGTCTTCATTGATACGATAAAGATTATCTTCCTTCGAATCATGATTCGCGCGCCCGAGCTCCGGTTTGCCTTCCGATGTACTAAACACGGCATCCCAGAATTCACGATTAAATCTTTGCGACGGTCCATCGGTACTTTCAAATTCTCCCCATCCGTATCGAGCATTCATAATGACGGCGAAAGCACCATGATCGGTTTTAATGTTCATATATTCCGCCCAACAATCAACGCCGTCGAAATGACCGGCCAGGCAGGTTTGTGAATACACTAAACAAAGATCTGTATTGGTCAAATCCGCCATAACATCTGAATTATAAAGTTTCATGGCATAATCTTCACTGCCATGACCAAGATGATTAAGTACGTGTAAACCGGCATTAATACGATTATTCAATTCCGATTGCGGCCAGTCATTGCCGGGCCAATCATAATCATAAAGTTTATCAATCGCGTATTGATCCGAAGGAATACCCACGGTGACATAACCATGGGCGCTGGATCCGTCTACTAATTCATCCATGTAGGCATTTGCATAATCGGCGACACCCCCAAAACCGAGATACTCGCCGACAAGCAAAACATTTTGCAGATTGGTATGCTGTTTGGTCAAATACCAGAGGGTCTTATCGACAAAGCGATCCGCCTCGGTTGTATTGCCGACTGAAGCTCGGCCTATATAAACTTCCGCCACGAGATCGACATCACCGCCGCCATCACCATCGGTCGGCTCCCCCCAGTACGAGTCACCATCGTAATTATAGGTCCCGTCAAGACAACCGAAGAATACATCACCCGGCATATTATATTCGATATAATACCCGCCCGCATCGCTTTTGACATACAGGTCTTTTGCGGGAATTATATCATCATCGGCACCTATAAGGACATATTGAATACCGTCATTTAGATAACGGTCCCGTATGTAATCGCGCAAGGCATCCGGCGAACTGCTGCCGATCTCACTCGTCGTGTGAATTTCTGTTAGTAGGCCGGTGGTATCATGATAATCTTTTAATGGTTGAAAAGAAGTAGCCAGCGAAGTAGTCGTGATTATCAAAAGATCATATGCGCGTCCGCCCCGAACCGGACCGGCCGCATAGCCATAGGCCATATCCGGATTATCGACTCGCGTCCGAACCTCTGCATCATCCTCATTCAAACCGCGCAACATGCTTTGTGCGCGATCGGAACCGATGGTGTTCACGACCAGAGTCAGCCGGGGATAATAATATAACTCCCCGGAGGTCGGAACATATTGCACCGGCTGAAGTTTCACGACCAGAATCTGATACCCGCGAAAAGTCTGGACACCGATTTTCTCAAACCGTGCCGCCGGGTATGGTTTATCCGAATTGTATATAAGCGGATCAGGAACCGGCGGCTCGCCCTGAATATCGACTTTCGATAGCGGTATCGGCTTGCTGGCCGGTTCGATATAATACCCGCTTCCCACGCGGATTTTTTCATCCGGAATTACTTCGATACTCGACACATCCGTTCCGAACGGAAGGAGTATCCGGGCTCCTCTGGCCGGCAACGCCGGCTGACCGGCATTGGCTGAATTAGGGGCGTCTTTCATGACAACCCTATCATAGACCTGCCCGGCGATATCAATGGAATTAACTTCGGGGTAGTCGAAAAGATACTCCATTGTCACCTGTTCGGCCAGAACCGGTGGTCCAACCGATAATAGACAGATCAATACTATCGCATAAGATAGTATATAACGGTAATTTCTTTTTCCGGACGTTAACTTGTGCGGCATAGCAGTCCCTTTCCTCAAGCGTCGAGGCAGATGCCATTTTTGAAAACATCCGTCACCCGACTGATGTTGATAATTAAGAAATTATTTACAAACCATGCATAACATAATAAATATAATAAATATTTAAATTTAGTCCATAAAAATATTCCGTTTCTTTGCCCAAAAATAGAGCCCTTGGCCGCAGATTTAAATTATTTTATTTTTAATTTGAAAAGTCATCATGGAATTTTCCACTGGAAATTAATTTTTAAAACCGGTAAATTAGCGCCCGTGAATTAAAACACCGCAATATACGGCAGATAATGAAAATAAAAATGTCAAAGAAAAGCGCGCGGGCAATGGCCGAAGCCCATTATGATTTATTCAATCCGGTTATAGCGCGATCGACAATACCGGATAAAATAAGTATCGATAATCAGGCAATAAGTCAATCAAATAAGTCGCTGCCGACATTGTTCGAGCTTTATCAAATATACGATAGAATAAATGATGAATATTTCGGCGGACGACTTCCGCGGACAAGAATACTCTATTCAAATCGGATGCTTATCGCCGGGTCCTTCTCGCCGGCGAAAAATGAAATTCGAATCGGGAAAAAATATCATGAGATTTTTCCCGAGGAAATCGAGGATACCCTGAAACATGAGATGATACATATTATCAATCTCAATCATGATGCAAGATTCAGACAGCTGGCGAGTAAAATGGGGGCATCTTTGAAAGCCCGATCGCATCCGAAACTCAGGGGAAATTATAAATATCTCTACTATTGCCCGGCTTGCGGCACCGAATACGCACGGCGCAAGCGGTTACGGATGGCCTCCTGCGGGATATGTTCGAAAGGACGAGGCTTTGACTCCCGATTTAAACTGAAATTATTGAAATCCGAAGCGGCCAAAAAATAAATAAATTTCTTATTTCGCCGCGCGATCGTCTTACGGGAATATGAAATATCTCGATTTCGAAATCGCATATATTCGGCCCAATTATATTTAAAAAGCCAATCATAGAGTTTTTGTGAAAGCAACTTAAAGTCCTCTATTGAATCCTTAACCCGGGACTTAGGACCTATAATCGGGAAAAAATTGCCGTTATAAAAGAACCTCAATTTCTTAAAAGGCGGCGAATTATTAAAAATATCTATTGACAATATCATAAAATACCGATATAATTATTTAGTTAGATATGGTTTCAGTTGTCACTTTTATTGAGGTTTTGTTCTTTAAATACAATCTTTAAAAAAGCTGAATCTGAGGACCGACGCGCAATGGTGCGCAAAAAACGGTTTATCTCATTGAACGCATCCGGCAAGGATGGACTTTCAGGCGGGGATAAACATTTAGGGAGTGTAGAATGAACATCTACATCGGCAACCTGTCGTTTGAAACGACAGAAGATCAATTGCGTAACGCCTTCGAGGAATTCGGAGAGGTTTCGAACGTAAACATTATCAAGGACAGAGATACCGGGAGATCCAGAGGATTTGCTTTTGTAGAGATGTCCGATGACGACGCGGCTACGGCGGCAATCAACGGTTTGAACGGCACGGAGCTGAACGAACGGGCGTTGAATGTCAACGAAGCTCGTCCTCGAAACGACCGGGGTGGCGGCGGTCGCGGCGGTGGTCGCGGCGGCGGCGGCGGTCGTGGCCGGAGATGGTAAACCGTCGACGATTTTCTTTATTGTTACGGTAACCATACTATCTTAGGTTATAAAGGAGGCCGGATTATTCCGGCCTTCTTTTTTTGATGGTTTCGCATTATTCAGAATGGCTTCGTTTCCTATTTTAGTAAAAAATTTTCATACAGCATTTGTGCGCGGCACTGTCCACATGTGCCGGACACAGCTTATTACTTCCCGTAAATTAAAACATGACAAATAAAACGCATTCAGGCAAAAACCCGTGTAACGTATGGTGGGACAATGCGATACGGCAAATTGGGTTCGTATGGCATATTTTAACATCTTTTTTTTTGCATTATTTCGGCAATAAACGATGTAAACGATTGTATGATAAGGTGATAGCATGAAATGGCCATGCCGAAAAGGGCCGTTTTTATCGGTTTTCACGCAATTATCGATAGTAATTCGATGGTGATCTTGCAATATATTGTAAATCATATCCGGCTAATCCTTTTCCTTGCTTCTATATAATGGCCGCAGGTCGGAATTTACATTGATGTGGTAGCGATTTTGTGAAATTCAGCGAAATTTATGGTTTTGTACCCCACCCAATGGGCGGATTACCGGACTTTTATCTTTGAAACATTATTTATGTCGAATTGTTACGGGAAAAAACCCGCTGTAAAGCAGCCGGGCTACTGATTGTTGACATTGGCTCATTAGTGGATTAAATTATTATCAATAATCGTATTTAGTATTTATTAGACGTGCACACCTTAATTGAAAGAAACAGATCATGAGTCCCGGGAAAATCATATATCTCAACGGGGTTTCCAGTTCCGGTAAGTCCTCTATTGCTATTGAGTTACAAAAGCGCCTACCGGAGAATTTTTTCCATCTGCAGCTGGACGATTTTATTCATATGCTTCCACGCACCGATGATATTGATATGTTTTATAGAATGGTAAGCGGTATGAACCGATCGATTGCGGCAATGAGTGAGGAGCAGAACAATTTGATTGTTGACAATGTATTGGTCGATAAGGCCTGGATGGATCAAACTCTGGAGCTGTTGGGTGATCGTTATGTTCTCTTTGTCGGTCTGAGTTGTCCGCTGGAGGAGCTTGAGCGCCGGGAACAAAAGCGCGGCAAGAGACGACAGGGTTTTGCGAGAGCACAGATCAAGAATATACATCTGGGCAAGATATACGATATTGAGCTGGACACTCACGCTCTTAGCGTGGAACAATGTGTTGAAAAAGTGCTTGATTTTTACAAAACCCAAAAGCCTTCGGCGTTCGACAAAATGAGAGCCGAGGCGGGATTAAGTACCTGACAAATCGGTCCACGCCGGCCGCCACTATCCAGCAATAAAATTATGATGTATACTACATTAAGAAACCCACCGCAGAGCGGATGGGCTAGCCGGTTGGGGCAGACGAGGGCGTCTGCCGCCCACAAAAATCAGTAGGGGCGGGGCTTGCCCCCGCCCTTGTTAATCATGTCGCGGCAGTACATCAAACAAGGGCGACCGCAAGGGTCGCCCCTACATTTTCTACAGCATCGAAAAAAATTTAAAAATCGGCAGGGTGGCGCACCCCTTAGTGCGGGACTGTTCAATGAAACATGCAGGAATTGTAAACCTACCCCAAGGGGTAGGCCACCAAAACCGTCATCCCTGCGAAGGCAGGGATCCATAAAGGTGGGCTTATTATGTACAATCTATTCTTCATGGTTTCCCGCCTGCGCGGGAATGACAATTCGCGGCACATGTGGACATGTGCCGGGCACGATATTGGGGCAGACGAGGGCGTCTGCCGCCCACGAAATCCCTTCGGGCCCCTCGACAATTCGCTAAGGCTCATTGTCTCGGGCGGGGCTCCTAACCTACTTTTTCTTCCCCTTCTTCCC
>CAYXTW010000028.1:0-44208 GCA_964467955.1 uncultured Ignavibacteriaceae bacterium | reverse complement strand
TCCGAGAAGGTGGTCGGACGGTCGGCGCCGGTGTCATCGCGGAAATTTTGGAGTAACGAAAGTTTTTTACCCGGGATATGAAGGTTTGAAATAGTATGGCCACACAAAAGATCAGAATAAAGCTGAAGGCGTACGATCACTATTCGCTCGACAAATCGACCAAAGAGATTGCGCGCACTGTCTTGCGAACCGGTGCCCGCATTGCCGGGCCGGTTCCGCTGCCTACTAAGCGTACGGTATATACGGTGCTTCGTTCACCTCATGTTGACAAGAAATCACGCGAGCAGTTTGAAACACGAATTCATAAACGGTTGATTGATATTTATGAATCGACCCCGCAAACCGTTGACGCCCTCATGAAGCTGGATTTGCCGGCCGGCGTTGACGTGGAAATCAAGACGTGATGGTAGTGACGCGATGAATGAATTGATTGGCAAAAAAATAGGCATGACTCAGGTTTATCGCGATGATGGCAGGGTTGTCCCTGTTTCGGTTATCGAGGCCGGACCCTGTCGGATTGTTGCCATTAAAACGGAGGAAAAAGACGGTTACGACGCGGTCCAGGTGGGCTATGAGGAAAAGCGCCGGAAGCTGTTCAATAAAGCTGAACTCGGCCATTTCGAAAAGGCGGGTGTCGAGCCGATGCGCTACCTCAGGGAAATCAAAGGCCGGTCGGAAGAAATAAATATTGGCGACGAAGTGAAAGTCGATATTTTTAAAAAAGGCGAAAAAGTCGATGTCACCGGTATTTCCAAGGGGATTGGTTTCCAGGGTGTCATGCGACGCCATGGTTTCTCCGGTGCGCAGGCTACTCACGGTCAGTCCGACCGCGAAAGGGCCCCCGGATCGATCGGCCAGTCATCATACCCTTCGCGTGTATTCAAGGGTATTCGTATGGCGGGCAAAATGGGCAAAGATAAGGTTACGGTTCTTAATCTTGAAGTAGTGCAGGTGATTGAAGATCAGAATCTGATGCTGGTTCGCGGGGCCATACCCGGGAAAAAAGGCACTATCGTCAAAGTAAGAAAAAGTATTAGAAAAAGGCAGAACGGCGGATAATAATGGAGGCGAAGCTTTATAATAAAGAAGGCGCGGAGGTCGGAACCGTTTCATTGAACGAAACCGTATTCGGGGCCAAACCGAATCCGGAGCTGGTGCACCAATATACGGTGAACTATCTCGCCAATCAAAGGCAGGGAACATCCAGCAGTAAAGGTCGAAGCGATGTTTCCGGCGGCGGTGCCAAGCCCTGGCGTCAGAAGGGCACCGGTCGGGCTCGGGCCGGAACGATACGCTCACCGCTCTGGAAGGGCGGCGGTATTACATTCGGACCCAGGCCGCGATCATATTACCGGAAGTTCCCGAAGAAGATGAAACGGGCGGCGATAATTTCGGCCTTTTCGAGCAAAGCTCAGGATGAAAAGTTGAGAGTCGTCGAAGATTTAGCACTGGAGGAAGTCAAGACCAAGACAATGGCCGGAATTCTGGATAAACTCGGTCTGGAAAAGAAGAGGTGTTTGATTCTTGACGAGGGCGTCAACGAACAATTGATCCTTTCGGTCAGAAATCTTCGGAATGCCAGGTATCTTCGCGCGCCGCTGGCCAATGCTTACGATCTTGTGGACGCCGATGTCCTGGTGATTACGAAGGCGGGCCTGGAAAAAATTGAGGAGGTTTTTACCTCATGAGGGATCCGAGAGATATACTTGAGTTACATCTGATGACCGAAAAATCGGTGATTCTTAAAGAGAAAGAAAACGCATATATTTTTCGGGTTCACAAAGATGCCAACAAATTGGAGATAAAGAGCGCCGTTGAAAAAGCATTCAGCGTTAAAGTCGCTCGTGTCCGTACTATGCGGATTCCGGGAAAACCAAAACGACTCGGCCGATACGAAGGGCGGACGCCGTCCTGGAAAAAGGCGGTCGTCGTTTTGAAAAAAGACCAGCGAATAGCAGATTTTGATAATGTTTAATTTGGGATATTGAAGTAGTCATGGCCATCAAGAAATTCAAACCGTCCACCCCGTCACTCAGATTCCGGACAGTGCCGTCATTTGAGGAAATTACATCGATTCTTCCGGAAAAATCTCTGTTACGGCCTTTGAGAAAAAAAGGCGGAAGAAATAATAAGGGACGTATCACCTGTCGGCATCGGGGAGGCGGTCATAAACGCCACTATCGTTTGATTGACTTCAGACGCGATAAGCATGATATCCCCGCCCGAGTCGCCTCGATCGAATACGATCCCAATCGTTCGGCATACATTGCACTTCTGCATTATGTCGACGGCGAAAAACGTTATATTCTCGCGCCCGACGGATTGAAGGTCGATGATATGGTTCTCTCCGGCGAGAATGCCGAAATCAGGACCGGCAATTCGCTTCCGGTCGGCTCGATGCCGCTGGGGACGTTTTTGCACAATATTGAGTTTTTCCCCGGTAAGGGGGGTCAAATCGCCCGAAGTGCCGGAACCCATGTCCAGTTGGTCGCCAAAGAAGGTCAGTTTGCTCATCTGAAGATGCCCTCAGGCGAAGTTCGTCTGGTGAAACAGACTTGCTACGGGACAATCGGTCAGGTCGGCAATCCCGACCATAAGAACCTTACTTGGGGCAAGGCCGGGGCCCGGCGCTGGCGCGGTCTCCGACCGAAAGTCCGGGGTGTCGCCATGAATCCGGTCGACCATCCGATGGGTGGCGGTGAAGGGCGCAGTTCGGGTGGACGTCACCCGTGCACTCCCTGGGGCAAGATAACCAAGGGTTTAAAAACCAGAAGCAAGCGCAAATCGAATAAATATATTGTCGAGCCGCGAAGTAAAAAGAAGTAAGTACGGAGGTATGAATGCCACGGTCTTTAAAAAAGGGCCCGTATGTTGACGACAAGCTCATGAAGAAAATTAAGCTCTGTGATGAAACCGGTGAAAAGAAAGTTATCAAAACCTGGGCGCGTCGTTCAACGATTATTCCGGAGTTCGTGGGACATACTCTGGCAGTTCATACCGGGAATAAGTTTATCCCCATATATATCACGGAAAATATGGTGGGACACAAGCTCGGAGAATTTGCACCAACGCGCACTTTTCGCGGCCATGGCGGCAAGCTGGCCGAGCGAGCCAGCGCTATAAAGCGATAGGGAGATATGACAGATGCAGGCAATGGCCAGAGTTCGATATTTAAAGATTGCTCCGAAGAAGATGCGTCGGGTGGCAGAGCTCGTTAAGGGAAAGCCGGTCGAGGAAGCGCTGAATATTTTGAATTATACGCCGAAGATAGCCGCGCATCATCTGGCTAAAACGGTAAAATCGGCAGCCGCTAACGCCATGTCCTCCGTCGGGACCGGGAAGCTGAAGGCCGAGGATTTGGCTATTACAAAAATTATGGTTGATTCGGCGCCGACCGCCAAACGCGTTCGGTTTCAATCGATGGGTCGTGTTTTCAGGATTCGTAAACGGTACTGCCATTTGCTGGTCGAGGTCGAGGGTGAGCCGGAGCCGGAAGCTCCCAGGACAAGGGCGCGCCGGCGCAAAAAAGTCACGACCGAGGAAGAGCCGGAAGCGGATAAGAAAACCACAACTAAAGGCAGGCCCCGAAAGGCAACGGCCGGAAAGAAAAAGGCCGTGTCAGGGGAAAAGAAAGTAAAGGCAAAAGCGAAAGCCAAAACAAAGGCTGAAGCGGTCGAAGAAGAAGAGCCTGTGGCTGCCGAGCCGGAAGAAAAAGTCGAAGAGAAGGCGGAAGATGATGCTGTCAAAGAAGCGAGCATTGATGATGCCGGCGATGAGAAAGAAGAAAAGTAGAGCAAGGAGATAGATTTGGGACAAAAAACGCATCCGATAGGCTTTCGTCTGGGAGTAATAAAATCCTGGAACAGCAAATGGTTCGCGGGTAAAAACTTCGCCAATTTTATCTTTGAAGACCTGCGGATCAAAAGATATATAAATACCCGACTTGAAAATGCCGGTCTGGCCAAAGTTGAAATCCTCAGAGCGCCGAAAAAGGTTACAGTCGATATTCATACTTCACGTCCGGGTATAGTGATTGGACGCAAGGGTGCCGAAGTCGATAAACTCCGTGAAGAATTGCAGCTATTGACCAGTAAGGACATTTCTCTGAATATAATTGAAGTCAAGAAACCGGAGTTGTGTGCCCGGATTGTCGCCGATTCGATTGCTCATCAATTGGAGGGCCGTATATCTTATCGTCGCGCAATGAAAAAGGCCATCGGGGCCACGATGAAAATGGGTGCGGACGGAATAAAAGTGCTTTGTTCAGGTCGTCTGGGCGGTGCCGAAATCGCGCGCAGCGAGAAGTATATGGAGGGCCGTGTTCCCCTGCATACTCTTCGCGCCGATATCGATTATGCCACGTCGACCGCCCACACAACCTATGGTACAATTGGTGTAAAAGTATGGATCTGCCGTGGAATGATAATGGGCGCCGGTGAACTGGTTTCACGCGATGAGATTGACAAGTCGCTGACAGAAAGACCGGAACTGGAGATGCCCTCGAAGAAAGATAGAAAATACCGCGATGAAAAACCGCGTCGTCGTCGTCCACGCGGCCGTGTGCGCCGGGCCGGTTCCAGAAGAAGTGAACCGAGGCCGGAGAGAGAAGCCGATAAAAGAGTCGGCTCCCCCATGCCGCGCACTGATTCCGAAAAACAGCCGCCGCGAAGACCTCAGAGGCCCCAGGAAAAATCGGGCGGAAGACCCCCCGGCAGAAAACCGACCGCTTCCCCGGATAGGACGGGCAAGAAGGCGGATACCGGGAAAAGACCGGCTCAGGCCGAGAAGAAACCGGAATCGCCCGGAAAAAAGACACCCACGTCTGACGGCAAAGGCAAAACGAAGTGACGCCTTAGTCATTAGTATGGAGATGAAGAAATTATGTTAATGCCAAAGAAGACCAAATACCGCAAGCGGCAAAAGGGAAGGATGAATGGAAAAGCATACCGCGGTAGCGCTGTTTCTTTTGGAGAATTTGGCTTAAAAGCGATGGATCCGGCGTGGATTACCGATCGGCAGATCGAAGCCGCCCGTATCGCCCTGACGCGATATATCAAGAGGGGCGGTAAAGTCTGGATTAGAATATTCCCCGACAAACCGATAACCAAAAAACCGGCCGAAACAAGAATGGGCAAAGGCAAAGGCGCTCCCGAGTACTGGGTGGCGGTAGTTAAGCCGGGGCGAATCATGTTCGAAGTTGAGGGTGTTAGCGAAGTTATGGCCAGAGAAGCGTTTCGTCTGGCCGGCAACAAACTCCCCGTTAAAACGAAATTCGTTCGTCGATCGGATACATAGGGTGAGTGAATTATGAAGATGGTAAGTTTAAGAGATTTGACCAGAGAAGAGCTCCTTCAAAAAAAGCATGAATTGAAAGAAGACCTCTTCAATCTCAGGCTGCGTAAAAGTCTGAAAGAACTCGATAATCCGCTGCGACTACGCACCCTGAAAAGGGATATCGCCAGGGTCGAGACAATATTGACCGAAGACAAACGCGGTATCAGAAAAATTGTGGATTCGAAGGTATCGATTCTTGACCGGGATACGGGCGGCGAAACCGAGAATAAAAACGAGAAGAGTGAATAAAATACGGATTCGATATGAAGAGAAAAATGCGAAAAGTTAGACTCGGCCGGGTGGTTTCGGATAAGATGAATAAAACGCTGGTCGTAAGCATTGAGCGAACCATGAAACACCCGATGTACGAACGCATCGTCAAGTCGCATTCCAAATTTTATGCGCATGATGAAGCCAACGATGCGCACATGGGTGATTTGGTCAAAATAATGGAATGCCGACCACGCTCATCATTAAAACGCTGGCGGCTGGTTGAAGTTGTGGAAAGAGCCAAATAATTAAGGTGCCGATTAATCGGGAGTAAAGGTATGATTCAGGAAGAAACAGATTTGGTCGTGGCCGATAACTCCGGCGCCAGAAGAGTCAGATGTTTCCGCATTTTAGGGGGATCGAAAAAACGATATGCCCGGATTGGAGATATAATTGTGGTGGCCGTCAAGGATGCTATTCCGGGCGGGACAGTGAAAAAATCCGAGATTTGCAAAGCGGTCGTTGTCAGAACCAGGGCGAATACGCGGCGCACTGATGGTTCGACGATCCGATTTTCGGATAATGCCGCCGTTATAATAAATGATCAAAGAGAGCCGCGCGGAACGCGTATTTTCGGACCGGTCGCGCGCGAGCTCAGGGAAAAGCAATTTATGAAAATTATTTCGCTTGCCCCGGAGGTTTTATAGGGGTACCTGTTATGAATATTAAAAAAGATGATATAGTCGTTATCAGGCGGGGCAAGGACCGGGGAACGCCGGATAAGATCAGAACCGGAAAGGTGCTGGCCGTGTTTCCTTCAACGAATCGACTGATTGTCGAAGGAATCAACATGATTGGCCGGCATACGCGCCCGACCCAGAAAAATCCGAAGGGCGGAATCATAAGGAAAGAGGGAACGATACACAGATCCAACGTTGCTCTTTATTGTAAATCATGCTCTGCCGCCGCTAAAATCAGCCAGAAAGTTCTGGTCGATTCGGACGGTGTCAGAAAAAAAATCAGATACTGTCGCAGATGCGGGGAATCCATCTGATAGGTGTTAAATATGGCTCGATTAAAGACCTTATATAATAAGAAGATTGTTCCCAAGCTGATGAAGGAAAATAAGTACTCATCGACTATGGAAGTACCGAAATTGACCAAGATTACGGTTAACATAGGTGTCGGCGAGGCGGTCCAGAATGCCAAGGCGCTGGATTCGGCCTCCGATGATTTGATGAAAATTACCGGACAAAGACCGATTATAACCCGCGCCAGAAAGTCGATTTCGAATTTTAAGCTTCGCGAGGGCGCCAAAATCGGGGTCAGTGTGACATTGCGCCGCGAACGGATGTATGAATTCCTCGACCGTCTGATGAACGTGGCGATTCCCCGAATCCGAGATTTTCGCGGTATTTCGTCCAAATCTTTCGACGGGCGCGGCAACTTTAATCTTGGCATTCGCGAGCAGATAATCTTTCCGGAAATAGATTATGATAGTATCGACAAGATTCGCGGCATGAATGTGGCGATAACGACCACAGCCAGGACTGACGAGGAGTCTCGTCAGCTTCTGACGGAATTGGGTATGCCGTTTAAGAAGTAGGAGTAAAAGTGGCAAAAAAGTGTCTGGTAGAAAAACAGAATCGGCCGCCGAAATTTAAGGTCAGGGGTTACAGCCGGTGTCGGCGGTGCGGTCGGCCGAGAGCTTACATTAGAAGATTTGGATTGTGCCGAATCTGCTTCCGGGAAATGGCGCTGGCCGGGGAAATTCCCGGCGTTGTGAAGGCCAGCTGGTAATGATTATGAATGGTAGGAGTTTGTTATGTCGATGACTGATCCGATTGCCGATATGCTGACGAGAATCAGGAATGGCTCCAAGGCCAGAATGAAAGCGGTCGATGTTCCCGCTTCGAATATTAAGCGCGAAATAGCCAGAATCCTGAAAGAGAAGAATTTTATTAAGGATTTGCTGGATATTCCGGACGGGCGACAGGGCATTTTGCGCGTGTATCTGAAATACAGTAAGGACGACGAACCGATTATCAGGGGAATTCAGAGGTCCTCGCGGCCCGGCTTGAGAAAGTATTATGATATCGAAGATATAAAACGAATTGCCAGAAATCAGGTTGGTATTACCATTATCTCCACGTCGCAGGGCATTATGACTGAGGTCGAGGCTCTTAAAAAGCAAGTGGGCGGTGAAGCTCTTTGTAATATATGGTAACGGAGCACTGAATATGTCAAAAGTAGGAAAATTACCGGTAGTTATTCCCAAGGGAGTGAAAGTTGATCTGAAAAAAGCTCAGATCAACGTCACCGGCCCCAAAGGTACCCTGTCCCAGGAATTGCATAAGGATATGATTGTCAAGGTCGAGGGCGAGTCGGTCGTGGTAGCGAGGCCGTCGGATAACAAGCAGCATCGATCATTACATGGCTTAACGCGCGTCCTGATTCAAAATATGGTTGTCGGTGTAACCGATGGTTACAGCAAGACGCTTCAACTGATCGGTGTCGGATATCGGGCCGAATTGAAGGGTAAGCTGTTGATGTTGTATCTTGGTTATTCGCACCCGATTCTATTCCGTCCGCCGGAAGGAATTGATATTAAAGTAAATCCGAAAGAAAATACTATAACGATTTCCGGTATCGATAAACAAATGGTCGGGCAATCGGCAGCCATGATAAGGAAATTTCGACCGCCCGAACCATACAAGGGTAAAGGCATCAGATATATTGACGAAGTTGTCCGCCGAAAGGCCGGCAAGGCCGTTGGCAAATAAAGGTTACGCACATGGCTAAGATTGACAAAATATCCAGATTCGCAAAAAGGAAAATCCGTATTCGCAGCCGGGTAAGCGGGACGGCCAACAGGCCGAGGCTGGTGATTTCCCGAACGAATAAGAATACTTATGCTCAGATAATTGATGATGAAAAAATGGAGACATTAGCGGCCGTTTCATCGTTGACCAAAGATATTAAAGATAAAATAGCCGGCAAGAACAAAACCGAAGAAGCCGCAATTATTGGTGAAGAGATTGCCCGAAGAGCCATATCGGAAGGCATTAAGATAGTAGCTTTCGACAGGGGTGGGCATTTATACCATGGCCGCATTAAGTCTCTGGCCGAGGCGGCCCGTAAAGCCGGTTTGGAATTTTGATATAATTAAAGAGGTAGCGTTTGGCACATTTAGAAATGCAAGAGCTCGATTTTGAGGAGCGAATTATTAATGTCAACCGTGTCGCCAAGGTTGTCAAAGGCGGCCGGAGGTTCAGTTTCACGGCTCTGGTAGCGGTCGGTAAGAAAAACGGACGCGTCGGTGTCGGCACCGGTAAGGCCTCCGAAGTTTCGGAAGCGATTCGAAAGGCGACTGAATCGGCCCGGAAAGCGATGGTGCAGGTCGCGATTACTCCGGAAGGGACAATCCCTCACTATACGCTGGGTAAATTCGGAGCGGCGACCGTTGTTTTGAAACCGGCTTCACCCGGGACGGGTGTGATTGCCGGCGGGGCTGTTCGCGCCGTATTGGAATCAGCCGGCATCCAGGATATTCTAACCAAGGCCCTGGGAAGCCGCAATCCCAATAATGTTGTCAAAGCGACTATGAACGGGCTGTTGGGGCTGCGTTCACGTGAAGAGCAGGAAAAATACCGAACCGAAGGTTGATCGCGGGCATTACGAGGTTTTTATGGCCAAATTGAAAATTACTCAGATTCGCAGTACCATAGACGGTAAAGAAAAACATAAAAGAACGATTACCGCTCTGGGCCTGGGTAAAATACATCGGACGGTGATACATAATGACACGCCGCAGATTCGCGGCATGGTTAACGCCGTAAGGCATCTTGTTAAGTTTGAAGAGATAGAGGAATGATGGTACCACTGGAATTATCTAATCTGAAACCGCCCCCGGGCGCGAGGAAAAAACGCAAACGCATCGGTCGGGGACCCGGCAGCGGGCGGGGTAAAACCGCAACTCGCGGTCATAAGGGTCAGAAAGCTCGTTCCGGGAAGAAAATAAAAGCCTGGATGGAAGGCGGCCAGATGCCTGTCCAGAGAAGAATTCCGAAACGCGGTTTTACCAATAAATTCAGACAGGAATACCAGGTTGTTAATCTGGAGATACTTAATAAGTGTCAACCGGGAGATATTACGCCGGATAGCCTCAGGGAAATGGGTATTATCAAGTCGACCCGCCTGCCGCTGAAAATTCTGGGCGTCGGCGAGTTGAAGTCGGCCTTAAATATCAAGGCGAACGCCTTCTCCAAAACGGCGGCTGAAAAAATCGAAAAAGCCGGCGGTAAAGCAGAGGTGATATAGTGTTTGGTACTTTTCAATCGATATTTAAGATCGAAGAGCTTCGTAAGCGTATTCTTTTTACTCTTGGTATCCTGGTAGTTTACCGTATCGGGGGACATATTCCGACGCCGGGTGTTGACGGTTCACTATTATCACAGGCTCTTTCCGGTGATACTATTTTCGGGCTTCTGGATCTGTTTGCCGGCGGCGCCTTCCGCAAGGCAACTATCTTCGCCCTGGGTATTATGCCGTACATATCCGCCTCGATTATGTTACAGCTTCTGGGTGCGGTCGTACCTTACCTGCAGAGGTTGCAGAGAGAGGGTGAAGAGGGACGCCGGAAGATTACCCAGTACACACGCTATTTGACGGTCCTTATCGCGGCGCTGCAGGCTTTCGGAACGGCCCAGTTTCTTTCGTCCCTGGAAGTTCCCGGCGGTCTGATAGTCCATATGCCATATGCGCAGTTCGTGCCCATTACAATGCTGACGTTTACATGCGGAACGATTTTTATCATGTGGCTCGGTGAACAGATTACGGAACGTGGAATCGGTAACGGAATTTCGCTGATAATTTTTATCGGTATTGTCGCCCGGTTCCCGGACGCCGTTATCGAGGAAGTTCAGTACCTGTGGTACGGAACGCGTTCCTTCTTTATTGAAATTGTCCTCGTCGCCTTGATGGTCGGTGTCATCGCCGCCGTTATTATGGTAACGCGGTCGCAGAGAAGGCTTCCGGTCCAGTACCCGAAGCGAATTATCGGCCGTAAAGTTTACGGCGGGGCCACGACGCATCTGCCGTTGTCGGTTAACTCGGCCGGCGTTATCCCGATTATTTTTGCTCAATCGATTATGTTCCTGCCGGCGACGGTCCAGCAGTTGTTCCCCAATACCGAGTGGGTTGCGAATATCGTTGTCAACTGGCTGGCTCCGGGAGGATTGAGTTATTCCATCATATACAGTTTGATTATTATCTTCTTTGCTTATTTTTACACCGCTATTGTATTTAATCCGATCGATATCGCCGACAACATGCGCAAGAACGGCGGCTTTATCCCCGGCATTCGTCCCGGCAAGAGAACCGCCGAATATATCGAACGCATTCTGACGCGTATCACGCTGCCCGGCGCCATCTTTTTTGCGGCTATCGCAGTGCTGCCGTGGGTATTGATGGCACGCTTTAATGTAAACTATTTCTTTGGTGGCACCGGCCTGCTTATCGTGGTCGGCGTGGCGCTGGATACGCTACAGCAAATCGAGTCGCACCTGTTGATGCGTCATTATGATGGCTTTATGAAAAAAGGAAAAATCCGGGGGAGATCATACTGATGAATTATATTTTTCTGGGGCCGCCCGGATCCGGCAAAGGTACACAGGCCAAACGAATCTGCAGGGAGCTCGATATTTTGCACCTCTCGACCGGCGACGTTCTGCGCGAGGCGGTCAAAAACGGCACCGATTTGGGCAAAGAGGCTAAAAAATATATGGAGGCCGGCGATCTTGTCCCGGATAAGCTGATAGTGGGATTGATCGAAGACAAACTTAAAGCGGGTGAGCTGGAGAACGGCTTTATTCTTGACGGATTCCCGCGCACGGTTCCCCAGGCGGTTTCCTTGAAGGAGATGTTTGCGAAAAACAACAAGCAAATCGATAAGGCGATTTTGCTTGATGTTTCCGACGAAGAGGTCATCAAGAGATTATCGGGTCGTTTCTATTGCCCGAAGTGCAATGCCGGATATAACTACCCGGCACAGATGCCCAAAAAGGAAGGCATCTGTGATAATGACGGCGAGAAACTTCTCCGGCGTCCGGATGATGAAGAAGACGTTGTTCGTAATCGGCTCGACGTTTATAAAAAACAGACTGAACCGATTGTGGATTTTTATAAGAAAGAATCGATCCTGACATCGGTTGAAGGTGTCGGGAGTATCGATTCGATTTTTGACAGATTGCTTGCGGTAACCAGGCAAGCTTGAAGGAAGCGTGATTACCATTAAGACTGACGCCCAGTTGGAGATTATGAGGAAGGCCGGGAAAATAGCGGCGGAAACATTGACGATGCTCGAAGAGAAGGTTAAACCGGGCATAACGACTGCCGAAATCGACCGGGTAGCCGAGGAGTACATTCTCTCCCGGCAGGCCAAACCCGGATTTAAGGGATATCGCGGATTCCCCGCCTCGACCTGTATCTCCATCGATGAGGAAGTGGTGCACGGGATTCCCGGAAGCCGCATGCTTAAGGAAGGTCAGATTGTGTCGATCGATCTGGGGACGATTGTTGACGGCTATTACGGCGACTCGGCGGCGACCTTCCCGGTTGGAGAAATTTCCGAGGAAAAAAGGAAACTTCTCGATGTTACCAAACGTTCGTTGGAGATTGGAATTGAGCAGGCCAGAGCCGGGAATAAATTGGGCAAAGTATCGGCGGCGATTCAGAAATATGTCGAGGCGGCCGGTTTTTCGGTCGTTCGCGATATGGTCGGCCACGGTATCGGCAAGAAATTGCATGAGGATCCGCAGGTGCCGCATTTCGGACCCGAGGATGCCGGCCCGGTGCTGGCGAAAGGAATGGTTATTGCCATCGAGCCGATGGTGAATGTCGGCGATTATGGTGTCAATCAAAAGGCTGACGGCTGGACGATTGTAACCGCCGATGGTTCCGCCTCGGCCCATTTCGAGCATACGGTCGCCATAACCGACAACGACCCGGAAATATTGACGCTGCGCGAAGGAGTCCATGCCTAAAGAGGAAACCATACAGGTGGAGGGCAAAGTTTTGGAACCATTGCCCAACGCCATGTTTAAGGTCGAACTTGATAATGGTCATGTCGTGCTGGCTCACATTTCGGGGAAGATGAGGATGCATTTTATAAAGATTCTGCCCGGCGACCGGGTAACGCTGGAATTGTCGCCCTATGATTTAAGTCGCGGCAGAATCATATATAGATATAAGTAATTGACGCTGATGATTAAGGTGATATTATGAAAGTACGATCGTCGATTAAGAAAAGATGCGAGCATTGTAAAATCATTCGACGCAAAGGCGTCCTGAGAGTAATTTGCAGCAAGAACCCGAGTCACAAACAGCGGCAGGGTTAAAAAGTATTTATATGGCAGGAGGTTGCTTTGGCCAGAATAGCCGGAGTTGATTTACCAAGAGATAAAAGAGTCGAAATCGGCCTAACCTATATTTTTGGAATCGGCCGATCTTCTTCCAAGGAAATATTGAAGAAAACCGCCATTAGCCCGGATATTCGCGTTAATAAGCTGACGGAAGAAGACGTGGCCAAATTGCGCAGTGTTATCGAAAACGATTATAAGGTTGAGGGTGCTTTACGCGGTGAAATATCGATGAATATTAAAAGACTGATCGATATCGGAAGTTATCGCGGTCTCAGGCATCGACGCGGGCTACCCTTGCGCGGCCAGAGAACCAAGACCAATGCGAGGACGCGTAAAGGACCCAAAAAGACGGTCGCCGGCAGGAAAAAGGCGCCATCACCCAAGTAAATTTTAATGAGGTATTATAGTGGCTGAACCGAAAAAGAAAGCAAAAGCCAAAAAGAAACTGGGCCGGATTGATTCCAACGGGATTGCCCATGTAAAAGCAACTTTTAATAATACAATAGTGACTATCACCGATCTTCAGGGTCATGCCATCAGCTGGGCATCGGCCGGAAAGGTCGGCTTCAAAGGCTCTAAAAAATCCACTCCTTTCGCCGCTCAGCTGGCCGCCAGTTCGACGGCTAAAGAGGCGATGGGGCTCGGCGTTCGAAAAGTCGAGGTTTGGGTTAAAGGGCCCGGTGGTGGACGTGAGGCGGCGATCCGATCATTATCGGCGGCCGGTCTCGAGATCACAGCCATCAAGGATGTAACGCCGATTCCTCATAACGGCTGCCGCCCGCCGAAAAGGCGAAGAGTATAGTCAATTAATGCGGTTAATTTGGTGGAATATTAGGAGAATGAATGGCTCGATATCGTGATGCTAATTGCAAATTATGTCGCCGTGAGCGTGAAAAGCTCTTTTTAAAGGGCCATCGCTGCGTAACCGACAAATGTGCATTTGAAAGAAGAGCATATGCCCCCGGGCAGCACGGGCAGCGTATGCGTTTCAAGGTATCCAACTACGGCAAGCAGCTTAGAGAAAAGCAGAAAGTCCGTCGAATATACGGACTGCTCGAAAACCAGTTCCGGGGCTATTTTAAGAAGGCGGAAAAAACGAAAGGCGTTACCGGTGAAATACTGCTGCAATTACTGGAGAGCCGTCTTGATAATATCGTCTATCGGCTGGGCTTCGCCCCCTCACGAAAAGCCGCCCGGCAGTTGGTCAGGCACCGGCATTTCCATGTAAATGACCGTATTGTCGATATTCCTTCTTTTCAGGTTAAGCCGAATGATATCATCAAAGTTCGCGACAAGTCGAAAAATCTCGATATCATTCATTCCTCGCTGAAAGAATTTTCGCAGACGACCGAGCTGGCCTGGCTGCGTTTAAATAAAGCGGCCCTGGAGGGTGAATTACTGGAAATCCCGAGCCGGGAGAATATCCCCATCACGGCCAACGAGCAATTGATAGTTGAGTTGTATTCGAAATAGAAACTTTTAGCCTTAGCAGGAGGCTTCACTTTATGAAATGGAAACCGATGCAGATGCCGAAAGAAATCGTCCTCGATCAATCGTCGGCAACTGAAAACTACTCCAGATTCATTATCGAACCTCTTGAAAGAGGTTTCGGCGTAACACTGGGGAATTCGCTTCGACGTGTTCTGCTGTCCTCTATTCAGGGAGCCGCCGTGGTGTCGATGCGCGTTGATGGCGCTCTGCACGAGTTTACGACAATCGAGGGATTGTACGAGGATGTTACCGAGCTCGTCCTGAATATCAAGAAGATAAGAGTGAGGATGCATGCCGATCATATGAAAACTCTCTCGTTGAAAATCGACAAAAAAGGTAAAATTACCGCCGGAATGTTCAACATTGATCCCGAAATCGAAATCCTTAATCCCGATTTGCATATCGCCGAATTGGTCGAAGATCGTGAACTGGGTATTGAACTCGACGTCGATTCGGGACGCAGCTATGTCCTGGCCGATATGAACAAACGGCCCGATGCTCCGGTCGGAACCATTTATGTCGATTCCATGTTTACTCCCGTCATTAAGGTCAACTTCGAGGTCGAGAATACGCGTGTCGGACAGCGAACCGATTTCGATCGGCTGATAATGGAGATTACTACCGATGGTTCGATGACACCTGAGGATGCGCTTTCTTATGGTGCCAAAATCCTGAAAGACCATCTGCAGCAGTTCATTCATATCGACGAGGAAATCGAGATCGAGGAAGAGGAAGTTGAGGATGAAGAAACGGTTCGGATTCGTCAGCTTCTGAAAACCAGAGTCGATGAACTGGAACTCTCGGTCCGCTCTTCCAACTGCCTGAGAGCGGCTAATATTCAATCGCTGGCGGAACTGGTATCAAAAACCGAATCGGATATGCTAAAATATCGAAACTTCGGCCGTAAATCTCTTAATGAACTGAATGCTATTCTCGATGAACTAAATCTGTCGTTCGGGATGGATATTTCCAAGTACCTTGAAACGGAAAAAACCACATAGAGGATAAAATGCGACACCAGATAAAGGTAAAAAAGCTAAGCCGTCCGAAACCTCACCGGGAAGCCATGCTCGCTAATATGGCGACATCTCTTTTTGAACACCGGATGATTGAAACGACTGAGGCCAAAGCCAAGGAACTGAAAAAACTGGCCGACCGTCTTATCAGTACCGCCAAAGCGGATACGGTGGCGGCCCGACGACAGGTGGCCAGGACGATTAATAATAAGAAAATCGTGCAAAAGCTTTTTACCCAGATCGTCCCGCAGTTTAAGGACCGGCCGTCAGGTTTCACGCGCGTTTTGAAGGTCGGTTTCCGTCGCGGTGACAGCGCTATGATTTCAGTCGTGGAGTTGCTTACCGAGAAACCAAAGGTCGAAAAAACCAAAGCCAAAAAAGACAAGAAGGCTGCAAAAAAGTAGTCAGGATAAATCAATAATTTAAAAAATCCCCGGCCGTCTGGCGCGGGGATTTTTTTTGAAAAAATCATTTGCCAATAAATTTACATTTTACTATTTTCCCCTGCAAGGTTAAACAGACATTTTAGATAAACCTGTTACTCGATTGGAAAATAATATCTTAACAATAATAATATCGAGCGTCTGATTGACGTCGAAAAAACTGAAAGGAGTCAGGTATGGCTGAGGGCAAAAAAGGCATGTCAAAAGGATGCATGATTGCTCTGATTGTCGGGTTGGTAATTCTGTTTATTATTATCGCCCTGGGAGTCGTCTGTTATGTTTACAAAGATGAACTGGTGCAGATGGGTTTGAACAAAATGACCGACAAAATCGTAACCGATATCAAAGCCAATCTCCCCGAAGGAATCACCGCTGAAGATGTTGACAAAACGGTCGACGACTTCACGAAAGCCTTCAAGGACGGTAAGGTCGATCAGGATGAGATTCAGAGTCTGTCAAACCTGATTCAGAAAGCATATGAAGATAAAAAGATTGATCAGGATGAGGGTCGGCAGATTCTGGAGGAATTTAAAAAGGCCGCCGGGAATTAGGTTGCTGTTTCCTTCGTAGCCTTAGCGGTGAGTTGTCTTTAGCGTGCATCAGGACGAGAATTATCGCCACTGTTGTATTTATAACTTACTGTTTACGTGTTGGTTGTGTTATATTGATAAAGTAATAGTTTATGTATAATATTCTGACCATATTGATTTCCTATTTTATCGGAGCGATTCCTTTCGGCTTTTTGATTCCGAAGTTTTTCGGTGTCGCCGATATTCGTAAGGTCGGATCCGGTAATATCGGTGCCACTAATGCTTTCCGTTCAGCGGGACCGGTCGCCGGAATTCTGGTCATGATTTGCGATATCGGCAAAGGCGTCGCAGCGGTGATGCTGGCGCGTATTATGCCCGGCACAATTATCCCGATGGAGTATTTTCTATTGGTTGCCGGGATGGCCGCTATAATCGGTCATATCTTCACGATCTTTCTCGGTTTCAAGGGCGGCAAGGGGGTTAATACGGCCCTCGGTGTGATGATTACGATTATGCCGCTCGAATCATTGGTGGCCTTAGTTATCTTTATAATTGTTGTCAGTATTACGCGCTATATCTCATTCGGCTCGATGCTGGCGGCGTCAATCCTGTTTCTTATGACATTTATCGAATGGTTGTTTAAAATAAAAGAGATGCATCCGGTTTATGTCGTGGTAACATTCCTGCTGGCGGCGCTGATAATTTTTTCGCATCGCAGCAATATCAAAAGACTGCTCGACGGCAACGAAAACCGTTTCAGCTTCCATACCAAACCTAAAGAGGTGAATGAGAATGTCTGAGAATGTCGCCCTGTTGGGTGCCGGAAGCTGGGGAATCGCCGTGGCAAGATTGCTGTTTGCCAATGGTCAAGCGGTAAAAATGTGGGAATTTAACAAAGCCGATTGCGAGACACTATTAAAGGAACGATGTCATAAGACAAAATTGCCCGGGATTACAATCCCTGATAATATTCTTATTACGAATGACCTCGAAGAAACAATCACTGATGCCGACTATATCGTTTTTGCCCTGCCAAGCCAGAAAATCAGACAGGTCTGTAAGTCTCTCGAGCCGATTGTCAGTCTGCGAAGCAGATTTATAAATCTGGCCAAGGGGCTTGAAGTCGATACTTTAATGCGCATGTCGGAACTTATTCAATCGACGATTTCGCTGGCCAGCGAAAACTCAGTTGCAACTCTATCCGGACCCAGTCACGCCGAGGAAGTCTCGCGTGACGTTCCGACCAGTGTCGTGGTCGGCTCCAAAGATATCGAATTCGCCCGACAGGTCCAGGAGTTGTTTAACGGACAATATTTCAGAGTTTACAGCTCGCAGGATATTATCGGTGTCGAACTGGGCGGCTCGCTGAAAAATGTCATCGCCATTGCCTCCGGTATCACGCAGGGACTCGGCTTTGGCGATAACACTACAGGCGCTTTGCTCACCCGAGGTCTGGCCGAAATCAGCCGCATGGGTGTAAAACTGGGCGCCGATCCGCTGACATTCGCCGGACTATCCGGTGTCGGCGATCTGATTACAACCTGCGTCTCAAAGCACTCCCGCAATCGGTATGTCGGTGAACATATCGGAAAAGGGGAGAAGCTAAAACAAGTGCTCGAAGGTATGACAATGGTCGCCGAGGGAGTCGATACCTGCCGTTCGGCGTATGTGATGTCGCAAAAATATAATGTCGAGATGCCGATTACATCGGAGGTATATAAAGTCCTGTTCGAGGATAAACCGCCGATCGAAGCTGTCGCCGATCTGATGGGGCGGTCGTTGAAAGAGGAAATCTGGAGTTGAAAATATAAGAGGTGCACTATGCCGCGTCGGAAAGAAAAAACCGAAGAGAAACTGTATTATTCCATCAGCGAAGTGGCGCGAATAACGAAACTGGAAGCGTACGTTCTTCGTTTCTGGGAGAAGGAATTTCCGATGCTCAAACCGCGAAAAAATCGCGGCGGTAATCGGATGTATCAAAAATCCGATATCGAGATGATTAACAAAATCAAGCATCTGTTATATAAAGAGAATTACACGATCGAGGGCGCCCGCAACCGGTTGAAATCGATCAAACCGACTCCGGAGAAAAAGGAGCTGGCCTCGTCGGCCAAAATTCAGCGGCTTATCGGCGAGATTCGCAAGGATATCGAGGATCTCCTCAAACTTTTCCCTTGCCTTTTGGGGTAGTTATTTTAGATTGTAAATTATTCGGGGCGTAGCGCAGCCTGGTGTAGCGCACTCGCTTGGGGTGCGAGAGGTCGGCAGTTCAAATCTGCTCGCCCCGATTTTTTATTTAAAGATAAAGTCTTGGTGGCCCACCCCTTGGGGTGGGTTTCTTAGTACACAAAAGCGTAAAGTCTAAAAAATATTTTGAATATTCCATTGTGTTTTTTTATATAAAGAATGAATGATAAAAAAGACCATTATATTGGCCATAATTCTTTTCCTTCTATATTTTGTCGGTGGTTGCCTTAATTATTCCGGACCCAGCTACCCTTATAAAAGCTATCAAGATTATGCGATGCAAGTACCTTTCCCATCCGATTCTATAGGTGGCTTTAGGACAACTATAAAACTCGTGGGAAGAGATACAAGCGTCGCAGGCAGTGATTCGCTGATGATAATCGGGGGCAAAATCGATGTCGACCTTATTCCGGAATACCCGCTTCATTATATGAGTCGCTATAGACTTGAAATCGACTCCTTATCACTTTTTCAAGGTGTCGGGAGAGGACTTTATTATTTCAATATCGTTCAATCCTATAAAAACAAGATTTTGTCCGCAGATATCGAATCACAGTTGGTCAGTTATCCTACTGGTTTATCGATGTTGAAATGCGTTGCCAGAATACGTGACACATGGAGGGATTCGGTCATATTATCGATTGAATATAGTCATATTCTGGTAGCATTATTTGTCGACGACGATATCTATTATAAAATCTACGATAAAAACAATTACCTCAGTCCTTTTGGCCCATAACCTACTATCGGTAACGGTTATTCTCTTTCCGAAAGCTCCTATGTTAAAATCGAAATCTATAACGAAAACGGGGAAAAGGTGGAAGAATCTATTAAGGGAGTTCAGGGACCCGGGTATTATGGCTGGGTGGCCCACCCCTTGGGGTGGGTTTCTTAGTGCATAAAAAATATATCCTAATCTCATAATTTTTGTTATTCTGTCTATATCATGACAAAACTCCGTCATTACGACAATTTAAATACGGCGCGATTTATAACTTTCTCCTGTTATCATCATTACCCTTTATTACGCAAAGAAACAACGATTCAATACTTCATTAACGTGTTAAAGAATAAAAGGGAAGAATACAGTTTAAAAATTCTCGGATATGTTATAATGCCCAACCATGTGCATCTTGTTCTTCACCCCAGAGAGAACGATAAATTGGGCCAAATAATGCGTGTAATCAAATCGCTTTCAGCCCGAGATATTCTTAGTCAATGGCAGAAAAAAAACTATACGGTATTACAGAGATTAAAAATTATTAAAGACGGCAAAGAAAAATACGCTTTTTGGCAAAAACGTTTTTATGATTTTAATTGCCGGACAGTAGCGTCGGTCATAGAGAAGATTAATTATTGCCATAATAATCCGGTCAAAGCCGGATTGGTAAAAAATCCTGAAGACTGGAAATGGTCAAGCTATCGATGGTATAATGGATTAGATGATGTTGTCCTGGAAATCGATGGTGTTGCATTATGAAACCCACCCCAAGGGGTGGGCCACCAAATCGTACACCCATCGCAAGCGGTGGGGCACCCATATGGATTTGATAATATACAAATGACTATCAAACACCTCATCCTCATCCCGGCGTATAATGCGGGGAAACATCTGCCTGAATTGGTGAGGAGGGTGAAAGAAGCAGTACGCAACAGCGATGTGCTTATTATAAATGACGGTTCGACCGATAACAGTGCCGACATTCTAAAAAATCTCGATGTTATTTCGCTTACCAATTCACCTAATCAGGGGAAGGGGTACACTCTTCAAAGAGGGTTTGAATTCGCCATCAAAAATGGCTATGACTATGTGGTCACGATCGATGCCGACCTGCAGCATCTTCCCGAAGAAATCCCGCGCTTTTTCGAATCGAAAATAAAAGCCGATATTTATATCGGCACCAGAAATCTGAAATCGCCCGATATGCCGCTTCTGCGCCGCCTGACCAATTATCTGACCTCGATTATAATCTCCATTTTCAGCGGCCGGCGTATCAGAGATACACAGTCCGGCTATCGGATGCTTTCGGTGGAGAGTTTGAAGAGCATGAATATAAATTCGACCCAATATGATTTCGAGTCGGAGCAGCTCTTTCAGGCGGGCGCGCTGAATATGACCATCGGCGAAATTCCGATATCGACGGTATACGCCAATTCGTTATCATATATAAATCCGTTGCTTGACACGCTCCGATTTATTAAACTTATCTGGAGAAGGATTTGGCTGTGAAAAGAATAAAGAGTAGGTCGAAATCCCGCTTCGGGTTTCGACATTGTTTCTTGAAGCTGTTGGCGCACGAGGACGTACGCCAACCACGGATTAGGTTATACTTGTGCGTGTATTAATTACCAATGACGACAGTGTTTACGCCGACGGCATCAATGCGCTGGCCGATGAGATTGAAAAAATCGCCGAGGTACTGGTGGTCGCGCCGGATCGCGAACAATCGGCATCGAGTCACTCGTTCAGTCTCGATCGCCCGTTAAGGATTTATGAACGAGGTAAAAATCGTTATGCCTGCGATGGTACCCCGACCGATTGCGTCATGCTTGGTGTGCATGGAATATTAAAACACAAACTGCCCGATTTGCTTATATCCGGTATCAATCATGGCGCCAATATGGGGGAGGATGTCACCTATTCCGGCACCGTTGCCGCGGCCATCGAAGGTTCGATTCTGGGGATTCCCTCGATCGCCGTCTCGAATACCGATAGGGAAAACCTTAAGTCATACAAACCGGCGGCGAAATTCATAGCCCGTTTTATAAAACAGAATGGCAAATTCAATTTTCCGGTCGAGACTTTTCTGAATATCAATTTCCCGCGATTAAAAGGAACCAGGTTCGGCAAGTACAAATATACATTTCTCGGTAAAAGAATTTATAACGATATCGTGATCGAAAATACCGACCCGCGCGGCAAGAATTATTACTGGATCGCCGGCGAGGCGACCTGGAAAGATATCGAGGGTTCCGATTTCGAGGCGGTTTCTTCGGGCTATGTCTCGATATCCCCTCTGACGGTGAATTTTTCCGACCTTCGAGCTCTCGAAAAAATGCGTCATATAAAGCTGAAATTTTAGCCCAATATTTGAGATAGTTTTCTCAAGTAAATTGCTGCTGTTGCGGCAGGTCTTGCTCCCGATTTATCGGGAGTGTGACCTGCCGCTAAATTACGCTGTCAGGTCACACGCTCATTAAAACTCGGGCAAGACCTGACAGAACAATAAAAGGCTGACATTTTAATCAATCCCACACGAAACATATAAATAACTTGACTTCCAATTACGATTATATATTATATAACGCTTGATTCAATCGGGGCGTAGCGCAGTTTGGTAGCGCGCTTGGTTCGGGACTAAGAAGTCGCTGGTTCAAATCCAGTCGCCCCGATTTTATTATTGGCGGGAAGATGGCAGGGAAAAGCAGACCAGTTATCGGCGTCATCGGCGCCGGAAGCTGTAACGAAAAAGAGGAGGCGATCGCCGAGCAGGTCGGCCGGGAAATTGCCCGACACGGCGGTATTCTTGTTTGCGGTGGGCTTGGCGGAGTCATGCAGGCCGCTTCGCGCGGCGCCAAATCCGAAAACGGAACGACCATCGGTATTCTTCCCGGCGATAACAAGGCGAATGCCAATCAATATATCGACCACGCTATCGCCACCGGAATCGGCGAGGCGCGTAATCTTGTCATTATAAAAACCGCCGATGTTGTTATTGCGCTGCCGGGGAAATATGGTACATTATCAGAGATGGCTTTTTGTAAAAAAATGGGCAAACCGATAGTTTCGTTGTCGAATTGGGATATCGCGGATGATATGGAAAAATTCGACGATCCGATCGCGGCTGTCAAAAGAGTATTTGAACTCGCCGGGGATTTATGAGTTCTGTCGGCGCCAGTATAATCGTCAATGGTGTCGTGCAGGGGGTCGGTTTCCGTTACTGGACGATACGCAAAGCTTCCGAGTTCGGTATCAACGGTTATGTGGCCAATCTTCCCGATGGCTCGGTGGCTATCGAGGTCGAGGCCGACCGCTCGATTGTCGAGGCGTTTATAAAGGAAGTGAAAATCGGGCCGACCTACGCTTCGATTAGTGATGTAAAAATCGAATGGCGCGAGCAGCCCAAAGGATACAAAGATTTTAATGTCAGGTACGCCGAGTAATTACCGACAACTGACAACCAGAACTATGGACCTGAAAACAGCGATAAGAAATATTCCCGGATTTCCCAAAGAGGGAATCGTATTTCGCGATATCACCACCCTGTTAAAAAATCCGGATGCCTTCCGGCAGACGCTGGATAAGATGCAGGCGTTTTGCGATGGCAAAAAAATCGACCGTATTCTCGGTATTGAATCGCGCGGTTTTATTTTCGGCGGCGCACTGGCCGACCGGCTTCATGTCGGTTTTGTGCCGGTGAGAAAGAAGGGTAAACTTCCCTCGGAAACAGTCAGCTATGATTATGAGCTGGAGTACGGCACCGATACGATTGAAATTCACGCCGACGCTTTAAAAAAGGGCGATTCGGTTTTGATCGTCGATGATCTTCTGGCCACCGGCGGAACCATGCAGGCGGCCTGCAGGCTGGTCGAAAAGGTCGGAGCAGTAGTGGCCGGTATTGCGGTTTTGGTCGATTTGGCATATCTTCCGTGGAGAGATAAAATCGAGGTGGAAGATATTTTGACTTTGGTAAGTTACGATTCGGAATAGATCTTTCTGCCCCCGTAGCTCAGAGGATAGAGCAGTGGTTTCCTAAACCATTGGTCGCAGGTTCAACTCCTGCCGGGGGTATTTTTTATGTGTCCGATTTATGTTTGACTTTTTATATATTAGCAAGTATATTTCTATCAAGTTTTTGCATTTATGGGGCCTGATAATGTCTTGCGATTCAGGACGACTAGACTATTCCTCGAAAGTTTTGACATTTGTTGTATATAATAGCGGTGTCGCATATATGTGCCCGGCGGGTTCTCAAACCCGCCGCGGTGGGTCTGAGGACCCACCGATCACGACTTTGATTCGCCGCTTTTTTGCGATAAAACTTTTGAGAAATGCTATAGTAATAATTATTATTTTTGCGATTATATTTTTCTGTTTCAGTTTGTGCGGGGCGCAAGATAAATCTGTAGACAGAATATATATTGGCCCCTCTTTTGGATATGCCAGCTATATCCATACGGTCGAAAAACCGGCACCCGCCTCTGATATACTGGGAAACTACGCGGTTTACAGATGTAAGCTCAATTATCTTTTAGGCGGCATGTTCGGTTTTGATATAGGTCGTCATATGGTGGCATTTATCAATTTTAACTTTATTTATTATAAGGGGCGATACTGGTCAAAAATTGGAGGGTGGTCCCGGGACTGGAGCGAAATCGAGAATAAATTTGGCGATGTCTTTTACCTTTCGATTTTCATTCGATATAAATTCAAAGAATGGGATCGATCTTCCTTTTATTGTTTCGCTGGCCCCGTTGGTTTCACCGATGATACAAAGGGACGTTCCGAATATTTATTCGATTTCGGAATATTAAGCGGCGTCGGTTATAGCTACAAAATATGCGATTGTCTGTATATGAATTTAGAAAGTAGTTATCTCGGAATTTTCAACCGACCATCATCGGTCAATTTTCAGATACGTCCCGAATTCAGACTCTAATTGATTCAACATCAATCCATCATCTTATCAATTACTTGTAATAATTCCATTTCCAGTTCCTTATCCTTTTTTTCATTGCTCTCCCGGACATATTGGGCGGCGTTGTTGCGATTGCCGGCCCAATAACGATGAAACAGCGAACCATAACTGAATATCTCGATAAAACTCGGATGCTTGTCAATCGTGTCAAAAAGCAGATAACCGGTCCCGGCATTGATAGCCATCGCATTTAAGGCCGAAAGCGGTCTGCTGGCATAAATCTGCCCCAGACCGGGGATAAAAGTCGACAGCCATTTCGCCAGCGCCGGCGATTTATATTTAGTATTAGCGGCCTTTTCCAATAGCTGCCGTAATTCAGAATTGGCCGATGAATCGGATATTGGAAAATTCTCCTCCAGATATTGTTTGGCTTCTTTCCATTTATGGCGGTAGATATAATTAAGCGATAAGAAAAACGCGGCCCTGGTGCGTATTGCCGAAATTTTCGAAAATGAAGCCAACCCGAGAAGTGACATCTCGGCCGACGAATAATCGCCCGAAGAAATATGCACCACGCCCAGCGCAATCTTATATTCCGACCGCAGGCTGTCGTTGCTTGCCCTGTCAATCGCATTTCTAAATGATTCTGCCGCTTTGTCCCAGTCAAAAAGATTTCGATAACATTTCCCGATTTGTGAATACACGTGCGCCGAGGAATCATCATGTCCTTGAAAAAACAAAAATCGTTTGTATTCGGTAATGGCCGGTTGATAGGCCTTAATTGAGAACAATGAATCGGCGAGATTCAGGGGATCTATAGGCTGTGATTTTGCCGATACAAAAAAAACAATAAAAATCAACGGCACGTATGTTCTAAGGGACGTTAAGCCCGATCGCCGCTTCAAAGTCATCGAAATATCTTTCTTTTTGTTTGCGATTAAAAATATCCACCGATACCGCCGCCCCATAGATATTCCCCAGGTACAACCCGCCCGCCAGAACACCGTAAATCCACCCCTGCACCGAGCTGCTGCCGTCACGGTCGAAACCTTCGTACGATTGCCAGGTGGTTGTCCCTACCAGGATAAATGCAAAAAGCGCATCCATTCCTCGACGGGCGTATAGTTTCCCCGTTCCCGGTACGACCGCCGACAGCAAACAGGCTTTAAATTTGCTTTTTTTCGGAAGGTCGATACCGTTTACGACCAGCGAACACAATGCGGCACCTCGTTCGGGAGGCAATCCATAATGGTTTTCACAGCTTACATTTTTTGCCTTTTCCCATAGGTTCATCCGCGCGTATGTAATAGTCAGGATATCCAGCGAACCGTTCAAAACCAGTTGACGATTTTTTTTGTAATCCTGTTCCTCCAGAAAATCCGATACCTGCAGGAATTTCCCCTGAAAATAACCGACGCGTGCATAATAGTATCTGCTGTCCGTGATAAGCGGTGTCTTTTTATCCTCGGTAATAAGCGCTTGAAACCTTTGCTCGGAGCTTTCATAATCTCGGCCTTTCATATAGGCCAGCCCGGCTTTGAACATGGCCGAATCGGATTGAACGGTATCCGTGGCCAGAACTCTCAGCCGATCATACTCCCATCCGGCCCGAATAAAATCTTTCTGTTCATATAAAATATCGGCGAAGCGACGGATATTCTCCGGGCTGTAATAATCGACTTGTATTGAATCTTCATTTGATTCCGGCTCGGTTGCCCTAACGGAAGCGCAATACAAAAAGATGAGACAAAAAGGCAATAATTTTTTCATTAATGTCTATCCAGATAATCATCGACCGGATCAAAAGATTTTCCCGTTTTAATATCAATCCGGTATTGTCCGAACGAATAAGGGTGACATCTCAGTAATCGATCCGTGGCCATCAGGCTGCCCTTTATGAAACCGGCGCGGTTGATGGCATCGCGGGCAAAGTGCGAGCAACTCGGAGTAAAGTTGCAGACCTTGTTATCCTGTGAGGATACAAATGTCTGATAAATTGTCAAAAGAGAATTGGCGGTGAAGCCCAGCGGGGAGATTTCGTGACAACTCGCCTTATTTTTATTTTCGTCTGATAAAATTTCCGCTCGTCTATTTCTTATAAATCGATAATCTCCTTTTAGAACTGCGACGGAATTTGCGTTTGCCGCCAGATAAGTCAATGTCAACAGAATAAAGATCAGTAAAATAAACCGCGCGGCAAAAATCCGCGTTGACCATTCAATCCTGAGAAGTGTTTTATTCATAATTCAAATTATTATACTACCATTCAATGGTTGTCGTCTCGGCATTGTCCGGAATGACCGGATTGAGAGATTCTTCGGGAATCTCGGCGCCGAAAGCGACGTCCTCGAGATTGAGGGCCTCAAAAACGGAGTCGGTTTTATTATACTTGGCAACTTCCAGTTTTGTGGGGAAAAATCCGCCGTTATTGGCAATATATTCGGAAAAAATCTGCCGCGAGACGATTTTATCCTTCGGATCAAACGCCACAATCGACATGAGACTGTCATTAACATAGGTGGCAATCAAATCACCGAGTATTCTTTCGGCGGCTTTCGGCGGTTTCCATACCGCCGTAATCTTATTATTCTCCACCTGCGTTTCAAAAAGCGTATAACCGGCTTTAACCAGGCCCAAACCTTCCAGATTCGTATTGATTAATAATTTGAAAATGGGAAGCGTGACTTCGCCGTCGCGCGACGGCATCTTGATAAGTTTGTTCTCGACCGGATAAAAAATGGAAAGAGTATCGCCTTTAAAAATCATCCATTGATTCAGCGGTGTAAGTACATGTACTGTCAGGGCGTTATCGGGGCTGTAATTGATTGTTCCGGAACTTTGGTGTAAATTATTATCTCTGAGCTCGGTCAAATTAAAGGCCGCTGAAATGTTCCCGGCCGCATTTGATATGTTTATCATAATAAGGCAAAAAAATATAAATGCTGTGATAATTTTTATTGCAAGTGTTAACAATTTCACTGGTGGTTCAAAAAAATAATGGATTAGTAATGATATGTATCTTCTTCAGCCCAAATTGCGGCCCAGACAATAATCGAAACAACAACAGCCATCGCCATTCCACCAAGCGCATAATATCCCTGCTGTTGTTTAGCCCTTGATTTATACCCTTCCGTATATCCCATGATATACTCGGGCGAACGCCCTACGAGATTTTCGGTTGACGGCTGAGGCGCAATCACAAAGGCCAGAACAACGCCAAGCAGGCCCAGACAGAGGCCGCCGAAAAACCACGCAAAATTGCCCCTTCCATCTCTTTCACCGTCAATCTTGCCCTGCATGTAATCGCCGGCCGTAGAAGTCTTCTGTTCTTGCTGCGTTCCCTGAACTTCGATTTGCTGGGCCAGAAGCGGCATTGAGAAAAAGATGAAAGCCGTCAGCACGGCGATCGTCTTGTACAACAATCCGAACTTCCTCATTACGGTCCCTTTCCTGCTAATATTCGATTATAAGAAATAAAAAAATAATTAGCCCCGGAAACAAAGTCAACATTTTTATTTTTCGATAAACTTCCCGATGATGTCGCTTGTGGGCGGTTGCATATTTCTCGACAGGCCGTTTGAGAGAGGTAAAAGGACTCTATTTTTTGTCGATAAATACATTAACAAGGATATAAGTATGCCTGTCAGTGAAGAAACGAAGAAGATCATTGCCAAAGAATCCCACCTGGAATTGACAAGAGACAAACCATTGATGGATATTGATGCTGTCAAGGAGGAAGTTCTCGGCTGGTTGGAGCAAATACGCTATCCCGGCAAGAGTGAAAATGAAACCTGGGAAAATTGTATGGCTATTACACCGCCTCTTCCGGAAGAAAGAAAGCTGGAATCCGGGCTGAGAATCCGCATAAGATTTCGCCTTTTTACCGAAAAAAACCAGTATCTTATTTCCATTCTGGAATCGCTTGATCCCGCCTCGCGCGGCAATTATATCCTGGCCACTCATGTCAACTGGCAGGAAAAAGAACGGCAGTTACAAAAACTGGTCGAGCAAGCTTATAAAGGTCAGTTTGATGATATCCTGAAGGCGCGGCACACCATCTGGATTCAAACCTTCCGAATCGGAGAACTCTTTGATGGTTTGAATAGCTGCGCGGTCGCCATTTTGGAAAATGAGCTGGTCGATAAGAGCCGCTGCCAATCGGACGCGGCCGTTTTTAAGGTTCAGCCGATAATCACGAATTTCCCCGATCAGGATAAATAACCGCGCGATTTTTTCCAACCCGGCCCGCCGCTTAAGCTTATATCCTGAAATCAGCCCAAATATTTGCAAAAAGAATTTGACACGATATTATTATATATATATATTTTCCTTCTGATATTTTATAGGCTTTATGCGTCTATAACGAGAGAAGAAAAAATATAATTTTGCGGGAGATACCATGAAGCTGACTTCGACTAAATTGGCCATACTCTTTATTGTAATTTTTTCGACAGCAGGCTTCTGCCAGCAGCAGGGGATGACATTTGATTTTTACGGAGGCGGGGCGCGAGCCGAGGGCATGGGATATGCATTTCTTGCCGTATCCGACGACGGTACCGCCGGGACATGGAATCCGGCGGGTCTCTACATCCATGAAAAAACAATGATGACGTTCAGTTATGGCTTTTTCATTCCCCGAGGCAAATTTACATTCAAAGAGGGTCAGCCTATTACGGCCACTTATGATCATACCGGTTCGATCAGTTCGCTCGGTTTCTGGAATGTTATTACGCCGTTGCGTGTAAAAGGTCATCATATTGTGGCCAATATTTCTTACAACCGGAATTTCGATATTTACTATGAATTCGCCGAAAATATCGGCGGCGCCTGGACCGGGGACGAACCCAACGCCTTGTTCCGGAAGAGAGGCGGCGTAAGTAGTGTTGACTTCGCCCTGGGTGCGCGGATATATAAGGAACTCTCGTTCGGCATCTCTGCAAATATCTACACCGGCAAGACTGTTACGGAAGAGAGAAGGTACTTCTTTCGATACGGCTATAAAGTGGATTACGGCGTACCACAGTTAGCCAGTTATGAGCAGAATATTGCAATACTGGATTCGACGACTTATTCCGGTTTTAACACCAGGATTGGCTTTTTATATGTGGCCGATAAAATCAGGGCCGGCCTGGTTCTGAGTACGCCTTTTAACCTGAAAGTGAAATCGGATAGCACAATTGACAGAAATTCCACGGAAGAAGGACTGGAAACGACAACGACTGTCAGCGGGACCGAATTCGCCACCGACATTGAATACCCATATCCAAAGACCGCGAAAATCGAAATTCCTCTTATTGTCGGTCTTGGTCTGGCTTATAATATCAATGAAAATTGGCTGGCTTCCGCCGATCTGGAGTACAAAAGATTCTCCGGCCTTAAGATTCATACTCTGGAATCATTCAGTTATAATGCGTCCTCGAACCTGACCGAGGTTTTCTCGGACAACGTGGATGTCCCGAACTGGAGCAATGTATTTCAATTCCGAATCGGTACCGAATATCTTTTTAATACCAAGGTCGGCCAGGTTCCGGTCCGGGCTGGTTTTAGAAAAGAAGTCCTCCCTCAGGGAGATATTTATTCATATGAAAAAGTATATAAAGATGAGCAGGCTGACGAGTTCGTAAATATCAATGATAATGAACCTGCCAATGTAGCCAAAATCAATTATTTATTTCATTATAATCAGAACCAGATTACAGGTTTTTCTTTCTCGATCGGTTCCGGTATATATTGGTCACAGATTCTGCTGGATTTTGCCTATACATATACGGCCTACAGCCAGGATATTTATGAATATGCATCCGATCCGAGATACAAATCCGGAAATGAATGGAAAAATCACCATATAAATCTGACTTTTACGGGATATTTTTAATCGACATATAAATCACGGGCCTTTTATCGACCCCTGTTTTCGTGCAGATAATAATGAAAATGCCGATGCAAGCCGATATATAGTTTACTCAGGACGCAGTTAGAAAGAGATATCAAGCAATGCGAACCAAAGTCAAAATTACGAAACAGCAGATGAAACAGGACAAGTTTACCACCGTAATGCTCAAGGCCAAAGATTGGCTGATGATTAACTGGCAGGTTACCGCTATTATTGCCGCGATAGTCCTTCTCGTGGTCATCGGAATCATCTATATGGTTAGTACCAAATCCGGGAAGCAGCAGGAAGCGGCCAGTCGTCTGGCGGCGGCGTATTCCGAATTAAAAAGGGACAACAGCCAGGTTGCTATTCTGGAGATGAGCAGTATCGCCGAGGAATACAGCGGCTATATCGCGGCCCGGGCCCAATTCTATCTGGCCAATGCCCATTATGAAAGCCGAAATTATGATGAGGCGATCGCCAACTACCAGAAGTATATCGATAAATTTCATGAGAATAAAATTACGACCGCATCGGCTATCGCAGGCATTGCCTACTGCATGGAAAACAAGCAGGAATTTGTGCCCGCCGGGGAAAAATTCCTTGAAGCTGTCAAATATTATCCTGATTCACCTTCGGCCCCGGATTATTATTTGGGCGCGATTCGTTGTTTTACCACGGCGCAGGATTTCACGAGAGCCCAACAAATTCTTGATGAGCTAAAAGAAAAATACCCCAATACCGATTACACGCGTCGGGCTACGATGCTGGTCATGCGTGAAAATGCAGAATAAACAGAGATTTTTATATGACGCCGGAGAGCAATAAATTGAAGGTTGCCTTCCTCTGGCATATGCACCAGCCGTATTATCTGAATCCCGAAACAAATAAATTTATGATGCCCTGGGTGCGGTTGCACGGGCTCAAGGATTATCTGGATATGCCTCTCCTGGCCGGAAAGTACGGCATAAAATTTACATTTAACCTCGTCCCGTCGCTTCTCGATCAAATCGAAATGTACTGCCAGGGTTATGTCGATCGGCATCAGGAATTGACCAAAATCAATGCCCGCGAACTGACCCCCGAAATGAAAAAGGAAATCTTGAGGACTTTCTTCAGTGCCCATTATCCAACCATGATACATCCCTATACCAGGTATCGACAGCTTTACAGGAAGCAGGAAAGCTGCGGATCCGATATTAATCTGGCCGTTGAGATATTTTCCACTTCGGAATGGCGAGACCTTCAGGTCTGGTCTAACCTGGTCTGGATTGATCCCATGTTTCGCGATGAAAGCCCGGTCAGGTCGTTATTTCGGAAGGAGAGGGATTTTACCGAAGAAGATAAGAATCAGCTTCTGGAATATCAGATAGGATTATTAGAGCGGATTATTCCGACCTACCGAAAATTATATAACGAGCGTAAAATCGATATTTCCTTGACACCGTATTATCATCCGATTCTACCGCTTCTTATCGATACCGACATTGCCGCCGAAGCTATACCGGATGTCGTTTTGCCGAAGAATCGGTTTGATTTTCCGGAAGATGCGCGCTGGCATATCAGCAACTCGGTGAAAAAATTTAAATCTCTTTTCGACAAGGATCTTCTCGGGATGTGGCCTTCGGAAGGATCCGTCTCCGAAAGCGTTCTTAAACTGGCCAGAGAAAACGACATAAAATGGGTCGCGACCGACGAAGAGGTGCTATATCATTCGCTCCTGAAATCCGGCCTTAATCCCGGACAATATTCTCCTCATACGCTATATACATACGATGGAAGCCCGGATGTGAAAATCTTCTTTCGCGATCACGGCCTCTCGGATAAAATCGGATTTGTCTATTCGGGATGGGAAACCGAACGCGCCGTCGAAGATTTCATCCAGAGCCTGAAGAATATTCGTAAGGTTCTTAAGGAAAAACTGGAAGACAGCGTCGTGCCGATAATTCTCGACGGCGAAAATGCCTGGGAGTATTTCCCGCGTGACGGGAACGAATTTTTAAGCCGTTTCTGTGAGGCGCTGGTGTCGGATAACGAGATTGAAGTTGTCTCGTTTTCCGAGGCGGCCGAAAGTATAAAGCCGGTTAGTTTGCCGTCTCTTTTTGCCGGCTCCTGGATTAATCATAATTTCCGAATCTGGATCGGCCACAGCGAGGATAACAATGCCTGGGATGCGTTATTCGAAACGCGCAGGACCTTGGTTGATTATCAGAAAAAGCATCCCGAAGTTGACGAAAAGAAACTTGAGAAGGCCTGGAGACAGATTCATATCGCCGAGGGCTCCGATTGGTGCTGGTGGTTCGGCGACGACCATATCGGGCCTTATAATTCCAAATTCGATGAACTTTTTCGGGCTCATCTGAGAGCGGTTTATCCGGATTTGGGGATTGATCCCCCTTCATTCTTAATGAGGCCGATACACCGTCCGGAAATTCTTAAGTCGATAACCATGCCGGAATCACTGGTTACTCCGCAGCTGGACGGCTATCTCACGCATTATTATGAATGGAGCGGCGCCGGGCATTACGACTGCGCCAACATCGGCGGCGCCATGCATCGCGTCGAAAAAGTCATTAAAGATATATATTTCGCATTTGATTTCGATTGCTTTTATATTCGTCTTGACTTTGATGATAATTTTGATTTAGTTGTCAAAAATAACTACCGGGTTGTATTTGATTTTAAATCGTGCGGCCCGAAAGAAATTTCGCTGGAGAAGAGCGATTATAAGGAGGATATAGGTTTCGGTTACGCCATCAAAAGGATTCTGGAAACCCGGTTTCACAGGAAAATCCTGACGGAAACCGGCAGCGGCCAGGTTGAATTCCAGGTTGCAGTATATTCCGGAAATAAATTGGTGGAAAAGTGGCCGGTCGATGAACCGCTATCAATAGAGTTGCCGGGTAGAGATAAAATGAATTTTTGGGAAGTTTAAAACAGGGGGTAGCATGTCAGACCGATTTTTTGAAAATAATGACAAAAAAGCCGGCCGGCCGGAAATCCCCAGCCTTGATAATTCCGAAAACAGCAACGCCGGTAATACCACCTACGATAAAGACCGGGGTGTTATCGCCGCCATTCTGGCCTATATTCCGTTTTTATGCCTGATTCCGCTGATTCAGATGCGCGATAATGAACAGGCACGTTTTCACAGCCGGCAGGGTTTATTACTGTTTCTAATAGAACTTCTCGCGATTCTTTTTCTCATACCGGGGATTTCCAGAATGGTTTGGACGGCGGTTCTGATTGTTGCGCTCGGTGCCGCCATCGCGGGGATTGTTTTCGGTATCCAGGGCAAAAAATACCGGCTGCCGATTATCGGCGATTTCGCCGAAAAGATGAAAATCTAACCCGGCTAATTCGATTCAGGATTTTTAATAAACGTCCCGTTACGGTATTCTTCAAAAGCGGTTCTAAGCTCCTCATCCGTGTTCATAACGATCGGCCCGCGCCACGCAATCGGTTCGCCGATCGGTTTTCCCGAAATCAATAAAAAACGAACCGGGCTGTTTTCGGTCGAAATATTAACCTGTTCGCCGTCATCGAACAGAACGATGTTATGGTTAAGGGTGGGAGATTCCTTTTGGGTATCAAAATATCCTTCTCCATATATGACATAGGCAAAGACCGTATGCCCGGATAAAGTTGGATGAACATATTCCGTATTTTCCGGAATCGTTACATCCAGATATTGAGGTTCGATAACCACGTCAGTGACCGGACCGATTGTGCCGTCAATCCGGCCGCAAATTACCCTTATTTCCACACCGTTATCCATAGAGACGACCGGAATCTGGCCGCTTTTTATATCACGATAGCGAGGATTTATCATCTTATGCGATGCGGGAAGGTTGGCCCATAACTGGAAACCGCCCATTACGCCGTGATTATCACCCTTCGGCATCTCCTGATGAAGAATACCGTTGCCGGCCGTCATCCACTGGACATCACCCGGTTCGATAATGCCTTCATTCCCGATGGAATCGCCGTGCTCGACCGAGCCTTCAAGAACATAGGTAATCGTCTCGATTCCGCGATGCGGATGCCACGGGAAACCATTGATATAATATTCCGGATTGTCCGAGCGAAAATCATCGAGCAGCAGAAACGGATCAAACAGCGGGACTTCATAGTAGCCGAAGGCCCGCCTTAGGTGCACTCCCGCCCCCTCGATCGTCGGTTTACTTTGCATGATCTTACTAATATTCCGAATTTTACTCATATTGCTGCTTTCCTTGCATAATGGTTTCTATTTTATACTTTTCACATCTCAATCCCTTTACGCGCCTGGATGCCTTTTTGATAATAGTGCTTGACTTCACGCATTTCGGTTACGAGATCGGCGCGTTCGATAATTTTCGGATCGGCCTTTCGGCCTGTAATCACCAATTCGACTTCTTCCGGTTTATTATCTATTAGCTCCAGAAGTTCGTCGGCTGAAAATAGATTATAAAATGTGGCGATATTGGCCTCATCCAGTATGACCATTCGATATTCGCCCGAATTAAGAACCTTACGAACCTCATCCAGTCCTTCCCGCGCCGCTTTTATATCCGCTTCCTCCGGCTCCTGATGAATAAAACAATCGCGCCCGAATTGTCTTAAAACAATCTGCCCGCGGAATTTCTCGATAGCCTTTAGTTCGCTATACTCCATCCCCTTGACAAACTGCGCGATGTAGACTTTCATCCCGGCGCCGACCGCCCTCAGCGCCAGCCCGAACGCCGCGGTCGTTTTACCCTTGCCGTCACCGGTATATACCTGAACGTAACCTTTCATAAAGAAAATCCTCGAAGGATAAGATATAAATTTGGTGATGGAATTGGGAATAAAATAAATAAATCAGTGCACTTCAAGCATCCGCTCGAGGGCGATTAAAGCGTCGGCGCGGATATCGTCAGGAACCGTTATCGGTTTTATATCCTGATAATTCTCAAGGCAATAAGCCAGGTCATTTAAAGTAGTTCTATACATATTGGCACAGACCGGGCAGGTCTCACCGGAGAGGACCAATATCTGTTTATCGGGATGCTCATGAACCAGCCGGTTGATTAAATTCAATTCGGTTCCTATGGCAATCGTCGATCCTTCCGGCTGCTCCTCGACATATTTAACAATAAAGCTGGTGGAACCGGCGGCGTCGGCCTTGCTGACAACCTCATGGGTGCATTCCGGATGCACCACAATTTTCGCTTCGGGATATTCCGCTCTGATATTGTCAATATGTTCCGGTTTGAAATTGGTATGTACATGGCAGTGACCTTTCCATAGAATCACTTTCGCCTTATCGATCTGCTCTTCAGTCAGATCGCCATACTCCTCTGAAAAATTCCAGACAACCATTTCTTCCGGTTTCAGGCCGAACTTAATACCGGTATTATAGCCCAGATGCTCATCGGGGAAAAAAAACAATTTTTCCCGGCGCTCGAAAGCCCATTTGTAGACGGCGTCGGCGTTGGACGACGTGCAGATAAGCCCGCCGTGATGCCCGGTAAAAGCTTTAAGGCCGGCCGCCGAATTCATGTAGGAAATCGGCATAATTTTTTTGTCGCCGCCGAAATCTTCGAGGATTTTCCACGCTGCAAGAACATCGGCCATATCGGCCATATCGGCCATCGGACATCCCGCCAGCGGATTGGGCAGAAAAACGGTCTGGTGCTTTTTGGCCAGAATATAAGCCGATTCGGCCATAAAATGGACGCCGCAGAAAAAGATATATTCGACATCACCCCGTGAAGCGGCGATTTTGGACAGACCATAAGAATCGCCCAGGACATCGCCAAGTTGAACCACTTCCATCCGCTGGTACTGATGCGTCAGTACGATCGCCCGGCCGCCGAGTTTGGCCTTGGCGGCCTTAATCCGCTCGACTAAATTAGCCGGTTTGGCTTCGCGATATTCCTGCGGTAATGCAAAATACATCTTTTATCTACCTCAATCCGTCTTTCACCCAATTAATACGCAACGTTATGGCAATATAATAAGAGATTTGCAAAAAGCAAAATCGATTGATGATTATCTGATTAGCAGCCGTAAGGTAGGAGACCCCGACTCCTACCTTTTTCCGTATGGTGAAGTGACGTATACCGTATCAATTTTGACAGCTGTTTCATTAACAAATATGAAATTGTCGAATGATATTTTAAGTGGAAACTCGGTATTAATCAAGAAATCAATATCTTCCTTATATAATCCAGGGATGTCTTTCGATCTAAATTGCTTAAAAAAATAATAATTCGATTTTGATACTTTAAAGCTTGAGCTATCCATTTGCGGATAATTCCAAGGCACTATATTATTGTTAAAAGATAAAATCACATTTTCGATCTTAAAACCTAGGCCGGAGATTTTTCCCCTATTTTCTATATCCATTCTTATACCGATTTCAAACCCGGAACCGAACGTTACATAGATTCCTTCTATTTCCAAAGAAAGTTTTCTTTCAATCAAATTCACTTTATATTTATCAACCGTTTTACCATTCTGTAAGAACCTTATTTTTTTTGTACTCACGCAACCAAGGAATATTAGAATAACAAGCAGCAAGAACAGATAATATGGCAGCCTTTTATTCACACTTTTCCCCATGTATATTTCTTTACAAAAATTTTTAGTCAGCCAGCCTCGGCTAAAAGTCCGATAGTCCTGACAATATACTATCTCAATCTCTCCAACTGCGCGAAGACTTTGTTATTATCCGGCCAGTTGTGAATTCCGATGATTTCCTTATATACGACCGTTCCTTTTTTATCCACTACGAAAATAACCCTATCACTATAGCCGTCGTCCATAAAAGTGCCGTACAATTTGCAGACTTTCCCGTGCGGGAAAAAATCGGATAAGAGGGGATAGGTTATCCCGCCCAGTGTTTTTTGCCAGGCCTGATGGCAGGGAATCGAGTCGACTGATATACCCAGGACCTGGGTATCAAGGCTCTCGAAGCGCTTCAATTCACGCTCGTAAGCCGCGATCTGGTTGGTTCATATTGGTGTCCAATCCAAAGGGTAAAACGCCAGCAGGACGTTTTTTTTACCTTGGAATTCGGATAGACGGACTTTTCCGCCCAAATGCGACGGTAATCTAAAATCGGGTGCGACAGAACCGACATCCGGCTTTCTTTTAAATAATGGCATCAAGTCCCTCCAGAATATTCAGTCATTACTATTTCGAGAGATAATTTAATCCTCGAGAGGAGCCGAATCATCGAGCGAAAACCAGTAATAATTGCCGGCCAGCGCCTCCCTCTCCGCCATCAAAATCTCATAATGGCCGTTTTCCTCTTCGGAAAGCTCGGTTAATACATCTTTAAATTCAGCATCATCGACCTTCGTGGCGCCTTCCTTATAAAATTGGGTGGCGGCAAGTTCCGCGTCGATTGCCAGATTTATATACTCGATTTCGGAATTGAATTTTTTCAGTTTCCCGGCATCAAAGGCCTTGGCCAGAGGTGTAATGCCGCTTAAAGGTAATTGACCCAGCGTCCCTCCGACATGTTTCTCAAACAGGTTTTTCAGGATTTCCCGATGTCGTTTTTCATCGTCGCGAAGTCCCTCAAGTCTTTTTTGCGCCTCTTTGTTTTCTGCCTCTCTTGATAAGAGATCATAAAAGGTATATCCCTCGATTTCGCTCATAATGGCATGCTTCAACAGCGTCCGCATATCTTTGAATAGATCATCATTCATTGGCTTATTCCTCAATTTTCGTTTGTTCTCTTTTCACCGGCAACATGCGAAGAATTTACTCTATTTTGCCCGATTTCGCCAGAACTTTTTTGGTTTTGTTGATCTGGATAAATTCGCGTCAAAGTAATTGCATCAAAAAAACCGATACAATATATTGGAGGATAAATTTAATAAAGGATACCGGATAAATGGCCACAACCGAGACGGCCGCGACGACGAATTTTATTCGTGAAATAATCGATGAAGATATAAAAAACGGCAAAAACGACGGCCGCGTGCAGACCCGTTTTCCGCCGGAGCCGAACGGTTATTTACATATCGGCCATGCCAAGGCGATTTGCGTGAATTTCGGCATTGCCAGCGATTATGACGGCAAATGTAATCTGCGTTTTGATGATACCAATCCTGTTAAAGAAGATGTCGAGTATGTCGAGTCGATAAAAAAAGATATTCACTGGCTCGGTTTCGACTGGGAAGATCGCCTTTTTTACGCCTCCGATTACTTTGACAGATTATATGAGTTCGCCATAAGATTAATCAAAGACGGCAAAGCTTATGTTTGCGACTTGACGCCCGATGAGATCCGGGAATATCGCGGAACTTTAACCGAGCCGGGCAAAGATAGCCCGAATCGAAATCGCAGCGTCGAGGAAAATCTGGATTTATTCGAACGTATGCGTGCCGGCGAATTCGATGACGGTGCGCGGGTGCTTCGGGCTAAAATCGATATGGCGTCCGGCAATCTCAATATGCGCGATCCGGTGATTTACCGCATCAAACGCGCCTCGCATCAACGGACCGGCGATAAATGGTGCATTTACCCGACTTATGATTGGGCGCACGGGCAGTCCGATTCAATCGAGGGTATTACCCATTCATTGTGCGACATCAGTTTTGAGGATCACCGTCCGCTATATAACTGGTTTATCGAAAATCTGGGAATTTTCCCCACGCGGCAGATTGAATTCGCGCGTCTCAACATCAGCTATACGGTTTTGAGCAAACGAAAATTAATTCAGCTTGTCAATGCCGGGCATGTTGATGGCTGGGATGATCCCCGGATGCCGACTTTATCCGGCCTTCGGCGGCGCGGCTACTCACCCGAGGCGATTCGGAATTTTTGCGACCGCATCGGTGTCGCCAAGAGGGAAAGTATGGTCGATATTGCATTATTAGAGCATACCCTGCGTGAGGATTTGAATAAACGAGCCATTCGCGTCATGGCCGTCCTGAAGCCGCTCAAAGTTATCATTGAAAATTATCCCGACGGTAAAGTCGAAGAACTGGAGGCGGTCAACAATCCCGAGGACGAAAGCGCCGGAACACGTAAGATTCCGTTCTCCAAAACGATTTACATTGAGCAGGATGATTTCCGCGAAGACCCGCCCAAAAAGTTTTTCCGTCTTGCGCCCGGCCGTGAAGTGCGGCTGAAACACGCCTATTTTATCAAGTGTGAAAAAGTCATTAAAGACAGTCACGGCGAAATAATCGAACTGCACTGCAGCTATGATCCGGAAAGCCGGGGAGGAAATTCGCCTGACGGGCGCAAGGTGAAGGGAACGTTGCACTGGGTCAGTGCCGAACATTCGGTCGATGCTGAGATAAGATTGTACGACTCGCTGTTTACCAAAGAAAATCCGCTTGAGGACGAAGATTTTATGGCCAGTCTCAATCCCGATTCGTTGATTATATTAAAGGGCTGCCGGGTGGAACCGTCATTAACAAAAGCCAAACCGGGCGAATATTATCAGTTTCTTCGTCAGGGGTATTTCTGTGTTGACTCAAAATACTCCGAATCCGACACTCCTGTTTTCAATCGTGCGGTCGGTCTTCGCGATACCTGGGCCAAAATAGAGAAGAAGCAGGATTAAGACGGCCGAACTCGGGAGCGAAATTCCGATTCTCCTCCATTAGCAAAAGCAGGTCAAGCCTCGCTGAGGCTTGATGTTTCAAATCACGGGAAGATTTGACACTTGAATTATTTATTGAATATTCCTATCGATTGCCGGTATATATCAACAGGAGGTGATAAAGATGGCCTTCATCCGGTATTTTAATGAACGAGTCAAAAGACTCAATATTTTCGATATCAAGTTGATTCAGGGCATCGGTATTGCCGTCGCGCTTATTCTGGTAAAGCTGATTCCGGATATTATGTCAATCGGTATCGGATGGTTTATCGCCCTGTTGATAGTCTGCGCCGTCCGTCCCCTTTACGTGTTCTTTCTGAAATGATAATTTAACCACGACCACGCCGGCGACTATCAACGCCCCGCCCAGCCATTCGATCGGTGACGGGTAGGTGGCCAATATAATAAAAGCGAATAGGGCCGTAAAAAGGGGCGTCGACTGCGTGATTAAAGCGGCACGGGATATATTGATACGCTTAAGTGCCTCCATATATGTCGCCCGCCCCAGCACCGGAAGCAGAAGAGCGGCGAGAAGAATTATAAATAATGTATTTTTATCGGGCAGAAACAAGGTCCGTCCTCCGATGACCATAATGATATAGACAAAAAAGACCATAAAGAAATTACGGTAGAAGACAAAACGGATGGTGCCGAGAATCTTGATATTTTTCTTGATTATAATCTCGGCAATGGCAAAAAAGAACGAGGAGAGAACCATCAATGTCGCCGCGTTCGAAATTTCCAGATTTGTTTTATACTTCAATACGAACACGCCGGCCACGGCAATAATCCCGCCGATGATTTCTATGAAAAGCAGCCGTTCTTTTAGTATCATATAAGCCAGAACCACTGTCACGATTACCTCGAAGCGCGACAAAAACGACACCGTCGCCGGTTCAATCATTTTTAACGCGGTCATCATCAGGTATAATGCCGCCATAAAGAACACCGCCAGGATGGCGACCAAAGTCAATACTTTCAAATTTATCTTGAATATTTCTTCGCGACTGGATTTCTTGAACAGAGTAAATGAGGTAATTATAAATCCGAACAGGAAAAAGTAAAAGATATAGACTTCGACCGGAAGCCTGTCCAAAGCCACTTTGGCCGGGATATTACCCAGGCCGCAAACCAGAGCGCAGGCAAGAGCGTACAGATCACCGGTACGCTGCGGATTCATCATTCATTTTCCGAAAGGCTGTTTAGGTATTTGCGTCTCTGCACCATGTATATAATCAAACCCAGAATAAAAATAAAAATCGCTATCAGGCTGTTATAGGTCGGATTCATTCCCAGAAAGTGAACATGCATCGCCTCTTCGTAGTACCGGACATATTCGATTGCATAACGGAAAATAGCCTCAATCATAAACAGCAAGGCGATCACCTGGCCGGGAAATATCCTGTTTTTCAGGCGCCAGTGCAAAAATATGAAAAGAAGTAATCCGTATAAGGAGCTGTAAAGCTGCGCCGGATGCAGGTGCGCGCCGTCAAAAATCTGGTAAGGAAGCGAACCCTCGGGGAAACTCACGCCCCAGGGAAGATCGGTCGGCGTTCCGAAACAGCAACCGTTTAAAAAGCAGCCGATGCGCGTAAAGATTAATCCCAGTCCGATAGTCGGCGCGAAAATATCAAAAACATCGAGCGGTGAAAGCCCCCGCACCCGGACATATATGTACGTACAAATCACGGCGCATAAAACACCGCCGTACAGATTCAAACCGGCGATGCCAAAACGATCGGAATGAAACGGATTAATCGTATCCAGCCAGTTGCCCTCAAACTCACTTAAATGAAAAAGCACGTAAGACAACCGCGCCCCGATCAGTCCGGCAATTATCATTATGTATGCCACTGTCAGAAGCGCGTCAAAATCGAAATTCAGCTTTTTCGACATCCGGTAGACATATAAAATGCCCAGGAAAAATGAAATGGCCAGCATCAAGCCGTAGCTTCTGATGGCCAGCGGTCCGATATTGAAAAGATCAGGATGCATAACTCACTTTCTTATAAATTTCCTCAAGTATACATATTTTTTGCTTGAAGCCAAAATGAAATTTTATTATTCCAAACTCTTCTGCCTTTTGCGCTCGCCCTCAACCACAATTACCATTTCACCTTTTATTTTTCGGCTTCTGATATTTTCCAGTATTTCGCTGAGATTGCCGCGAATAAACTCCTCATGAATTTTTGATATTTCCCGAGCCAGACAGGCCGGGCGATTACCCAATATTTCCAGCATATCGCCGATAGTCTTTTCCACGCGGTGTGGCGATTCATAAAATATCAATGTATGCTCAAGTTCGACCAATTTTTTTAAACGATTTTTGCGCGTGCCTGATTTTTGCGGAAGAAAACCCTCGAAAAAAAATCGATCCAGCGGCAATCCCGAACCGGTCAGCGCCGGAATCAGCGCGTTGGCGCCGGGGAGAGGACATATAGTTATATTATTTTCAATCGCCGCTTTAATGATTCTGTACGCCGGATCGGATATGCCTGGCGAACCGGCGTCGGTTATCACCGAAATATCACCACCCTCATTTAAAAGTTTTAACAATTTTGGAAGCCGCCGCTCTTCATTGAAATCGTGATAACTGATTAATTTTTTCTTCAATCCGAAATGCGCCAGAAGTCTTCCTGAGACTCGTGTGTCCTCACAGGCAACCAGGCCGGATTTTTCAAGTATTTCCAGCGCTCTTGGTGTAATATCACCAAGATTGCCGATTGGTGTCGGTACTAAATACAAAATCCCTTTGTTTACTTGTTCAGACATCCGGATCAGGTGAGCGTGATTTTATCGGGGATAGGTTTTAAACCAAGGTCGGCGATTTCGGGAAGATGCCGCTTGAAATAAAACCGGTTCAAAATTCCCACCGCGCGATCGATAAAGGCATCTTCGATTCCGGCCTTGTTTAATTTTTGCCTTTCGGTAATACCCCGGTCAATCATCAAAAACAGAAGCTCGTCCGCTCTGGCGTACTCGAGGCCGAGCTCATCTTCGTCGGTCTGTCCGGGCCAGAGATCGGCCGAGGGTGTTTTTTTAAGCACCTCTTCCGGCACACCATAATATTCGGCCATCTGCCTGACCTGAGTTTTATATAACATCCCGATCGGGTTGACCGAACAGGCGACATCGCCGTACCATGTCCCGTAACCGAGACATATTTCAGTACGGTTCGATGTTCCGCAGACCAGATAATTATTTTCGTGCGCCTTATCGAATAGAATCGACATCCGCTCGCGTGCCATTTTGTTGCCGGTTCGAATTTTATCGACCGCCTTGAGATCAGGGAAATAGGCGTTTATCATCGGGCTGATATCGATTTTTTCCACCCGAAATCCGAAAGACTTCGCCACTTTTTCGGCATCGGTCACGGAACTTTCCGATGAAAAAGAATATGGCATCATAACACCCAGAACATTATCCTCACCGACCGCCCTGACCGCTATCGCCGCCGACAGCGAGGAATCGACACCGCCGGACAAGCCCAGAACATAACCGGTCATCCCCGATTGTTTGAGTTTATCGACCAGAAATTTCTCCAGTCGGGCGGCGGTTTCCACTTCGTTTAATTTTAAATTATCCATATCATTCACCTTGAAAATTTATACGATAATAACACGCCTTCTTTCCATCGGCAAGGAAAAAACATTTTTGAAGCATCAGGGCTTTGTAGGGGCGGGGCTCGCCCCCGCCATCGCTAATCAAGCCTCCCGGGCACTTCAAATGAGGGCGACCGCAAGGGTCGCCCCTTCAACTCAAATCAAAGCGGCTGCGTTTAATGACATCTAATGTCACGCCCAAAATGCGCTTTTCCCACCACTATGTCATTGACAGCCGCGCCGGCACGAATTATATTTCTTAAAATTATTCACTTTTTTCTATGCGAGGCAATCTATGGCTGGAGTAAACAAAGCTATTTTAATCGGTAATCTCGGACGCGATCCCGAGCTTCGTTATACCCCCGGCGGGCAGGCGGTGGCCACTTTTTCATTGGCAACAACCGAAAAATGGCGCGACAAGGATGGTGTTATGCAAGATCGCACCGAGTGGCATAATATCGTGGTCTGGGGGCGGCAGGCGGAAATCGCCAAGGAATATCTGGCCAAGGGTCGGCCGGTTTATCTTGAAGGTCGTATTCAGAATCGCTCCTATGACGACAAGGACGGCAACAAGCGCTACATTTCCGAGATAGTTGTCCAGCGGATGCAATTTCTCGGCTCGCGTGACCAGGCCGGTGTCGGGGCACCATCAGGCGGCGAAGCTCCCCCCGAACCGCCACCCGCCAACGACCTCGCCTCCGAAGACGACGACCTGCCGTTCTAAGTTAAATAGATATGAAACCGCGTAATCATTGATAGGAGGATCGAAGAGAAAGCAAACACGTGGAACATGTAAAAGAGATAGCAGAAT
>CAYXTW010000027.1:0-46024 GCA_964467955.1 uncultured Ignavibacteriaceae bacterium | reverse complement strand
ACCGGTCGACCATCCATGACGACTTCCTCTTTCTGGAGAAAATCGACGAAAATCGAATCCTGCTTTGTCACCGTAATATTGATAATATCCTTATCCGGCAACTCAATCATCGAATGCGACTCCGGGAGCGTTACCGCCTTCGCCTCGGGAGGTTTAAAACTGGTCGTGGTCATATAGAAGATGAGAAGGAGGATAACAATATCCACCATCGGCGTCATATCGATACGGACGCCAACACGTCTTTTCTTCTTCATTCCCATAAATTACTCACCACCCACTTTGTTTTTAAGCAATTGAATCACTTCAAAGCTGGCCTCGTCGGTCGTGTAATTAAAAGCATCCACTTTGTTAACAAAGAAATTATAAAAGAAAATACCGCAAATACCGGAAAGTAAACCGCCGGCCGTGTTAACCAGCGCCTCGGAAATACCGACCGCCAACTGCTGGGCATCAATGACACCGCCCTCGACATTACCGGTCGCGGCGAAGGCACGAATCATGCCGATCGTCGTTCCCAGAAGTCCGACCATAGTTGCAATCGAAGCGATTGTCGAAAGGGCAATCAGGTTTCGTTCAAGGAGCGGCCCTTCCAGCGCATTAGCCTCATCAATAGCCGCCTGCGTCAGATTGATTTTCTTTTCAGGATCGATGGAGTTATCATCCTTTATGCTGCGAAAACGCTCGATTCCGGAACGCAAGACGTTGGCTGTTGTTCCGCGCTGCTTATCGCACGCCGCCAGAGCGCCATCATAATCGTCGACATTAAGCAGCGTAATCAGCTTCTTGAAGAAGACCTGGATGGAACTTCTTCCTTTGGCAACCCTGTATAGCGAGAAAAACCTTTCGACCGTAAAAGCGATAAGCATTAAAAATATGGTCATCAGGACGACGACCAACGGGCCACCCTGATGTACCGAATGAGCGACAGTGCCGGCCGGCTGGGCTTTCAAAATAATTCCCCAGACAACGTATCCGATCGTGAATGAAATCAGGAAGTTGAGCGTCACAAATAATGTCTGTTTCACCTTTTTAAATCCTCCGTTATAATAAAGTTATTTTTTATTTTTTTCATCTTTATATCTCTATGGCCTTCACGGCATTCATAATAAAGCAGGCCAGCGAAATATAAAAGCCATAACCTAACAATCCTAAATATACACTTATGCCATAGCTGTTGCCAAGCTGATTCAATCCCCCTTCACCGAGATTAAATGAATACCCGGCCCCGAAGAATGATATTATCAAACAGAAAAACCAGATTCCCACCGGAATCCAGTTGAATCGCAAGATCCGTTTTAATTTCAGTGCAACCGTATCGGCGTCAGATTTAAAGCCGAATAATATATATAAAGTATAAAAAGCCGAAAAAACACATAGCAACATATAAAAAAGAAACAGCAAACCGGTGATTTTCAGAATAATTCCCGAAGAAAATACGTCGCCAATCATACGTAGCGAGCCGATTGCGGAAGCGCTGTGGTACTCTTTCCTGATCTCTTTTCTTTTTTTGACTCCGGTAATGGCCGAAAATCCATGCTCGTCTTTCTCAAGCTCCGTCCCACCGATTGCTTCGGTTCCGGCGGTCCCTTCAGGCGTCGATTCATTGGCAAGTCCACCGGAGGGAGCAGCTCCGCCCTGGGCTGTCGTGGCCACGGTCCCGGGCCGGCTTTTTTGATCCGTCATTTCGGCGGTGCCGGCGGCCGTCGAGTCCATTAGGGAATCAACCATCGAGGAATCGGCCAAGCCAACGGTTCCTTGTGTCTTGGCCGCAGTCTTCGCTTCCACCACATATTCGCTATAACCGGAAAACCACGGCAGGAATAATGAGACTATCAGCATCACTGAAGTAAGAGCCAGGACAATCCTCTCATAACCGGCCACACGAGGAACATCAAAAGAACTTTTCTCTCGTAGTCGGGAGCCTTTCTTTCTCTTTTCCCGAACACGTTCCACCCATTTTTCCTTTTCGGCCTCCGATTTAAACAGGTCGCCGATCTTTCCCGGATGAACTTCGAAACCGACGTATTTGAAGCGTGCATCAGGATCAAGCTGGTTCCCGCTCATCTCCTCCTTATCCTTCTTTTCGGCCATATATTATCTCCTGATATAAATCAAAAATACAAATAATCCATCCTAAAATTCAAATTTGACCTGATCTCGACCTTCAATAGCAGCTTTGTTATTCGGTTCGCAATCAAGCACCTTAAGATACCAATCGTATGCCGATTTGTAATCTTTTTTCGATTCCTCTTTTTGTTTAGCTTCGCGCTTATCGATGGCGCGGAATTGATATGTCTGAGCGATCCACAACGAAATGTCGATATCCTTGCACTTCTCCCACCCCTCCTGTTTTTTCGAACATTCCAGGGCTCTATTCAGAAAACCCAAAGCCTTGTCATAATCGGGAGGGCACAAGCCGCCAAAATAGGCATAACCCATCGATTTTAAAGCTTCGCACTGGTCCGGGTCCATCTTCAGAACACGCCCCAGATCGGCGACTCCTTTCTGGCACTCACCCAACTGATAAAGATAAGTCGAACCGAGTGTATTCAACGCCTTAATCGCCGTCTTGATATTCTTCTCGTTGGAGATTACATAGTCCCAGTAATCATTGGTGACTTTTTCCAGATATTTGACGGCCAGTCGATTCAGATCGACACCGGCCAGAGGGTCGGATTCCGGTTCTTCCGGCTCGTTTTCTTCGAGGCCGAGATCTTCCTCTTCCGTCATGGCCGAGCCGCCCTTTTCTGCCAGATAAAGAGCCGACATAGCGGCGTTATAATATAGAGACCAGTATCGTTCATCGGCTCCGAGGTCAATCCTTTTAATATAATAAATAAGTGCATTCCTGTAATCGCCGATGTAATTATAGGCGACGGCCACGTCAAAGATCAAACGCTCCTGAGTCGAGTCATATTGCAGCGATTTTTTAAAATATTTTATAGTGTTATAGTGGTCTTTAAGATCCCTATAGCATTCACCGATTCGCTTAAATACTTCTTCATTCGAAATTCCCGAAACGAAGTCCGGACCCTGGGCGTTCACCCACTCAAGATGTTTATTATAAAAGACAATAGCCGAATCGTACTCCTGATTGCCCTGAAAGGCGCGCGCGTAATAGAAATAAATATCTTTCGGTTCCACCGGTATAGAAAGAACGGTTGCGAAATTCTCCTTGGCTTCGGAAAAGCCGTTTAAAATTAGATAAGACATCCCGATTTCATAATAGGCGCGACCGTTGGTGCTGTCCGGTTTCTCGTTGGTAAGTTCGAAGTATTTTTTGTAAGAGCCGATCGCCGCCCGATAATGCTTTTTAGCTTCTTCCGGATCCCGTGAAGAACGTGCCGCTTTATAATAGATGCCGCCGGCTTTCATCCAGGCTTCGGCATGAGTGGAATCCTTCTGCAAAACGATATTCAGTTTTTCAAGGGCGCAGGTATAATCTTTTAGTTCAAGGCAAGCCTCGGCCCAATGAAAATAGACTTCCTCGGACGCAGTATCCAGCTGTAGCACCTTCTCATATTCGGAAATGGCCAGCGGATAAATTTTCGAATAAAAATTAACATCGCCGAGGTTCAAATGATATTCGGCGTTCATAGAATCGATGACAATCGCTTTGCGGATTTCCGCGTCGGCCTCACGATAATCACCTTTGGCCATAAGCACCAATCCCATACCGTTGTGAAAATCAGCCTTCATCTCTTTGGATTTTTTCAAACCCCTCCGCAAATTCGCTTCCGCCTCCTTTATTTTCCCTAATTTCAACTGGACAATTCCGAGTGAATAGAGACCGGGCCAGAATTTATTATTTTTATCCACCGCTATCTTAAATTGTTCTTCCGCCTTAGAATATTTTTTGCGCGCGAAATAAATCTTACCCAGCGTGTAGTAATTATATTCATAACTGGGATCGAGTTTTATCTCCTGATCCAGAATCTCGATGGCGCTGGCCGTATCCCCGCTTTGCAAAGCATCGGTAATCTCCTGCTTTATTTCCTGAGAGAAAAGAGCCAGAGGAATGACTAAAATCAATATAAGCAAGGCGGCCGGTAAGCGCCTGAAATTTCCGCTGCGATTCTTCAATGTCTCACCTCATTATATACCAAAAATTTAATTCAGTATGATAGCTTAATTCACATTTTTGTCAAGCCCTTTATTTCCGATTGAATCAGGATCGGAGCCCTCTTTATTGCCGCCGTATTTCCTTTTAAAATACCTCAATCTGAACAGGAAGTATATAACCAAAAGCAGTCCGATTATTCCTTTTGTCGCCGGAGAAAGATTTATCGGCATAAAAAAAATAACATAAAATCCGGCCACCAAAACAATGATCGCCGAAGCCAAATTAATTATCTTTTCAGGACGCAGACCTGACATAATGTATTATCACCTCATTAATTTATACAATTCGGTTAATCATTTCTTCCGAATTTCGTGCGCGTCCGGTAATCTAAGACTATATCGAAACAACAATTATGCCGCAATTGTTCCTTTCACCTAAAGCCTGTAAACCGGCTAACTTACAGCATTCCAGAGACATAATCAATGCGCAGATTCTGCGACCGATTTGCCCGCATAATCTTCGATCCTCAGTATGTTATTGTTATCCACAAAGTTACTTCCATTCGACCTGGGCTTCCATCGGAAGCCAATCAGCTATAATTCGTATTTTTTTGCTGAAATCGAAAATTAATGAAAGACGGCCATTAAACTGGATTTTCCAACCGTCCAGGTCCCGCGCCGGTGTAAATTTAAGTTTGGGGACAACGTCGTTGATTATTTTATCCAGCGGCACGGCAATGTAATCTTCGAATTCGAAATCCTTAACGTTTCCCATCGTATCGATAATCAACCTGACATAGGCCGTATCGCTGACCTGTGTTAGTTTCGAAACACGGAAAACTCCGAACGGGGCGTTAGTGGGAATCGGCGGATTAATAATTGAGTCCAGATAGAGTTCGGTCTCCATGCGGATATAATCAAACGGCATTTTTGCTTTGGGATTATTTTTTTCCGGAGGCCATAACGTAGCAGGATAATTAAGATTTTCAAAAAATCTGACAATCAGGTAAAATTTCGACTGGAAATTCGCGCCGTTAAGTCCCGCCGGCCTGAAATCGGCATACATAATGGCATTCATAATCAGCCGCGAGAAGGCCTCGAAGTTGCTGAAAGTTTCGTTATATTCGATGAGTTCACCCGATTTGCCAAGTTCGATTTCAAAAATAGCGTATGGATAATTATCTGTCAATAATGGATCGGGAAAATAGCAAAAATATGATGGGAATTTCTCTAATCCCGGAATAGTGAAACCGTTTAATTCCAGAGCCGAATCGAGCATCTCTTTTCTCTTGATGCAGGTATAATCATCGTATGGCAAATAAAGGGTGATTTTTGGACTTCCCTTCTTTGAATAAAATTCGATATCGGCCGGAAAAACAAACGGGATCGGGCGTCTTTTATACAGCGCCGGGTAAAATTTAATTTCATTTAAGGCCTGCTCGATACGGTCAAAATATTTTTTTTTACTTTTCGGGAAATAATCTATTGAATCAATCGCGCCCTTTTCGGAAAGATAAAAATGAATCCGAAGTTTTACAGGATACCTTGCATATGGTAGTTCGGCTTCATTGACCTGCCATGTTCCGGGGCGGACTGACGGGAAATCGACACCGAGAAGTTCAAAGGTCTCCCCTGCTGAAAATATTGGCAGCAGGCAAAACAAGAGCGCCAGAATGATAAACGATTTCGCCAGCATCGTCGGATTATAGACCAACTTCTATCATAAGTCAACGAGTAATTTTGTGATTTATTATACACCAATATGGATGATTTTGCCTTACAAATTTGTTTGATAAATCGATTATAATTAATTATATTACAATATGTCCAAATTAAGAACGATAATGCTAAATTGTGACGGGAAGAAGCCCACCGCAGAGCGGATGGGCTACAGGTTGGAAGCGCCGATTGCTCTGCGGTCGGTTCATAATTGCAGTAGCTCAAATCTTTTAAAGACTTGAGTCGCCGAACCTCGCGAGGCTCAATCTAACATTATTCAAGTTCGATATTGACCAGGCGGCATTTTTTCCAGTCTTCACCCATGATCATCTCCCCCTCGCGGTCGGCATCGACCACATATTCGTTCGGCACCATAATCGAATAGGCACCGCCGACCGGGCGGGACGAGGACGGTCCCAGCTGGCCCAACTGACCGAAATGGCCGGCGCCCGATAAAACGACGGCCGGGATTTCTTTGGAATGCAGGACCTCGACAATCATATTGGCGTATTCATGCGAGGCAATCCGGGCCAGCTGCACCCAGTCGTCATAATTAGCGGAATCATAAATCGATTCATCATCGATTTCGGGCGGCAGTTCGGCGACCAACGGCTCATCGCAATCGGGGCAGGTCGTGATTCCGACATTGTATTCATAACGGCATTTCGGACAAAACGGCATACAAGCTTTCCATATGTAATTTCATATATTGCATTATCATTTTTTCATTTTTCTTTTTAACATATACTGTTTATAACAATCCAATAATCAATTCGATACAAAGAACGAATCAAAAACAATCCGGTGGCGCACTGCCCATATAAAGAAATGAAATCAGCCCCGTTATATCAAAAATATTAATGGTTCCGTCATGGTTGACATCGGCCGTTTCTTCCATCACCGGCGGCGGACCGCTTATATATAAGAATGATATCAGATACGTAATGTCAAAAATATTAATGACCTCATCACCATTGACATCGCCACACTCCGGCTCGGTTACGGTCATAAATTGGTTGACGCTTACTTCAACCAGATATTGAACCAATCCGCTCGGCCATTCGATTTTTATTGAGTCAATAATCGCCGCATCACCCAATCCAAAATGAGCCGTCAGACTGTTTTGCACAAAGAAACCGCCCCGGGCCGAGATTTCCCTGAGTTGCCAAACCGGCGCGCCGTTAATCATGGCCCTCAATCTGATCTTCGCGCCCATAGCAGAACGATTGGAATTCGTACCTATCAGTTTGATCTGGATCCAGGCGTTGCCGTTACCGTTATTTATATACAGCGTATTATTGACATTATTAACATTCGCAAGGAACAGGTCCAGATCGCCGTCGCGGTCATGATCCGCCCAGGCGGCTGCCGAAGTAGGTTCGTTATCGGCAGCAACTGCTCCCGTTAACACTCTGGAAAAAATTCCATTGCCCTCGTTGTGGTAGAGTCTATTTAGATACGCCTCGTAGTAATAGTGTCCGGTAATAATGAGATCCTGAAGGCCATCGTTGTCATAGTCACCCCAATAGCCGCCCGTCCAATATCCACTATCGACCGCAATATCCTGACCGGTGACCAGTGCGAAATTGCCATCACCGGTATTTTCGCATAAGTACGGCGGTCCGGGATAGACGGCATCCGTATAAATATCCAGGTCGCCGTCATTGTCATAATCAGCGGGACTGAAGTGATATTTACGGGGCAACCGGACAATTTCATTATCGGTGATCTGCGTGAATGTTCCGTCACCGTCGTTGTCGAAAAATACAGCGGTCTTCTCGTTTCGAGACCACATCACGTCCATATCGCCATCGTTATCATAGTCACACCAGGCGATTGAGCCGCCTTCGTCTTCGATTAAGCCAATGCTGCTATTGTCGAGCATGGTGAAATTTCCGCTGTCGTTGCGATACAGTGCACAAATAATATTATACGGGTCTCCCGGAAAGAGGTGATTGGCAACAAAAAGATCCAGGTCATTATCATTGTCGTAGTCGACCCAATCAGCCTCTTGTGTAATTTCCTCCAAATTCCCCAGTGGCCCTGTCGCCGCTTTGGTGAAAGTGCCATCGCCATTGTTGGTATAGAGGTAATTGAGTTTTTGGGGACAGGATACATAGGCATCCAGATCACAATCATTATCGTAATCCGCCCAGGTCGAGGAGATAGAACCCCCGTCGCTGATAATTTCCGCATCATTTACCAGCGAGTACGTTCCGTCACCATTATTGTGATATAGATAATTTATGGCTTCATCACTATTATATACCCAATTGTTTATATGTAGATCGGGATACGAGTCGGCATCGTAATCGATCCAGCTTACCCCGAATGTCCACCCACCATCGTTAACAGGCATGCCATCTGTAACACGCGTGAACTGAGGGTATAAGACCGAGCGATTCAGAACCGATATCTCCGATGAATCCATCGTGCACGGCAATCCCGCCGAATCGGCAAGATAATTTGTCCAATTAGTCAAACCATAATGATAAACCGAACTGACCAAATCGGGGTCGGTATTATACGGGTACACGGCCACCGGCGTCAGTATAAATTTGGCCGCGTACCATGAGGCCGCCAACGGATCGGGCGAGGCCACCAGCGTTTTTGTATTATAAAGATAGTCCAGATAATTCGGTCCGCGCCCGGATGTCCAGGTCGCATCGACAATTACTAATTTCGGAAACGTCACTTCCATAACCCGTGCGACCAACGCGTACGGATTCCACAGAAAATCATCATGCAGCGGATTGATTCCGCCATAACGCTCGTCAGCATAAGCGGTCGTCATCACCCCGACCCAGTTTTTCACGGCCACCGTCGCGCCGGCCAACGAATGCCCCTTTAGCACAGGAAAATCTATAATACATAATCGTGATGAATCATACGAGGCGGTCAATGAATCCCAAATACCATATCTTAATGAAACATAATAATTGCCCGAGGGTGTCCTGAATTTAGGATAGGAAATCTTGGTGCTATCTTCATAGGGATAGCCGTCGAAATAGTCGCCATCCGAATATTCACTTACCACAATGCTTCGGATGAGACTCCAATCCTCAAGGTAAACCGGATAACCCTTGGCGAAAAAGGTATTAATCACATCGAGAATATCCTGGTCGGGATCCTCGGAATTGTTATCGTCGGCGCCGATCTGGTAACCGTAATCCTGGATATTATCGGCAACTATGATTTCGCCGGTGAAACCATCGGGATGATTTAAAATCTGCCAGATTACCCCTTTGATCCGATCGGTATTGGTTCCATTACGGCTGGTCCACTGAAAATTGCCTTTAATTATAACTATATTGTCATAACCGACTATTCCATTCGGATGCAACGCCGTCTTATGCAAGTAAACACCATCAGCTTCGAGGAGCATCATCAATGAATCAATGGCCGGATCGGGAAGATATTCATCCGGTACAGAGGCATTACCTTCCGCCAGCGAACCGGTTGTCGGCGGAATCGAATCCAGAACAAAAACAGCCGAGACCGGATTATCAACTTCCCAGTTCGGATATGGGCCGAAATCACGATTACTCGACTCACTATAATCAGGTATCGTCGCAATGAGCCAGAAGACACCAATTACCGATAATGCCACGGCAGAAATTTTCGCGAATTTCTTTAAAACAACACTTCCGGCGAAAAGGGCACCCACCGCCAGAAGCCAGCTGACCGCAACCGGCATTGCCGCCCGCTGGCAGGGATAACTCAATCGCTTCGGATTGAGGCCACTGCGAAAAATTAGCCATAATAATGCCGCCGGACCGATAAGGACATACCACCAGCGCTCGATTTTTATTGACTCCTTTGCTATACTCATAGCTGCACCTTTATGACCGCGATATAATCTGGTTTTCAGATAAAAAACCCCATAACGAAATCATCCACCTTGAAACAAGATTAAGGCGGCCGGTTTCTTCCGATCACAGCATCGCGGCTATTGCATCCCCACCGGTGCGGGTTTAAACAACTTTATCGCATTATCCTGGAACAGGACCCAGATGGCGTAAATCCCGAGTGCGGTCCCGAGCGGAAAGGCGGGAAGATTCAGCACGGCGACGATTATTCCCAGAATACGCGACCATGGCCGGAATTTTATCAGGCCGATCCCGGCAATTATTTCAGGTATTGATGTAATGAGAATTATAACCGTCAGGACAATTCCGAAAATACCAAGCAGGTATATGACTTGCGAATCGCCGCCCTCGGTGCCGACAAAAATCCCACTGCCGATAAAGATGACAAAGACAACCGACGCCCCAATAATGCCCATAATCCCTGATGCGATAAAAAGAATGCCCAAAAGATTAACATGCTTTTCCATAACTATCCTTTACGAATTTGCCGCAAGTATGTTTCCGTAAGAAATGCGACTGATTTAGTCATGCCAATCGGGAAAGGCAGGACAAAAATGGCTTCGTTTCCGATTTTTGAATTTTTTTGGTTTTACAGGTGTAGGGGCGACCCTCGCGGTCGCCCTTGTTTGATGAGCCTTTGTGGCAAAATTAACGAGGGCGGGGGCGAGCCCCGCCCCTACTCCTGTAATCGAGCGTAGTTGTCCAAAAATGGCTTCGTTTCGCATATTTAAGGAATCCTTTTTTATCGGTTTCCCTGGTGAAAATCGATGTATTATGTTGCGGTGAAAAAAGATAGGCGAAAATGGCCTTTGTTTGTTCTCCAAAAAAGGCATGGCACTCCTTTATTCTTGTCTTCTAATAAAGGGGGATATCGGGAAAATAACACTGATTTGATGGTGAAATTGAAAAAGTGAGGTGAATTCCGGGGTACGGTTACGGGGAAATAACTGTGTTAGATTGTCGCGAGAATAGGCCCGGCCGCAGAACGGAAAGGCGGCCGGGTGACAATGAAATTTCGCTTGCCAAAATCATGGATTTTCGTACCTTTTCAGGCGCAGTCAAGACCGTTTCGGTTTGGGAATGATTATTGCTCTTATAGTATGCGGGAAATATTAAAAACGTTCTCGCCGCTGTTATCTCAGTGTTGGAGAATCAGTTTAAGGGAATGAATCTTATCCAAGGGAATGACGAATGCAACAGTTTGCAGCCTGAATTGAATACGGCTGCAAAGAGCGAAAATCCAATTGGAGGTTTTTATGACCTCAAGCAAAAGAAGGTGTTGACTATGAAAAGGTTAGTTTTATTGCTCGCATGCCTGAGCCTGATTGCGGGCTCGGCCCTGTCCCAGGAAGTGGTCATTCCCGATTTTCCTGTCGGCGTCGCCGGCGGCGCTGGTAATGATTTTCTTAAGCCGTATCACAATCAACTGAAAGCCATTGCCGATTCACTAAAAGCTGATCCGATGGCACGAGCCATTATCACCGGCGGGGCCGATGGCTCCAGGTTTGCCAAAAATAATGACGCCATAAATCCGGCCCTGGCGCTGGGCCGGGCGCACTTTCTCCGCCGGTACATAATCGACGAGTTCGGAGTCGACTCGTCCCGGCTGATAATCCAATCGGAAGATGCCAAAGCCAAAGGCGGAAATTATCGCTATGCAAAAGTCCGTCTCGATGGAAAATATTCCGACCTGCTGGCGCGACTGGAAGCAATAGAAAACCAAACACCAATTGAAAAACATTTCACCGAAATAAGAGAAGTTACCAATAACCACGGGGAACTTCTGGGCCTGCGTTTCGGTGTCGGGTTATCCTCGTCGCCGTACGGAGGAATTCCGCTGGTGACCGGGGCTGTCACGTGGCAGAATCTGGTAGACATCGAAGGCATTTTCGGATATAACTTCTGGAACGGGACGTACCGTTTCGAGAATACCGACCTTGATACGCGCCTGCGTCTGATCGGCGGCCAGGTAATTGTCTACCCCAAAGAAGATCTTCCGGTCGGTATTCTTGGGGGGTGGATTCGAATTGAAGAGATTGCTCAGAGATATTATGAATATGTGAGAATGTCCGAAGGTTTAATGGTAGGTTTAAGATGGTCGCCGCTTGAATATCTGTCGATTACCGGTGCCTATAATCCGTCCAAGAAACGTGCCGTGGATGATTTCAAATCGGAGACCGATTACGACCAGTTCCTGATCAGTGTCACGGTTCATAAAGCGCTGGGAGGTGCGAAATGAAACAGCGATTATTGCTTGGCATATTTATAACTATTTTTGTCGCCATCATGTTTGTCGGGAACTGCTCCGATCCGCTGGAAAGCCTGGGTCCGGAAATCAGAATAGACACTATTAAAATTGTCGATACACTTGGTTATTCCGATACGCTTTTTGTCATTGATACATTTATGATAATCGACACCCTTGATTACACGGATACGCTGTTCGTCGTTGATACCATTATGATAATCGACACACTTGATTATATGGACACGGTTTATGTCGTTGATACGGTTAATAACATTGACACCGTATTTATCTATATAACCGATACGACGCAGAGTCAGACCATATGCTCCAGGATTAGCTCGTGTCGGAAGAAAATTGTCTGGATGCTGCGCAATCAGGAAGGGAAATACAAACTGGAATTTACGGCCTCACAGGACGGCAAGTGTCCGGTGCAGACTTTGTATTTGTATATTGACGGTCATGAATACCGATGGAAACCGGTTGAAGACCCGGAGCTGATTAAAGAACTTTATCTTGAGGAAAATTCAACAATACGGATAAAGACATACAAACCGCCGGCTTTCGGTCACACGATATATATCTGTCTGACGATAAGTAAAATTTAGCCCATTCGGGCGCTTATATTGCGGCTGCCGAATTTGCAAAACCGAATGGTTTTCATCGATTAGTTGATTTTTCGAATTAATTTTTGCGATTCGATACGCCGCGAAAACAAATCGGGTTATAAATCGTAGGCAAATATAAACGATAAATAATTCATTTGTCCGGTTTTGCATTTGGAATAATAGGCCAATGATAAAAAATATTTTCTGGAACGGCGTTGAATCGAGATTGCGCTCCGGCTGGAGACTACTATTTCAATTTATCCTGTTTTTTATATTCATCATAATTTTCGCGATTATCGACCATACATTTTTTAGGTCATTACCACGGAGCCGGATAGGAGCAACCGATAGTATATTCCTTCCGCTGGAAATGTTTCTTTCCGGTCTTCTCAGTGTCTATCTATTCGGGCGCTTCATCGACAAAAGACCGTTTACAGATTTCGGACTGCATATTAGCAAGCTGTGGTGGATTGATTTAATATTCGGTATTCTTCTTGCCTTTTTAATGATGCTGTCGATTTTCCTGGTCAGTCTTTTCGCCGGCTGGGTGACGGTTGTCGGATATTGTCAATCCAAAAGTTACGGTTTCGGATTTATCGCAGATCTGTTTATAATATTTTTCTCAATATTTTTCATGGCCATTCTGGAGGAGCTCAATAGCCGGGGATACCAATTGAAGAATCTTGCCGAAGGTTTAAATACCAAACGGCTCGGACGACAAAAAGGACTAATATTGGCAGTAATCTTAATCTCGTTTTCTTTCGGTATTTTGCACTACGATTCCGAGGCCGGTTTTATGAGTATAATCGCCCTTATACTTGGTGGTCTCCCCTACTGCATCGCATTTGCCTTAACCGGTGAACTGGCGATTCCGATCGGTTTTCATATAGCCTGGAATTTTTCGGAAGGATGTATCTTTGGATTTCCGGTAAGCGGTGTTGACCTGGGTGCAACAATAATCAGTACGGAAATTAGCGGGCCCGAATACTGGACCGGCGGCGCTTTCGGGCCGGAGATAAGTCCGCTCGGTATCGCCGCACACATAATTCCCATCTTGTTTATTGTCCTCTGGGTAAAATACCGCCGGGGAAACCTGCGCAATATGTTGACATAAAAGGGGCGCCGAATAACGGATAGCCGAAGATAATTTAATAAAATACCCCCGGCAGGATTCGAACCTGCTACCCTCTGCTTAGAAGGCAGATGCTCTATCCTAATGAGCTACGGGGGCATAATTTTTTTGTCAGGATCGCCCTCCGGGCCCTTCGACATCTCGCCAAGCTCGGTGTCTCAGGCAGGGATCCTGACCTACGCTTATAACTTGTTAAAAAGATACGGTCAACCAATGCCGATAGCAACAAAAAAGTGGGAATGAAAACCGCTTTGATAAAATGGTCGGCAATTAAAAAATATTTTGAACACTCCGAAAAGAGAGACGTCGAAATTACGGAAACTGAATTTCTCCGGGCTCCCCACCGGTTGAAAGGTCGGCACTGGCCGACCTTTCTGTATAATACCGATACACGTAGTTCATATTGACACATTTATAAGGCTATGTTTTTTTATTGCCCGGATAATTGCAAAGGTGTATAATTTTCTGATATGGAAGAACAACATATCGGCAATTATAAGATTCTGAAAAAAATCGGCGCCGGCGGGATGGCGCGTGTGTATCTTGCCGTTCATGAAGATGTCCCCAATTTGAAGGTCGTTCTGAAAATTCTGACCAATCCGAGCCTGGTCGAACGATTCCGGCAGGAAGCGGATAAGCTGGCGCTTCTGGATGGTCATCCCAATATCTGCCGTATCAAGCACTTTTTCAATCACGGTGATGATTTCGTAATCGCCATGGAATATATCGACGGTGTCACGCTGGACGACATGATAAAAGATGGTCGAAAAATCCCGGTCGGCGAAGCGGTTAGAATAATCTCGGAAGTGCTCGATATTCTCGATACGGCACACCGGAAAGATATATTTCATCGCGATATCAAGCCGAGCAACGTCATGATCGACAAAAGCGGTAATGTTAAGATAATCGATTTCGGTATCGCCAAGGGCAAAAGCGACCCCAATCTGACCGTCGCCGGCACGGCCTGCGGAACGCCCGCGTTTATGGCGCCCGAGCAATTTTCGCCGACGGCCGATATTAATTATGCTCTGGCCGATATTTACGCCTCCGGAGTAACATTGTATCGATTAATAACCGGAGAATTTCCCTTTAAGGGGCAGAATGAATTTGCCATCAGAGATGCTAAAATGTTCTCCAAACCAACCAAACCATCCGCCATCATCAGCGAAATTCCGAAAGAACTCGAAACGATAATTTTAAAATCGCTGGAAAAGGAACCGGGTAACAGATTTCAGACAGCTCTGGATATGAAAAAAGCGATTCTTCCCTTTATGACGGAACAGGACAGAATAGAAACACAGAAGACAGTTTCCATTAAAACGGCAAAAGAAGAAAGAAAACGCTCGAGAATTATCCCTTTGATCGGCGTTCTTGGTGCGTTAATTATCGCTGTCATACTAATAATTAAATTACTGCCGTCGAATGAGAAGAAAAACATCGGGGGAACCGCAGATTCTCTCAGGACTGTTGTGAATACGCCGGATACGACCGAATTCGCGGCGCTTACGGAGGATACGGTAAGCAGGCCCCTGCCGCCGGCAAAAGGTACCATAAACCTAAATATTACGCCCCCGGGAGACGTTTTCATCAACAACAATCCTGTCAAGAATAAGACCGGGAGCTATTCAGCGATTCTGGATACCGGCTTAATTATTGTCCGCGTGCAAAACGATAATACGGTGGAAAAAGTTCTTACCGACACGCTGTCTCTGGCGGCTGACGAGGTTGTAAATCGCAAATATTCTTTTCATACGCCGGTCGATACGCAGGCCGTAACACCGCCGGGGAAAGAACCGGGGACAATAATAGTCGGTTCAAGGCCGCGGGACGGCGATATATATATTGATGGTGTATTACGTGAGGAGAAAACACCATATACTTTTAGTTTACCGGAAGGCGAGCATACGGTAAGGATTGAAGTAAACGTCGAAGGCGAGGCGATGCAAAAGACCTACCCGGTAGAAATCACCAAAAATGATACCGTAAAAATTCTTTTTGATGCCGGACAATAAGTTAATTTAGGTATATATTGGAAGCAACGCAGGCGAAAATATTTAACAGGGGAGTGAAAATGAGGACAAACGAAAATTGCAGGAAATTATTGGTGATTGGTGTGGTGGTAGTATTGCTGTCGGCGCTGTCGGCGACGTGGTCCTTTGCCCAAAGCAGTGCCAATGTCGTCGATAAACTTGCCGAGGCCCTCGATGCCTACAGCGATCTTGACTTTGACAAGGGTATTGCAATCGCCAATGATCTGCTTAATCGCAATGACCTGACCAACAAAGACAGCATCGCTATCTATGAGGCCTTAAGCATTATCACCTATGCGAAAGGCGAGCAGTATCGAAGGCAGGCTTTTAATTACCTGAATCGAATGTCCGGAATCGGGCCATGTCTGATAACTCTTCCGCGCGAGATCTGGCCCTCGGAACTGCGCGATCAATGGTATAAAATCACGAAAGCGAAGGATATTCTCGTATGCCCGGAAGATACGGAAAAGGAGATTAAGACCATCGCCATCATGCAATTCGATAATTTCTCGGTGGGCAAATATCAGGAGCAACTGGGATTTTTAAGCAAGGGTCTGGCCGACTTTTTTGAACATGATTTTGCCAAAATCAGTTCTTTGAAAGTCGTCGAACGGGACAAAATCGATTTTATTCTAAAAGAGCTTGAACTCCAGAATTCCGGGAAAGTCGATGAAGCGACCGCCGCGCGAGTGGGAAAAATCCTCGGCGCCCAGTTGATGGTTTTCGGAAGTATCACGCAGCTCGACAGTCGTCAGGCGAGAATGATAGTTCGGGTTGTTAATGTGGAAACATCAGAAATAATCGCATCGGTGGATAAAGAGGGTAAGCCGGATTACGGCAAAATGGAGAAGGAATTGGTCGGAGAGATAGCCGATCAGCTTAAAATTATTCTCCCGGAAAAAACCAAGAATTTATTGCAGGAGGGCGGCACGGGGTCGATGGATGCGGCGACGCTGTACTCCAAAGGTCTGGACTATATGGATAAATATGATTATAAGAAAGCGTATGAATTCTTCAAACTGGCCTACGAGGCGGACAATAATTTTGTCGAAGCGAAAAGGAAGATGGATATCTACCGACCTCTGGTCGGCTAACCATCCGTACCGGAGGAAAGCATGCGAAAAATTGTAATAATATTATCGCTTTTATTTCTGTTCGTCGGGTGTTCACAGAGTCTATACGTCCAGGGACGGAAATTTCTCGACGAAGGTCGGTATGATGAAGCTATCGATGAGTTTTACGCGCAATTGAAAGTAAATCCGAAAAGCGCCGAGGCCTGGCGGGAGCTGGGAATCGCTTTTTATGAAAAAGGTGATTTGATAAAGGCCGACGACGCTCTCAGGCAGGCCAACAACATCAAGCCGGATGCCCGCGCTAATTTGTACATCGGATTGATTTATGAGAAGCAGGGGGATTACGGCAGGGCCGTGGACGCCTATATCGCTTCGCTCAATTTACGACCCAACCGCAAAACCGAAAAAATGATAAGACTGCATCTGGATCAACTCGTATCGAAAAAGATAAAGCATGAAGCGGAGCTGGCTATCAGGAATGAAAAGAGTATTGACGTGGATACGATTCCGGAAAACACGGTTGCCATAGTGAGTTTTGACGCCTCGCAGTTGCCGCCGGATTTGGCCCCGATCGGAATGGGACTGGCCGAGTTTACCTCCATCGATTTATCGAAAATCTTATCGCTCAACGTCGTCGACCGACTCAAGATCGACGTCATCATAAATGAGCTCAAGCTCGGATCTTCGAAGTACGCCGATCCGACCTATGCCCCGCGTATGGGACGACTGCTGGGCAGTCGTCGCATTATTACCGGTTCTGTCTTGAGCGGTGGGGAAAATAATATCAGGCTGGACGGGGCCATTGTTAATACGGTCGACGGTTCGACGGAAAGAACCGATCCCTCCGAAGGTAATCTGACCGGTTTTTTCAGGATACAGAAAGATTTCGTATTTAAAATCATCGACAGCCTCGGCATCGACCTGACACTTGAAGAACGCGACGCTATCCGCGAAGTACCGACGGAATCATTCCTGGCCTTTATGGCTTTTAGCCGGGGGTTGAAATATCAGAGTCAGGGGATGAATCAAGAAGCGCAAAAGGAATTCCAAACCGCGCTTTCGGAGGATCACAATTTTCACCAGGCGGCGATGCAGAGCCAGAAGACATCTTCCATCATCGAGGGAGGCAGCGAAACATCCGGCGGAGAATCATTCGGGCAATTTGAATCATCGGTCAGGAATGAAAGCGAAAATGAGTTACGGCATAATCGCGGCCTGGATCAGACGCAGACCACTACCCTGAATAACTCCGGTTTTATGTATCAGCCACAGCGTTATGAACGACCGGACAATACAGCCGTCGTTCCGCCGGTCAGCGATCCCGGGATCGGAATTATAATCATAAAGGGGGATCTCGATGCGAATTAAGAGGAAATATTATATAGCGATATTAATCTCTTTGATTTTATCAGCCGCGCCGCTGCACGGTCAGATAATTTTCGGCAGCCCCTCGTCGGCCAATCTGCAGTTCTATTTCAGTAGCTGGAAAATAACCGGTGACACCGGCGAGACTAAAATCAATCAATGGATGATACCGGTAAGCGGCTTTATCCCTATACAGGATAATTTCGAGGCGCGCTTTCAGATTGCCGGATGCTCCAATGACTTGAAGCTGGCCGGTGATAATTTGAGTTTAAAAGGCGCCGGTGATTTGCGTGTCCTTTTTAGTCATTCCTTTTATGACGACCGGCTTCTGGCAAGTTTTGGACTGAATGTGCCGACCGGCAAGAAAAAATTAGATTACTTTACCGAACGCACAATTATTGAAGTATTATCCGAAAATTATTTGATTTTTCCATTGCGAAGACTGGGCGGTGGATTCGGATTTAATATTCTGCTGGGCGGAGCTACTGTTGCCGGACCGGCCAAATTGGGCGCCGGGGTGATGTACCTTTTTAACGGCAAATATGAACCTTACGGCGGCCTGGCTAAATATGATCCCGGTGATTCGTACAGCATCAACGCCAGCGGTGAATTGAATATCGACAATATGACTCTGGTTTCGAATATCATTTATACCGGTTACGCAGTGGACAAACAGAACGGAATTAAGGCCTTTAAACAGAGCCAGCAGGTCGAATTCAATATCGGCGGGACATATTCATCTGATAAGTACACCCTCAGGATTAATGCCGATTATCTTCTGAGAGGACGGCACACCAAGTACGACATACAAATCGGCGACATTGTCGAACAATTAAAAATGTACGGTAATGAGTTCTCTGTTCTAATGCGGTTTGATTATTATCCGGTGGAAACATGGTACGTATCGCCGTTGGTGGAAACGAAGCAGATTGCGGCAAATGAGGAAATCGATATGGATTACCTGGGCAGCGGCTCGATTTATGGTTTTGGCGGAGAAATCGGCCGCCGTGTAAATCGATCATTGAATGCCGCTCTCGGTGTCAAATATTATACGGGCACGGCCGATAGCGGGCGCCTCGATTTGAGCGGATTACAGATAATTGTCTCATTGCTGGCATCGTTCTAAGGAGGGAGCAGGAAATGCACGATATACTAAAGAGAAAATCATGTATCGGGATTATTTTGATATCGGTGTTCATATTTTTAATTCCGGGCTGTTCGGAGAAAATAATCAATACGAATTCGGGCGATGACGTCAGGGTAACAATCAGTACGAAACTTACATCGGGCATGGAGATCAGCGCCCTGACTCTCTTTCTATTGACCGTCACCGGCCCCGACATCGACAGGCCGATTATAGACACAATGATCGTGGAAAATCATCTCCTGATCGCCCGGGTTGAGGTACCGGCCGGGAAAGGCCGAACATTTAAAATCGAAGCGTATGATGATACGGGGAGGCTTATTTATGTCGGGACGGCAAGAACGGATGTGACACCTGATGTCGAATTGGAGCTGGATATCGCCCTTAAACCGTACGTCCCGCTTATAAAGCTATCTCCTCGATTTAAATCGATCCATCAGAATTCGCAGGTGGTCCTCGAGCTCAGAGTTTACAATATTCGTGACCTAGATAGTGTTGATTTCCTGCTTCAGTACAGCAGCCCGACCGATCCTTACTTTTATATCGATAGCATTGTACCCAATATCAACGTTAACAGCTTTATAAAACTGGACACACTGCCGCCGGATACCCTTCAGCAGAATGAGTTTGCCTTCACGATATATGAAAGCGTGCATACTAACGTTTTGGGGATTGTCGACAGCAGTGGATACGCGCGACTTGCTTTCATATATGCAAGTAACTACAGTACCGGGAATATGTACGATACGGTGTCCTTAACCATCGAAGCCACCGCCATGAGCAACACGGCTGATGCTTCCATCATGCCCAACATATACTATGAAGGTTGCACGATTGAATATTACGATCCGTACTCTTTTCAGATTGCGTACTGGGCAATGGATAATGACCCTCTTGATACGATGTACGACCGGTCGCAAAACAACTTGTTCGGTCTGGCATACGGGACGAGTATCTTCAGCGGCTACAGCGGAACCGCCCGGTTTTTTGACGGGAATAATGCTTATATCGAGGTTCCCGATACCGATCTTCTGGATATAAATACGGAAATATCAATTGATATGTGGATTCAGATAAACATCCTTGAAGGCGAGGGCATAATTATCAGCAAGATGGGCTCTGAGGGGCAGATTAATTATCAGATCAGATGCACAGTAAGTAACCTTCTCGCCGAGGAAACGTTATCATTCGAGTTTGGCTCGAGTACATTAAATGCATATCAGGTTAAAAAATTCATAAGAGATGATAAATGGCATCACATTGTTATATCGTTCGCCTTCGGTAATCCGTCGTCTATTTACTGGCTTATCGACGACCAGATAATCGACGGCAAATGGGCTTCCGGTGACGGAAGAATTATCCCGGAAGCAAACGACGGCAATCTTCAAATCGGGCGGGAAATATTGTTCGATCCGCATTATTATTACGGCGGCCTGGATGAAATAAGGATTTATAACAAAGCCATGGAGCCGTCGTTTTTTACCAGACCAATCGGGCGATGATTGTCCATAATATTCAAAAAAATCGGGTTTCGTAAATGAAACCCGATTTCTATTTGTACTAATGCGTCAATAGCTTATTAGTCATTTGATAACCGAACTGTCTCGGCGGTGAAGACAGTATAGGTCGCATCGGACGGCAGCTTTGCTTCGCCGCCCTTGATAAATAGTCCGAAAATGAAAATCCATGACAGGAGTTTTTTGCCTTTTCCGTTGACCTCGACCTCACCTTTCAGTTTGATATCACTCCCATCGGTGGTATTGTATTCGCCTTTAGGCTCGACGCTGACAAAGCCGACTTTCAAATATCCGGGTTTGCCCGGTTTGGAGGCTCGTTTGACTTCCAAGACCTGGGCTTTTCCCATAGCGCCCTCTTCGACTATCACCTTGCCCCCCACTTCAATGGGTTGGGCGAGATAAATCAACAGCGGTATTCCCGGTTGCAAGTTCCTGGAACTGATATTCATGGAGGGATCGAATTTCACCTTGACTTCGGTACCTTCGGGAATCTGCACTTTCCCGGCCTTAGAAACAGGAACGCACAAAAAGACGAAAATAAATGTGGTTGTTAATATTCCCAGCAATGATTTTTTATAGTCCACTTTTTTCTCCAATCCTTAGAGAATATATTGTTTTATTCCAATTTCGGCAGTTTATCTTTTAAACTTGGCTTAAAACTTATACTTATCGTTTTGCCTATATTTTCAAAGGTGAGGTTGCCTTCCATCTCAAAAAGCGTATATTGGCCCTTATTCAGGGCAATTCTATCACTGGAGACTTTACCCCACTGGCAGTCAAATTTCAAATCATCAAAGGCAATGTAGATATCGTCCCCCAGTTTCCATTCCAATTGGACCTCATCACCTTCAAACAGCTGCGTTTCCACCGACCAAGTCGGATTGGCGCCGTCCTTCGTTACCTCGATATGCAGATGACCGTTATCCGGAACCGACTCGATTTTGTAAGTAAACTTCCGCCTTTTAGACCAATCATTTACTTCATTATTGTAACGATTAATCATGGCAATCTGTGACCCGTCGGTGGCCGGATTAAGTTTCCCCTTGATTTTATCCAGCTCCCGGACGGCGGTCTTAAATCGGAAAGCAGGATCATCATTTTCATTTATTCTATCCTTAAGCGTCTCGAATTCTTCGAGAGCCGCTTTGGAATCGGCCCTTACCGCGACCACTTTTTCCCGTGCCCTGGCGACCTTTGTAAGGGATGCCCCGAGCTGCTTTTCCGCATTATCTATTTCTCTTCCGCCGGTCTGGTCGAAATTAACCTGCTCCACAATTTGCGCGGACACGACCGTATCCTTCCGACTCACAATATATTTGGTAAACAAATTCCAATAATTCAGGACTCGACCGGCGCGAACATAAAGAATCGAGCTTTCATCCTGGCCTTTTAGTCTATTCAATTCGGCAACCAACTCCTTGTGTGATTCACCTAAAACCAGGCTATCATTACTCGGATTTACCCCCGGCCATTGAGCCGAATCACTCAGCATCCTGGCAAATTCCATTATCAGTGCATCGAGTTTTGTGACCGCCTTGCCCTCATCGAAATGCATATAAGCGCTTTTTATCTTCCCGGCCGGGACAAGGAAATTCGGGAAGAAATTTCTTATAAGCCATTTGCCTTCATATCCGGCGTAAGCTCTTTTTATTCTATCGCGTTCGGCACTGCTTGTGTTCAGAGCATTGCCGTTATAATTTTTCAGGATATTTTCCTCTACCGACGCTGCCCTCGGTAAGAAGTACTTAAAATGCAGCAAAAACGGCAAAGAAAATAAGACAATCCAGATGAGACTGACAGCAGCAACGAATTTGGCCAGTTTTCTGAATTTCGATATTCGCCGACTCCTGACAATTGACTTCAGCAGCCAATAAAAAGGCTCTCTGACACCCGACGGCCTTATTTTTTGCGGCGGTGCATAGAGAGAGCGACCCACATCGGTGCCAATCTTCTCCGGTTTCTCCCCCGTGCTGGAGATAAAAAAGACCTGGAAATCAAGAGTCCGGCCGACAACAATCCGCAAAAACTCACGAAGCCTGACCATAATATTCCTGACCGTTCCGGCCCAGGTGGAATTGGACAGAATTCTATTGGCGCTCAATATTTTTTCCAGAAACTGATCGTATTCTTCGGAAACAAACTGCTCCTCGTTTGCGCTGATAAGGACCGTCTGATTTTCGCCGGTAAATCCGGGTAGAACATCAGCCTTGGTTATGACAAGTCCGATCGGAATCGGCAATCGGGAACTAAGAGGCGCCAGACGTTCCAGCATATTCACATACGAGGCGACATGCGCCTGGGTTTGAAGCTCGGCGGCCAGAACCTTGGGATCAAAGAAAAAGAGGATGCCGTCGCAGGCACTCATATAATCGAAGACTTTAGCGCTCAACTCGCTGATTTCCGAGATAGAGACAGCCTTACCGTCATAATCATAGGCAACAATGGGCAACTTCTTGCTTTGATCCAGAATAGCGGTGAACTGGAGTACCTTGCCGCTGTCGGTCGGCTCGGGAAACTTTTTTTCACCTTTCAGATCGACCATAGTCCCCGAGCTCTGCGCCATACCGAGGCCCCAAAGGGCCCGGTAATTCATGAGAAACTCATTAGCGGTGGCGTTATCGGTGACCGATATCTGAAGCTCTTTAGAGATTTTACATTCTTCATTGAGAACGGTATAATAAACCGTTTTCCCGGAATTATCATGTCCGAACAGACCGACTTTAATTCCCGACGGCCAGGCCGGTTTACCCTCCTCGCCCTTGCCCCCCTTTTTCTTGGGGACCGCTTTGGAGGCCTTCTTAAAAACTTTGAATATTTTTCCAATTCCCATAATAGTCTTATTTCAATAATAGCCGCCTATTTACTGATTTCATTTTGCGTCTTTATTGCCCGTTCATTAAAATTGTCCAGTTTATTATTCGCATAGCTTTGCCATTTCAGGGGCACGTATATCGCCAACAATATAAACAAAATGATAATCAAGCTATAAAACAGGTAGGCCGGATTGCGCTGCGTCAGGGCTAGACGGAAAAATCTGAAACTGGAAAACAATCCTTTGAATTTTTCCCAGACAGTACTTGAAGTCCTTTTTACATTGGCCCAGAAGTTGGTTTTTATCAGGTAATTCCATTCGTTAAGGAAATAATCAAAAGTGCTGCTTTTATGACTGAGTTTTTCCAGAGAGCCCACGCGCTGAAGATGAAATTCAAGCGAATTTCGATCGCTTAAAAGCTCCTTACCGAGGGCGACCCGGCGCCGGGACAGCTCCAGCATTTTCAGCGGATCAGACATAGCCGCGAACGCTTCGGGCGAAAGATCGACCTGCACCCTCTTGCCAAAAGTATTTATATAACGACTGATTTCTTTCAAAAAGAACGAACGGAGATTCGGATTTTCATTCATGCTTCCCTCGGCCATCAAAAGCGGGATTAAGCTTTCTTCGAAAAACGTGGTATCCCGTTTCGCCGGCCGCATTTCACGGCAGTACAGATAGGCACGATTCGATTGTCCGTCGATATCGGCTTCCGATTCAAAAAAAGTAATAAGAACCTGTATCGTCAACTGGCGCAGGTCGGAACTGGTCAGCGGCGTTTGTTTTATTTTCTCGAGAAAGTACTGATCGACTTCGACAGCCTTATCGCGCTGCTTCTGCAACGCCTGAAAGACGGCATATATCCCGTTATAAGTCTGAAAAAAAGCCTGCGACTGGAATTCGGAATATCTCGTTTCGTACTGGCCGAAATAATCAAAAAGATCATCTATATATGATTCAATGCTAACGCTCATTTTATAGAACCCGGAAATTAAACAACATATATAATCAAGTCCATTTTACCCAATTCGGCAAATTTACGAGCATCACCGGCCCCGCGGAAAATCATCGTCAGTTGCCGCACCGAAGATGATTTCAACATGTCCCGGGGATGCAGCGCGACTTTATTGCCGAAAGTGACGACGTCAACATCGACCGGATCGGTTTCGCCCAGACCGCGAGCATCATTAATACCCAATCGCACCTGCATATTACGCCACTCGGAATCGGAAAACAGGTCTTTCGAGATAAGCGATACAATATCGGCAATCGGCCGCGGTTCCGTGACATTAATTGACAGATAGCTTAACTCGCCCACCTGCTCCAGCTTGGTAGCACCATAGGCGACATTACGATAAGTTTTGCCGGCATAGGTCAGGGTTTCGGTGGCAACCGCCTGTTCGCCCAACTCATCCGGTTTGGTCTGCGCCAGGAAACCAAGCATACCGCGGAGATTATTAAAGATCTCCTCAATCGAACGAATTTGCCCGCCGAGATCGCGATGATCATATTCCGTCAGCAAAAAAGCATCAATCGATGACAAAAACTGGTCAATCTCGGTCCCGAGTTCCCGGCTGAAATATTTTTCATTCATGTAGTCTTTTAAGCCAGGCTGCAAATTCAACAAACTCGACACGGTTCGGAACAGCTTTTTGAACTGGACGACCATTCTCAGGGGATGCATCGAATTGCGTCCGACGACGAATTCATCGAGGTTGGAAGCGATATTATACATCATCAGATGAACCGTATCCTTAAAAGCAACCTGGAGTTTGGTTGAAGCCTCGGACAGCGCACCGGAAGCGGTCACAGCCATATAGGCCCGCGACGATAACTTTAAGAGACTTTCCATGCGATCGCGGAAATCGGTTGATTTCAACGCCAGTCTTTCGTCGGCGTTTAGCGATAGGCAAGGCGGGTAATAATCATCGGCATAACCGACTTCGTTGCCGCTTATACTCAGCTTGGCAACCTGGACAAATTGACCCTCCGGGAGATTGGGCGGCTGACCGAGATGGACCGAATAACTGCTGACACGGTAGGGCACGCGAGGGACATCTTCGGCCGGATCCGGATCGCCCACCAATTTTTTTGCGGAATTATCGGCGCCAATGAATACCGGTATGGCAGTTTCGCTTATTTCGGATTCAGCTCGGACAACATCTCCGATCGCCTCATTAATCTCAATATAGCTTCCATCAGGAGTAATCGCCTGGCATCGGACAACTTCCACTCTCAGACGATTTCCACTGACGCTATTATTCAGAGTCAGTGCCGGCTTGCCGGAAAAAGACTTTCTTATTAAGCCGTAGTTATCACCGGCGCTCAAAGCATACCAGCGCGCCAGTTCCACGAAATATTTTTCCTGGTCTTTAAGATGAGATTGCGTTATCAGCATCCCATCCTGCCAATTAACGGAATATAAATCCAATTCACTCATATCCTGGCCTCAAATACAACCTGAAAATTTAAGATTTCGAAACATCAAAGTCAAGTTTATAAAAATTTCATCACCGCTCGCGGCGATAACGACCTTTCTCAGATAAATGATGAATACCCCAAATAACATCTTTTGCTGTCACGTCCGACGCGCGTTTTTTTCGGTTTTACTTTTATTTTTATTTTGTATTCCATATTTCCGGGCATACAAAAACTCAGCAGCCAGTCCAGTTTCCGTCGAAAAGCTTTATCGGGCAGAAGATCGGCCACCTCGCCGGGTTCGACACCGCTTACGACGACGTCGTAGCAGGAATCCTGCTCGGTGAATGAACGGCCCATAACAGTCTCTCGTCCGAGCCGACCTGATTTCGATCCGAGTCGATATTGTATCGCTTCCGGTATTTCGTACCCGGCACTGCTGCTTTCGACAATTTTAAACTGGTATTTAAAAAAGAACTTCAGGATTTTTTCGACTAAAACCGGATTCCCCGACCAGTGGTAGAATGACGGCAAAATCGCAAACAGAAAAATAATTTCGCTGAGTTTCCTGATATTATTCTGAAAATCAAATCCATACAAGGCTAAAACACGAAGAAGGAAATCCCTCTCGACAATACCGCCGTCGTACTTCAATATCTGATAACGGGCATCGGCATCATGTCGAATAATGGCGGCGTCGAAAGGAGCCATAAGCTGGCGGGCGCGTTCTTCCCAACTTCTATCCGACTGCCGTGTCCCCGACAAACCATAAAAAAATTGGTACGGCAAATAATCGACCGGGCTGGGAAAACCGACTTTAAGATTAATGGATGTTCGCGAGGTAATTTCCGTCCCGGGCGGCGGCTGTTGTTCCCTTATTTCACCCTTATAATTTTCATACTCGCCATCGGCGATGATATTAATCCGATGCACGTCGATATCCATTTTCCGCAGGATATTTAGAGCGGTCGTATAATGGAAAGGGTACCGCCGGCTGCAAAAATCGGGCATAATGTGGGTTTGCGCGTCCATTACACTTTTTTGATTTCAATCCGGAAAAAAGTATTGACCGGGGAACGTGATTTTAGAAAGCTATTGAGCCGCGTTTTCAGAAGCGAAATTTCGTCATCCGAATAAAAATCCTGGGGCTTTATTGATATTTTCACAATTATACAGCGCCGGACCCCGCGTTCCGAGCGCTCCACGCCATTGCCGCACTCGGCATTCTTAATGCGGGGGTCGAATGTCATCGCCCAGCTCGAAATCTCATAAAAAGTCAAAGCCCGGTCGCGGTTTCGCAATCTGGCCGAAACCTCAGCCATAACTTGCTGTTCGGTTTTGGCCGGAATGGCGCCGGTGGTGGGAATAATATTCTCCGCGGATTGGATGCCCGGATGACTTTCGTATAATTCATTTATATCCCCGGCCTCGATCCCGTTGGCATCGGTCCCGGCCGTTACGGAATAATTGAGAGTGATCGAATCCGGGGGGAATTCGATGCCGGGGGACAGATCGAACCATAAGACCAGTTTGTTACCGCGTTCCTCGAGAGAATAAAAGCGCTGCGCCGGATCGCCGCTGGCCTCATGCTGGGCCACGTAAGAACGGCCGTTGGAGTCAACCACATTGGTGATTTCCAGAATATTGGAAATATCCTCGGGCAGCTCGATCTCCACGAGGCGATTGCCGCCGGTATGCTTGAAAAGAACCAGTTCATTTTTATTGACGGCTACGAAACAATTGAAATATATTTCAAATCCGGAATGCAGGCTGGTTTTATCCCCGCCTTCGGGAAGATCAATCTTGAGCCAGTAAAAATTCTCGCCTTCATCCGGCGGGATAACATCATTACTTTCGATCAGGCGATTGAGTTCCTCACCCGGGGGGCCCATCTCCCAGGCGGTAACAAATTCTCGCGGAAATACAACAAATGAATCTTCAAGCGTTCGAAAGAGATTTCTGCTGGTACGCAGCCCTCCCCAATCCACAATCTTATTATTGGAGGAAAATAGCTGCTCGATACTGCACGACAAACCCGGGCAAAAGCCGGAATCTTCATTATACCGGCCGTCGTTACCGCCCGGATACCAGTAGCCCCACCGTAACTGCTTTAAGGTGTCGGATTTACCCTTCAAAAACAGCGAGACATTTTCAAAATCGGAGGATGAGCCGGTATAATCTACGGCCATGTAAATATGGGTGGCTGTCGTCGGTCCGACCGGAACCTTGGTTCTGGTAATCGATCCAATATCGCCCTCCGTTATGGGAGAAAAATCCATCAGCGTTTTGTCGCTTCGGAGAAAAATTCGTTTTATTTCGGCTGCAATAAGTTTTTCATTCCGATGCGGGGAGAAAAAGAATGTGTGGCCACCTTCCCTTTTTTCCTTATGAAAAAATCTTAAATGCTGATCGATTTCCACGGCCGAATCGGTCGGTTGACAATGCATTACAGTATAGGCCGGAACCGGCCATCTTTTGCTTTCGGGACATAATGATTTTATAAGAGAATTCCGGGCAATATCCCACACCTGGTCGACCCGGCTGTCAATTTTTGAAAGCTGGCTGGCATAGAGCTGCAAAAGAATTTTTAAAATCGGGTCAAGACGATCCGGCGATTCCGGAATCTCCGGATTCCAGGCCCGCAATTCCCTGTGCATCTCAGCAAAAGTCTCCTCCCTGGTTCTAGATCTATCGGTTTTCATATATCTCCGTCAATATCACTTTCTAACCGGTCGTAAATGTTTCCTCGAATCTTTTTTCCTTGCCGTCTTCATCGAACTTGCCGCTGACTTTAATAACAATGCCGAGGGGGCGCCCCGATTTAACTACGACATTTTCCATGGATACGGAAACATGATGCAGACGTTTCTCATATTTGCCGATGGCGTTGCGGACGCTGGCTCTGATATCCCCCCGATTGGTGGACTGCATATCCGAAAATTCCTTATCCCAGATTTCACATCCATAGCCGGGGTTAAAAGGAATAGAGCCGATACGTGTACTCAATATCAAACCGACCGAATTGGCAATGGAATCATAAAGGTCGACCTTTTTCAAATATCCTTTGTCCAGAGAAAACGGCAGTGACAAATATTCCATAACTTAATTAAGCTGGATGGGGTTACCCTTAACGGCGGTCATGCCGCCTTCGGCATTTAATTGAGCGGTCCCTTTGAGCGTCAGATTGGCCCCGGCTTCAATATTAATATTGGCGCCGGCCTTCAACTTGATATCCGCCTGGCTTTCAATGGTAATGTTGTTGGATTCAATGCTGATATCGCCGCCGTCGCTTTTAATGCTGACGGTCGGGCCGGATAACTTCATGACGATTCCGTTTTTCCCATCCTTCATCGAGATTCGGAGTTCCTCGCTGCCATCGGCATCATTGAAATATATCTGATTGCCGCTTCTGGTCTGCAGCATTTTGATGTCACAGTTGTTTCCTTCGGTATCGCCCGGTGGTTGGGATTCATTATTATAGACGGCACCTAAAGCAATCGGATAATCAGGGTCTCCGAATTCATATCCAACTATGACTTCATCACCGACTTCCGGGAGACTGAACCAGCCCCTGTCCGCTCCGGCGTAAGGAACGACAAACCGTATCCAGATCGTTTCGGATTCCGCCCAGGGATATTGGACTTTGATCCGTCCCAATCCGTCGGGATCTTTGTTATCGATAACCAGCGCCGAATGCAGGCCGCTGAATCGCGCTTTTTTTTGTATTTCCGGTTCCTGGACCAGGGCCCGATGCTGAGCGACGGTCAACGGCTTTTCGGCCTCCTCGAGGACTTCCGCCATCGAACGTTTTTCGGGGTACGATATATCAATCGGGCTGCAAACAAAATTGTTATGGTATTTTCCGCTCTCTTCAAAGACATGTTTGACGGCTTTCACCCAGTACGAGCCATCCAGTTTATCCATACCTTTTATTTTAACACAGTGGCCAATAGATACCTTGGGGACATTCGACTGCCCGTAACATTTTACCATTCCTCCGAGGGCTCGATTCCTTTCCGCCTGTAATTCAGAATCGAGCGATTGAGCATCGGCGGCAGCCTTTGACACTTCCGAATAGCCGGAATCTTTATATACTTCCTTCGAGGCATCCGGCGAGACTTTCGATAAATTGGAAAGGGAAGCCTGCGCCGTCAATGATTTAGTATCCTGAGAAAACGTTTTCTTTTGTTCGTAGTTATAAACCTTGGCGGTAAACTCGTGAGCAACCGTCCCTAATCCCATCCGAAACGAACCAAGCGTTTCGCGCCAGACAAGTTCGTCAACGTCACCGCATTGGGCCTTCTCCAGCTTGAATTCCTTACCGTTATAGTAGGCGAACAAGCCCTGAGATTTAGCGACCCGCAAGATGTATTCATAGTCGGTTTCGCGGTACTGGGTATCGAATTTGTATGTACCGGAGGTCGATTCGATATTCCCCAGAGTGATGGGATATTTCCGGAGCAGCGAACCGATAATATCGCTGGCCGATTGATCGGTGTACTGGGCGTTGTGTTTGGCGCCGTCAAACGACATGGTCGGACTGTGGGCCGTTATAATGGCATCATTGAGACGATCGACGCTGTTATCGATACGAACTTCGGTCACGACCCCGATAAATTCCAGTTCCCGGGCGGCGTCGACATAACCTCCGGTCGGTTTAATATTTACTGAAACGGATTTGCCCAGAAAGGACGTATATGTCTCGGGATTTTCGAAATCCTGTCCCGAGGCCTCACCGGCCTGACGAATACTTACCCGGAGTTCGTGATGATCATCGATATACTGGTATAGCTCCAGACCGGACACATTATGCTTGATCTTTTTGTTATCGATTTTGATCGTGCATTCCGACGGAGTTTCCAAAATATTCATAAGATATTATACATATCTCCATTTAAAATTTGACCGGGCGGATATGATTCCGCCCGGCAGGCGCCGAAACGTTATTCTTCCCAGCGATTATCAATCTCGACCGAACCGATCGCCATCGATTTGCAGGATATTTCCATATACTCGTAGGACTGATCGTCGGCATTGTGTTTGATATGCGGGACATGCTCCTCATAATGCGTGACAAAACCGTCTTTCCATTCCAGAACTTTCATCTCGCTATCGTCGCTGTTCTTGAAATGGACTTTGCCGCCCCGGAGATGCTCCTTGTCGGAATTAAAAGCCCAGTTAGCAAGCTCGGTGTTATCGTCCGATTCTCTCATAACCCGGATCAAGCCGCCGCGGGCACAATCCGACGGACGACCGGTTTCATCGCTGGCGCAATTGGTTTCGTACGAAACCTCCTGGACGTTTCTGTAGGTTACGCCATCAACTTCAAGTGCTGGTCTTCTTGCCATGACATTTCTCCTTCAATTGCTTCAAAGAATTAATTGTTTAAATATTCGTTTCTACAAGAGAAAAATCTCAAATAAAATACATGCACCTCCATAGTTCACGATTATTCCATCTATTTATCCTTGACATTGGTCTGATCATTTTCATTCCAGGCTGCAAATTCGATATTGAAAGTCCGCGCCGGATACTTGGGATTCAGCGCGACTTTGATATCAACTTCCTGCCTCTTGCGCATTTCTTCATCGGCAAAAATCTCGACCTTGTAATCCTGAAGGATATTATCGCCGCCGGAGATAGCTTTCATAAATTTACCGATATCGCCTCGCAGTGTATCGATAAATTTCTGATCGATCACCGAGAAAGTTTGCTTATTCAAATAATTCCGCAGCGTCTTATAAACATAGTCATAGGTGCGGCGGATGGAATAAACGTTGAAGGTATCCTTCTGGAAAAGCGTCGAAGCGCCCATAGCCACGGCGGTACCTTCAAAGCTGACCATCGAATTGACACCTTTCTCATTGATTTTGCTGGCGTCGGGCTGATTGGCGCGAAAGCGAAGATACTTGGCTTCATTGATCTTGCCGTATTTAAATCCGGCCGACGGCTGCTGCATACCGACCGTCAGATCTCCCTGATACAATTTACCGGCCACCGCCGACGACGGCGGTATCCACATATCGTCGTCTTCGTACTCATTGGCCTTGCGGGCCATGATATAGTTGGCAAAAACCGAGACATACTGTTTGTAGTCATCGATACCGGGAAGATTTGCGTAATTGGGGTCTTCGAGCATATCCATGACTTCTTCGAATTTCTCGAAATTAGGCAAATCGGTCATAACATGCACTTTGTTGGGCAAACCCAATTGCCGGGCGATCGTATCGATGTTTTCGACGCTGCCGGCATATCCCGGAATTGCACACATCGAGAAACATTCTTTAATCGACCATTCCCGATACAGGTCGGCCACCGCTTTGGAAATCTGTTCGAATTTCTCGCGATCATCAGGATCGGTCAATTCGTCGATACTGACATTGCCGAAATAAGCATTAACCTTCTCGTCCGGCTCCGCCTGAGCGTTGGCAAAGAAATTGGCAATGGCACGGTACGTGGTTTCGAGATCGCGGCTGGCTTTGTGGACCTTTTTCATGTTCTTGGAGAGGTTTTCTTCCAGTTTGGTCGCTTTCTCATTTAGGTTTTTCCGAACCTCGTCCAGATTATCGCTAGAAGAAAGAGAATTCACCCAGATTTTCAAACGTTCGGCCAAAAGCTTGCGCTGCGCCGCGAATTCCTTTTTGGTCAAAAATTCTTTACGCTGAAAATCTTTTTTCGGATCCAGCCACTCAACGCCCCGGACCAAATCGCCATCCTTAGTCTTAAAAGAGGGCAATAATTTCGCCAGTTTACCAAAATCGCCAAAGGAATCGGTCAAGATCGAGGCGAATTCATCATCGGTTACCTTTTCTAAAACAACCTCTTCTGCGGCTGCCGCCGGTTTAGCTTCGGCTGCCTGGGGTTGCGGAGTTTTTTCTTCTTCACCCATTTAAATCACCTCTTTTCTATTCGGTAAGGAGGTCAATGTAATACATGGCCGCCTTCATAAGTGCCTCTTTCTTTTCCTTGTCGGTCAAGGTCTTTTTTAAGGCGTTGTTTTTCTTCAACTGTTTGTCCAGATCGTCCATCATTTCCTTACTGTAATAAGTCTTCTGGAGGAACTCGTTCTGTTCAATCAGTTCTTTGGACGTAAAGTCTTTCATCCCCTTGATGGTAAAATCGGCGTTAACCGGTTCACCGTCGGCGGATTCCAGTTCGGCCGAAAAAGAGGGGCGGAATTTCTCAAAGACTTCCTTAAGATTGGTGCACTTAGTCGGTGTGACATCGGCATCTTCATCATTGTTCAATTTTGCCAGATAAAGCAATTTGTTCGACGGCAAAAGTTCAACCGGGATGGAATCATCCTTTTTTATTCTTTCGGTTGCTCCTAACATAAATTTTGCCATTTATACCTCCATCATATTTATGATTTAGATTCTTCAATTACGGTAAATACATATTCATTATTTTTGACATCAATCGAGATATTATCGCCCGGCGCTACCTTGCCGGTGATAATGTCGACCGATAATCGATTTATAATATCACGCTCGATCGTTCGTTGAATCGGTCGAGCACCCAATTCGATCGTATAACCGTCCATGGCCAGTTTTTTCTGCGCCGCGGCGCTGAGGATGGCGTCGATATCCTGGTCTTTCAGCAGAATGTTCAATTGATTGAATTCCAATCCGGCGATTTTTTCAACCTGTTCAGGGGTGAACGTATGATAAATAATGATATCATTGAGTCGATTCAAAAATTCGGGTCGAAACTTGGCAAACAGAAACGAACGAACGTCTTCCATATCGACTTCGCGGCCTTCGCGATCGGCATCCAGAATTTTGTCGGCGGCGTAATTTGAGGTCAAAACTACCAGCGTGTTCGAAAAATCAACGGTCCGGCCCTGACCATCAGTGAGACGCCCGTCATCGAGAAGCTGCAACAGGACATTGAACACATCCGGGTGAGCCTTTTCGACTTCGTCGAAAAGCACAATTGAAAACGGTTTGCGCCGCACGGCTTCGGTCAGGAGACCACCTTCTTCGTAGCCGACATAGCCCGGCGGGGCGCCGATCATTTTGGCGACCGAGTGTGATTCCATAAATTCCGACATATCAAGCCGAACCATGGCATTTTTGTCGTCAAAAAGGAATTCGGCCAGAAGTTTGGGCAGATACGTCTTTCCGGTTCCGGTGGGTCCGAGGAATAAAAATGATCCGACCGGTCGATTCGGCATTTTCAATCCGGCCCGCGACTTACGGATAGCGTTGGCGATCGCTTTTATGGCATTTTCCTGCCCGATAATTTTGCCGGATAGAAAAGATTCCATATTAACCAGCCGGTCTTTTTCCGCCGTCATCATTTTCGATAGCGGAATACCGGTGCGTCGCGCCACAACGGCGGCGATATCGGCATCTTCGATTTTCGGTTCGAGATTATCGACGATTTTCGAAAGGGCCTCAATTTTTACGAGTTTATCCTCGAAATCGCTTTTTATCAGGTCGAGATTGATTTTATCTCTCATGACGGCGCCTCCTGTCCGACTTCCAGACGGTGTCCCCAGTATCCATTAAGAATGTCGAAATCTCTCGAAAATCGTTCATAAGCATCCCGGAGTTTACCAAACTCAACCACATCTTTTTTGGGGTCCTTCCCCTCGCAGGATTTTAACAGTTCCTTAATTTCCTGAACCTGAGAAGATACGACGGAAATCCTCTCTTTAGCAAGCTCTTTTTTGACACCGAACTCCGAGGCAGCCTCGTCAATTATATCAATGGCGACATCGGGAAGATTTCGCTCGGATAAATATCTTTGGGCGAATTTAACCGAGGCGGTTACAGCCTCGGGAGTGTATTCGACCTTATGATGATCCTGATATTTATTTACGATGCCTTTTATTATTCGAACCGTCTCGTCGAACGTCGGTTCTTCAACTTTTATTCTTTCAAATCGGCGGTCCAGAGCTTTGTCTTTTTCCAAATATTTAATGTATTCCTCCTCGGTGGTAGCACCGATGAGGCGAATATGCCCTCGCGCCAGAGCGGGTTTTATCAAGTTGGCGGCATCCATCCCGGCCCCGCCACTGCCGGCTCCGGCGATAGTATGAATTTCATCGATAAAGAGGATTATTTTGCCACCCGACTTAACCACTTCGCTTACCAGAGCTTTGAACCTTTCCTCGAATTCGCCTTTGTATTTGGCCCCGGCCACGAGACCGCCCATGTCAACCTGCATGACTTTGACACCATGAAGTGCCTCAGGGACTTTTTTATCGATGACCGCCTGCGCGAAACCTTCAACAATGGCCGACTTACCAACCCCGGCGCCGCCGACCAGAACAGGGCTGTTTTTCCGACGACGAAGCAGAATCTGGATTACGAGTTGAACCTCTTTTTCGCGGCCAATCATGGGATCGAATTCACCGGCCGCCGCCTGATTGGTCATGTCCACGCAATAACGAAGTGTCCCGGCCACTTCCTTTTTACCTGTGGCCGGCTTTTTGCCTTCCGGCGCGGTCGTAGTAGTGGCTATCTCTTCGACCGCTTTGCTCTCGGCAATCGCCTTGTAAATGTCCTCCCGGGTAATGCCGATTTTTTCATTCACATAAGGTGATAAACCGGATCTCGGGTCAAAAATGGCCAGAAGAATATGTTCCGGTTCAACCAGAGTATCATAAAGCTTGTTTTTTTCTTCGAGCGCCTGAGCCAGAACATTCTGAACTGACGGCGAAATAGTCAGATTCTCGCGCGCGGTTGCCCGGCTCGACCGCTCTTTGAGGTGAATTTCCAAAATCGATTCGACAAAAGCGGGGCTTTTACCGATTTGATTAAGAATCGATTCCACTTCGGTCGCTTCCTGGCGTACGAGGGCCATCAGAAGATGCTCCACCTCTATTTCGGGATGTTTAAAATCGGCGGCAACTTCCTTGGCGTTTTTTATGGCCGACCTGGAATCAGACGAGTAATTGGCTATATCCATAAATTCGATTTCACTCCATAACTATATGATAAATATTGACTTCATCTCTTCTTAAAGATAATCGTCATTTAAATAATAACCTCATAATTAAAATTCTTTTCCCCAAAAAGTCAAGCAGTTTATCTCTTAATGTTTATTTCGTCTTCTTTCAAATTCGCTTTGTCCCGGCAATATCTCCCAAGACCTCGTCATTGAGAAATTTCCGCAATAAATTCAGTGTCTTTACACATTACACATTTAAGTCCAACTCGGCATACTTCCCCATTCATCGGATTCGAAACTATAATCGCGCCAGCGATTAATTATTATAGCATCATGTTCGATAAGTTGTTCCAGGTGGAAAGCCCGGCCGCCATAGGGAACGGTAAATTCCGAATGCCCGAAGGGTAAACATTGAATCCAGGCTTCCCCGGTTGTTGCTCCACCCTGAATACCAACATTGAGTTTTACAGTATGTTTGCCGCCTTCGGTCGCCACCTGCGTATTTACTCCCCGGACATAACGAGTGCTGCCTTGTCTGACCGTAATAGTAGTACTGTGACTCCAACTCCGGCGTCGTGAAGGGAAACTGAACTGGCATGAAGCCCGACCCTGAGTTCCACTACTGTTGGCGAATTGACCGCGAAATACGAAAACGGCTGTATCCGGCAACGTTTTGATATCTATCTCGATCGCGACAACGTTAGTTTCAGTACCGTAATTGTGCCTGACATCGAATTTATACAAAAGATTTATCAGCGAGTCCAGCATTCTATCAATTCCATCATCGTCGTCCGTCCAGCGATTAAAAGTCGTTACCGCCCAGTCCGGCTGCCCCGTAGAACCCTGCGGGTCGGTTCCCCATATACCGTAACGGATAAACAACTCAAGATCGCTATCAGTTGCCAGCATGACAATAACAGCACCTACGGCACCAACAATACCAACAACGGCACCGACCGGACCACCGAGAAGCGTTCCCGTCGCAACCAAATATCCAATCTCAGTTAATCCGGCGGCAATTACCAAACCATGCCCGAAAGCAGCATCATAGTCGTCAACACCGATGCGATCGGCAAAATCGACGGAGTTGCTGATGACATCGATCATATTTTTTATCGCACATGCTTTGACAGCAATCCCCATTGCCCCCCGGCTGCTGGCCAAATCACTAAGAGAATCAAGTGCCGCAGTATAAGTCGATGTGGTTATCTCACCATCAAAGATAGCCTTTAGACGACCGAAACGATTGGCCCAGCTCAAGGTCGCATTGATTTTGCGCATTCCTCTGAGGACTGCGCCGGTTCGTCGCATCCCGGCAGGCAATTGACTTAGTGCGCGTCTATCCTGGCCGAGGAGTTCATCGAAATCATGCCAGTTTAATCGTCCGGCTGTTTGTTCGTTAATAAGGTAATAAGCTCTTGATTCAGCAACACCGAGAACAAGCTTGAGGTAATCCTGAGTTTGAAGGACATTATTCCAGGCCGTGACACTGGCGCTTTCACTGGCGGTTCCGCGCTGGCGCGAAACCTTGAAAAAAGTCGCCCAGGCGCTGCGATCGCCCGGTCTATCGGCGGCATCATTAAATAGATAAGTCAATAATATATGTTCGCCAGCGATTCCGGCCAGAGGAGCGATAATTTTCAGCCAGGCGGCGCCGTCAGGATGAACTCCGTCGTCGGTGTACTCCATCAGATCGCGTTCCAGGTTTACCAAGATATCGTGAGTCAGGAAATTATAAAGATTATCAATAAATTTGGCTTTGCGATGACCGTAATTGCTAAATCTATCGAAGGCCGAATTAAGCCGTGAACGATTGGCGTCGTTTTGCAGACTACTTTCACTATCGACAAGCTGCTTGCACATGCAGGCTAAAATACCTCGTTTGCGTAATCTTTGTTCAAAGGAACTCAAATGCCGATGCCTTTCGCGAGCATCGACGACCCGCATAAGATGCGAATGATATGCGATTACGTCTACCGCGTGATTAACAATATGGCCGGGATCAAAAATATACGCATCATAATCATAGCTGGAGACGCCCCCTGATGGTTGAGCCAATTCCAGACGGATAAAATCACGGGCACTCGAGAAAAAATCGCCGGTAAAAATATTTGCCGCCGTCTCAGGCTGAACCTGTGCAGGCAGGGCGAGGGCATAAGTATCGGAAAGTAAGGCACGATCCAGCGTAAAATAATCATCATTTGAAAACGACCTGATCGGCTCGATCGAACCCTCTCTCGGCCAGGCAAACTCGGTGGCGCTCCAATCATTGGCGTCGCGATAATGCAGCTCATATAATCTATCGCCTTGCGACCTCTCAACATAAAGATATATCCATCGGCCGTAAGCAGATGATTCATAAGCGCGATACTGCGAGGGGATACTGCGACGCCTTGAGACATTGAACAACAGGTTGAGATTATCGGGAGTCGACGGATCAATATAATAAAAATCGTCATTCCGAGCGTTGAACAAGCCGCTCAGAAAGGATAGAAATCCGGATTCCAGATTGGCGCCGAGGTTTTGGTAGATTACATAATTAAAACGGCGGAAATGAAGTCGCGCCTGTCTTCGTGCCGTCGTTGTCCGGGAACCGCCGGAACTTACTACCGCTCCACCACTGGCATCAACGTCTTGTCGGCACATACTCGGAAGCTTCCTTTGTTTTAAATCCGCAATCTTTCATAGCTTTAATCTAACCGCCTATTTCATTCAATTAAAATTCATTCGGACTTTCGGATTTCCTTCTGCCTTAACTTCTGTCCGTCTCTTCCAGGGAATCGGAATCGCTTGTATCTTCATCACTTTGATCTTCATCCCCTTTTTCATCATCGATGCTTACCGGACCCTCATCGACGCTTCGGATATTATCATCCGGATCGCCAGAGGCCTCAAACGTTGCCGCTTCAACGTCGGGATAAATGTCCTTATATGTAATATTGAAACTTCCCGGCGGCACATTTTCTAAAGTGACTCTCCCTTCCTCGTCAAGCCTCCCCGATTTGGTCGTTCCATCCGGATAAACGGTTTCGTATTCGACGTCAGGCAGTGGATTGCCATCCTCATCCATTAATTGTATCTCGATCCAATCCTTGAATCCCAGAATCCCGGATTCCTGATCAGCGCCGAATTCTTGGGCGCCGATGGTGATAGTAAAAAAGTACTCGGGAGGGTTGTAACTGCCGCCATAACGCTTCATTTCTTCATCGGTCGGGATTTCATCGGTATCTTCATGGTATTCGTATTCCCACTGGACTTCTATTTTTTTATTCTCAATGACGGCGGGAAATTCAGTGATAACATCATGAATATTATCACTATCATATTCATAAATAATTATTTTGGCCTCGGTCCCCTCGTCGGCACCCTCAACGTCGGCGGTCAGAGTCAAAGTATCGCCGCGTCTGGCTTCGTCGGCGCTCCATTTCATATTAGTCACCACGATCGGCGGTCTGGCCGGTATATGATTCGATTCCCCGTCAAGGCCGTTGTCAGACAGGCTTACCGCGAAAAAGACCGAGTCGCCCAGTTCGATATCTTCAGGAATATTCAATGTACCGATAAACTTATTATTTATAATTGTACTATTTATTTTCCCGAGCTTTTTTCCGTTTTCGCTTTTGCCCTCGATTTTTATCTTGGCCCCATTACCGACAAACGAGGTCAGCACTTCCAGCGGCGCCGCCTGACCGCCATAAGCTGTCCCGATACGCCAGGCCGCATAGACAAGCGTGGAATCGAGCTTAATTTCGTGCTCAGTGTCGGTTCCTTTGGAAAACTTTTGATCCATTATTACCCGGTTTCTTCCTCGATTCCTTCAGGATTGAATGAATCGATTATCCCATCCACCTGAAGGCCGATGGTTTTGATTGTTTTCTTGGAAAAATTGCAGGAAAACGTGTAACCGACATCATTTGTCAGCAAATAAACGAATTTCTGGAAAATGACTTTATCCGCCGGGACCCACTTATAAACAAACTCATGGACTGTGCGGCCGCTCGGAAGTTCTTTCAGTTCGTCTTTGAGCACAGTGATCGAAGCCATCGAGTCTTTAATGACATCAATACGTTGAGCGGCGAATTCGGACAAATTCATACCATCTACCTTATCATCGACGACTAATGTCAGAATATGCTGAACGCCGCTGTCATCGGGACCCATGTAGGTATAAATCGTTTTATCTTCCCAGCCATCGGGAAGGTCGAGATAGATTTGTTTTCCGGCTTTATTCATAATTTACCGCCTTTCTCCCATACCTTACATCCCGCAATCTCATTCATAAAACAAATAACATATCATTTTATCTGAGTTACCGCATTTGCCGAAACCACATAAATATTGCCATCGGCATCGATCACCGGCGGCGCCGTAATCTGATAATCTAATGTAACCCGGAACATAACCTCTCCATTGTCCGCCAGGCGATACAGCTGATTCCCGGCGACAATCAACAATGTTCCATCCGATAGCGCCGTGCCGTAGTTTACCGCCTGTCCATAATCGCCCAATGTCCATAATAATTCACCGGCTTTAACGGTAAACACCGAGTCATCGGTCAGAATATGAACTTTGTTTTCAACGCCCAAAATCGGCGGTCTCGATTCCGGCAAATTCGCTCCGGGCATAGGCGCCGACCATTGCCATTCGGTTTCTCCAGCGACAGAAATTACGGTCAGAGTTAATTTGTCGTCGTCTCCCGATAATATGTAGAGATGGCCCTCTTTATCAGCCGAGCAGGCGTTTATCTCCGTGACCGGCTTATCAAAACGTTTGTACACATCACCGTCATCGCCGTCGGTTATCGAATTAAAGACAATTATTTCAGTTTCTGAAAAAATCACCAATTTTTCGAGTTCCGAAATATCCAAAGGAAGCAATGCCGGGGGGCCTTCTATTTCACTGACCCAGGCGTATTCCATTTCTTCATACGGCTTTCTATAAACGACCATGCGCGACGGCCCCTGGCTGCGAGCGATCCGGTCAAAAGACACCGCGATAAAATCATCTTTAAATGGTTCGATATAGAATGGATATGAATTTTCCGTGGAATTAAGAATATACATCTGTTTTTCCATTGCACCGCCACCCAGAAGAGCTGCGCCCAATTCATTAATTTGATCAGGTTTCCGATAATACACGCGATCGGCGAAAATTGAAACCGGCGAGGAAGGCCAATATTCTCTCGTCCACAGCTTTTTTCCATCAATGCTTAAGCCTTGAATTTCATCGTCGGAGTAGATGACAATATGTTTATCAGTCATGAGCAGCGCCGAGGCGTTAAAAGGTGCCGTCGTATCTTCGTTCAGCAATTTACTCCATCCAATAATTCCTTTGGCCGATGAGGATAAATCCATATAAGAAGATTTCCGTCTATCGGCATATAACACCGGATAAAGGCTGGTTTCCATAATTTTATTTTCCTTTCCGGAGCTTGATCCATTGCTCAAGTCGGCTTCTCCGCCGCCGCAGCTTGCAGCAAATGATATAATAAACAAAAAAACCAAGCATTTACGGTACATTCCTTTTTATCCCAAATAACGAATCACTACGTCAAGGTCCTGACGCTAAAAGAATTGGCCGCGGCGGCAAGCTTCCCTTCAATCCAGCGCGCCAGCGTATTAAAATCGGCCGCGACCATCGCGGTAGCGGCAGTTTTCCCGAACATATATCTAATAATTTTTGTATTATCGACATCATTATCTACTTCGAGTTTTTTCGAAGCGGGAGCAGTTTTATGGAATCGTCGCCCGTGTGCCCCGGCGCCGTCAGCCGGTTTCCATTTGCGGGTCACCTCAATGTCAAAATGGGAATCAGCCGGGCCATGGGCCCCGGTATAAATCTCGAAGTGCGGAACGAAGACAATAATCGTCCGCCTGAAATCGTTTCCGGCCGGGCCGTTCAAGTAAAACCTAAAATTCTTAATCGGTGTTTCGATATTATTTTGCATCCAGCTATTCCGGCGAGTATCATCCCAGGCATGCCCGGCAGTGGGAGTAAATTTTATGGCCACTTTTGTTCGGACGGCCAGAATACCGTTAAAAACCAAGCGCGGATTCAGAACATGATTGGGATTGGGAAAGGGATCCAGCGTTATTGATGTCTCGCCGCCTCCCAATTGATACAGATAAACGTCCGATTTACCGGTTCCGCCGCCGATATTAAAATTGTCCTCGTGTTTATAAGCCACGCAGGTGTCCCGATATCCGGCCTTATCGTAAAGATCGAGTTCGACCTTTTTATTCGCACCGGCGCGTTTATACCGATAAACCATTTTGTACTTCGAATTTCTCAAAAACGGTTGTAAAAGGCTGTTAGACTCATCATTGAGCCATTTCACGAAATGCCAGTGATCGCGCATTCGCGGTACCCGGCAATTGTACATGCAGGCAATCCAATCAATTGAGTAGGGACCTCCGGGAGCGGTGTACGGGTTCGAGAAAGCCGGGACGCTGTATGTATAACCCCCATGAGTTAGACTGTACATATAATCATCGAACAAACCGGTCGCATGACCCATCTCATGATGGCTCATCAAAGGTTTATAAGTCTTGCCATCGACATCTTTATACGCATCGGAACCATAATAGCCGCCACGATTTGAATGTGACAGGATATGATAAAACTCGGCACTGGTCGGTCCCATCTGGTCAGCGTCGCTGCTCCAGAGATTGACTTTGCACTTTTCCTTTCCCCCAAATCCGTCCAGCTTGGCTTCATAGAAATGATAAAGCCGTATAACAATATCCTCGGGGCCGCTTTTCATTTCCAACTCGTAAGGACGATTGGTTCGAGTCATGGAATTAGTCATACCGACCTTTTCCCACTGAGCCCGGGCAGCTGTAAATTGCGGATTCGTGATAGTAGCATGTTTTTTAAAACGGCAATTCCAGTAGACGATCAAATAGGAAATCGGTTTGCCTCCATGCTGACCGCATTTATGCAGATAATGCAACTCATAATTACCGCAGTTTTGATGTACATAACCGCTCATGGCTGCCGGAACCGCTCCGGTTCCCAGAGTCACATGTATGTCCTTCGATTTATAGACATCGGCATCATCAAGAACGGCGGCGCGCGCTCCGAGAATATGATCCTGACTGAATTTGAATCTGGAAGCCGGGGTATTGACGGTTCGTTTATTGGTAATGTTGTAAAATCCGTTGCAAAATACGATAAGTCTTTCATCGCGGTAAGTATCGATTATCAGGTTCTTATTCTGCGTAAAATTAATTTTACTGAAATAAGGATTATGGGCTGTGCGCGGTTTATAAATCTTGAGTTGATATTTCTTGGTCCTATCAAGATAAAACAAAGTCAGGCGCGAACTTGCATTCAGGTCAACTTTATTGTCGGAGTCGTCCAAATCCTGAGGCTTATTGCCGGCGGCGTTATTTATATTCTGAATCATATTGGAATCGACCAGAACAATATCATCGAGTGAAAAAAGAAGATATTTATTGACTTTCGATAGTTTGTCGCCCCACGGTTTCAGTTTTTTCTTGTCCTTCAAAACGACCTGGAAACGATCGCCCTTCCATCGCCCGGCGTTATTTTTATATCTCGTCCAATAATTCTGAGACGACCATTTCAGAGGTAAGTCATAATATTTGAGTTGCTCGGTTAAAGTTTCGGCAGCAACTTCGGCATCGGTTTTTTTGACCATTTTCGGTTGAGATCTTTTGTCTTTGGTGTAAATCCATAATCTCTTGGTGGCATCGGCGGGGTCTTTGGCCTCGAATTCGAAATAAATATTTTTACGGGTGGTGTCGTCTTTCACTTTAATAGTATATACACCATCATGGTACTGCATGCGAGTAACAATCTCCTTGCGAACATGGCCGGGATCATCATATTGGTACGCTTTAATAATCAATCCCTCCGGCAGCCGCTTTTGATACCCATCGCCGGTTCGTACTCGATCGCGATAGGCGAAAACAAGATGATAGGCGACCGTTTGACATTCCTCGCCCGGATTCAACAGAGTGGCGATAAAATGATTTTTATGCCAGATCGGGCATTCGTTTTCGGTATGGAATTTATTGCCGGCGGGACACGTTATTTTGGGAGGCAAAGGTGATTTGCCGCGGCGTTTCCTATAGCGCAAATCATTTTTATAGAAAAAAAGAATTTCAACGCGGCGCTCATCCTTCAAATTATATTTGCTTTTATTTTTCTCATCATCCGATAATGGGAAGGAACCCCCGCAGGCAACATATTTCTTCTTATCATTTATAAACTGGAGACGATTCATACGATATAAATCGAGATTAACGGCCGGTTTCAGCTTAAGCGTTTTACGCAAATCCTCAATGTATAAATTGTAAACCGCTTCCCAGACCTTCCGAGGCCATTTTTTCTGGCGCTTTGTCTTATTAAAATCGTCGTTTGAAATATGGGGCACATGCTTTTCATTATATTTCTTGAAAAATTTTTCGGAGACGGCGTAAGTATTATCATTCCAGTTGTCATCAATATTATCACCCGGATTACAATCCCAGCCTCGGGTTATATGGTAGTACTTTAGCAGACGCTTTATTTCACGAATCTTCTGGTGCTTTTCGGAAATTTTGGCCCACTCTTTTCTTTTGCCCGAAATGAGCAGATATAAAACACTTTTGGCACGTTCTTCGGATAGTTTCGTCTTTTTGCCCGCATCTCCTCCGCTGCTCGCCCGTCCGACAAGTATCATCCGCTTGCGATCGTCGAATTCGTACTGCTTAAAAGCAGCCGCCAGAGTCAGTATTCCCTCCATCAGCCGCAGGTAATACCATTTAACGCCACCGACATCAACCGAACCATCTTCACCCGCATGGCGGGCCGGCATCAGAATCGGGCTTTCGGGACAGAAAAGATCCTTGTGAAAAGCCAGGACATCTATTTTGGCCCGCTTGGTTGCCGCTTCAAATTTTGCGTGAGTAAATGCTTTAGCCATATTTTTAATCAGGTCCCGCAGCGTTAGGACAGGCTTTCACCTTTGCCATAAATGATTTCTACATTCCCCGGCGGAATATTTTCGACTTTAGCATAGCCGTTATTATCCAGGGTCCCTTCCTTTATTACGCCGTTTGGCAGAATAACTTTGTAGTCGACGCCGCCTAACGGATTTCCATCTTCATCTTTATATTCAAGCTCGATATAATCCTTATAAGTCAGAATACCGGAGCGGGAATTAATGCCATCGGAAGTTACCTTAAAGAAAAACGACGGTGACGAATACCCGCCTTTCTGTTCTTTGGAATCCTGGTCATCAATCAACTCCTCGTTTATTTCCAGTTCCCATTCTTCTTCGACTTTTCCGCTATCCACTTTTGAATTTATCGTATGCAGCAGGTGATCGGCGAAATTGTTGTCCTTGATAAAAATTTCCAGCTTGGCTTCCTCGCCCGATTCGATACCGGTCGTCTCGCATTTTAGTTTGACTTTATCACCGACGGCCGCTTTGTCGGTCGACCACCGGGCATTCACTATGGCTTTGAGCGTTATCTCGTGATTACCTTCTTTGACTCCGGTCTTTTTTATTTTGCCGGTAAGCGGGCCCTGTGATTTCTCGCCATCGGGCGCCTTGACATTATATTGAACCCCGGTAATAGGCTTGCCGCCCTTATCGACGAATTTGACATCCAGATAATGATTTTCGGCTAACTCTGCCTCCGCAGATTTAGCCGATTCTTTGGCTCCACCGCCCGAACCGCCACCACCGCTCGCTCCGCCGTCACCTATTAGAACGGTCGGACAGCCGGCCACAATGCTGGAGGGCGGCCCGGTACAAACGGCTGTATCGCCCACACGGGCGGCCGGCTTATTACCAATTAAAACCGAAACGCAGGTGGCTACGATATTGCCGCCTACATGCGGCGGGGGCGGTGTTCCCGGATTTACCGCCGGACAGACATGCATATCTCCCATAACCGATGCCGGTTGACCGCCTATCAGAACCGTTGGCACACCAGGTCCGGTTATGGTTCCGCCGTGCGCTGTCTGATCGCCAACTCTAGCTGCCGGTTTGCCCATAATTATTCCTGACCTTTATTTTTATAATAATTTATAGAATATAATACGTTTTCATTATTCAAGTCAATAATTTGTTTGCAGCCGGCGGCCGGTTTCCGGCCCCCTCGATAAGATTTTTT
>CAYXTW010000026.1:0-46349 GCA_964467955.1 uncultured Ignavibacteriaceae bacterium | reverse complement strand
CGCACTCCCTGCGTGTTGCGGCTGATGATATTTATCGCCCCCACTCTCTGACGGTTGGTGATTCCCTTTTTCGTTATCAGAATCAACTCGTCGTCGTCAACCACATCCTTAATCGTTACCACCTCACCGTTCCGCTCGCTGGCCTTGATATTTATGATACCTTTTCCGCCGCGGTTGGTCACCCTGTATTCACTGATGTTCGTCCGCTTGCCATAACCATTTTCGGTCACCGACAACAGTGTCCCCTCGCGTTTTACCACCACCATCCCGATGACATAATCGCCTTTGGCCAGATTGATACCCTTGACACCGTACGCCGCGCGCCCCATCCCGCGGACTTTGTCCTCGGGGAAACGAATCGCCTGCCCCTTGCGGGTGGCGAGGACGATATCGAAAGTCCCGTCGGTGATGGCGGCCTCGATCAGTTCGTCGTCATCGGGCATATTGGCGGCGTTGATACCGGTAATACGCGGATTGGAGAAATTATCGAGCGGTGTCTTCTTGATAATACCGTTTCGAGTCGCCATGATAACGAAGTTTTCGGGAGTGAAAGCCCGCACCTTGCAGAAAGCGGTAATCATTTCATCCTTGCTAATCTGCACCATATTAACGATCGGTTTGCCCTTGGCCAGTTTACCGCCGGTCGGGATCGTATGCACCTTCACCCAGTAGCAGCGCCCTTTATTGGAGAAAAAGAGAATATAATCATGCGTCGAGGCGACAAAAAGGTGCTCGGCGAAATCCTGCTCTTTGGTTTCGATACCGATGACGCCGCGTCCGCCGCGGTTCTGCCGACGATAGTTGGTGACCGAAAGACGTTTGACATAGCCGAGGTGGGAGATGGTGATGACCATGTCTTCTTCGGCGATTAAATCCTCGAGTTCGAATTCCTCGGCCGCCGCCTGAATTTCGGTCCGGCGGTCGTCATTGTATTTTTTCTTGAGTTCCAGAAGCTCCTCTTTGATAATCGCCATCCGGCGCGGTTTGGATTCGAGGATACCTTTCAACTCGGCGATTAATTTTATCGTGGCCAGATACTCTTCCTCGATTTTCTGCCGCTCCAGACCGGTCAGGCGCGCCAGCCTCATTTCGAGAATGGCATTGGCCTGCTTTTCGCTCAACTTGAATTTCGCCATCAAGCCTTCGCGTGCCGCCGGGGTGTCTTTCGACTTTTTTATCAGCGCGATAACGGCATCGATATTTTCCAGCGCGATTTTGTAACCCTCGAGGATATGGGCGCGCTCCTCGGCTTTGTTGAGGTCAAACTGCGTCCGCCTGACAATGATCTCGTGTCGATGAACGATGAATTCATCCAGCATTTGCTTGAGCGAAAGAACCTGCGGGACACCATTGACCAGGCTGAGCATCATAATCGCGAAGGTCGATTGCATGGCCGTGTTTTTATAAAGCTGATTGAGGACAATCTCCGGCTGGGCGTCGCGCCTTAAATCGACCACAATGCGCATACCGTCGCGATCCGACTCATCGCGAAGATCGTAGATCCCGTCGATTTTTTTATCCCGCGCCAGCTGGGCGATTCTTTCGAGCAGGTTGGATTTGTTCACCTGAAAGGGAATCTCGGTAATGACAATACATTCTTTGCCGCTTTTCTGAACTTCGGTAATTGCCTTGGCCCGCACCGATAACCTGCCTTTGCCGGTACGGTAGGCCTGCCTGATACCTTCACGGCCGTTGATTATTCCGCCCGTGGGAAAATCCGGACCGGGGATAAACTGCATTAACTCATCATTTGTGATTTCGTCATTATCAATAATAGCCGCGAGAGCGTCGACCACCTCGCCGAGATTATGCGGTGGAATATTGGAGGCCATACCGACCGCGATCCCTGAAGTTCCGTTGCATATCAGATTGGGAAAACGACCGGGCAGAACTTTCGGTTCCATCCGTGTTTCATCATAGTTGGGCATCGTGTTGACCGTATCTTTTTCCATATCGGCCAGCATTTCCATGGCAATCGGTGTCAGCCGGGCCTCGGTGTATCGCATGGCGGCGGCGCCGTCACCGTCGATCGAGCCAAAGTTCCCCTGCCCGTCGACCAGCGGATAGCGCATATTGAAATCCTGAGCCATACGAACCAGGGTCGGGTAAACCACCTGCTCGCCGTGCGGATGATAATTGCCGGAAGTATCGCCGGCGATTTTGGCGCATTTTCGATGCGGTCGACCGGGCGAGAGATTGAGATCGTTCATTGCCACCAGGATTCGTCGGTTGGAGGGTTTTAGTCCGTCGCGGACATCGGGCAGGGCGCGGTTCGTAATAACCGACATCGAGTAATCGAGGTAGGAGTTTTTCATCTCCTCTTCGAGGAAAACGGGGACGATTTTTTCTCTTTCAAGCGGCATATTCAAATCCTTTTATCAATAATAATCACCTTTATTTTATATCATAAAGATACAATTTTTAAACCTATAAATCAATTTTTTGGTGATGAATTTGTATGGATTCTATCGGTAATTTCGGGGATTGGTCATAAATGAACGATGGGTGCTCGTTTCCGAACATAGCGCGATGATTTAATAATCATAAGTGGTTGAAAATATGTGAATTAGTGTGACGGTACGGCACTTGCTTTATATTTTGGTGGGTAGTATTGGATGATAAAAAATTACCTAAAATCTGCTGTAAGAAATATAATTCGGAACAAGGGCTATTCTTTTATAAACATTTTTGGATTGGCCGTCGGCATCGCCAGCAGTTTGGCCATTTTTCTCTGGGTCCTCGATGAAATCAGCTATGACAGATTTCATGTCAATGCCGAATCGATTTACCGTTGCTATCGGCAAGTGGTCTGGAACGGCGAAACCAGGTTGAGCGAAACGACCTCCGCGCCGATCGGCCCGACTCTGGCCGAACAGGCTACCGGAATCGAGAAATATGCCCGGGTTTTCCCGGCCTCGTTAAAAATGGAGTTTGAGGTCAGGTCGGTCTTCGGACGGGGAATCTATGCTGACGCTGATTTTCTAAGCATTTTTACTTTTCCTCTCATCAGCGGAGATCCGAAAACGGCGCTGATCTCGCCTCATTCTATTATTTTATCGCAAAAAACAGCGACGGCTCTTTTCGGTAAAATAAACCCGATCGGTCTGACTTTGAAAAACGGTCTGACCATAACCGGTATTGTGGAAAACGTTCCCCGCAATTCTTCGATCCAGTTTGACTTTCTGCTTCCATTTTCGTACGCCGAGCAGGTCGGTCTGGTTGAGGAGGATGAGTGGTGGAATTTCGGTTATGATACATATTTTCTACTCGGTAGAAACGCCGATGTAAATGAAGTCGGTGGACGTATCAAGGATTTATTCATAAGTATCGATCCGGAATCGACAATAGAATTGCACCTGCAGCCTTTGACCGATATTCATCTCAGGGAGCTGGAAGGTACCGGGCGCATAGTATATGTATATATTTTCTCCATAGTGGCCGTCTTGCTGCTGCTTGTCGCCTGCATCAATTTTATGAACCTGGCCACCGCGCGTTCGTCGAAAAGAGCAAAAGAAATCGGGCTTCGAAAAACGGTTGGAGCTTATCGGTCACAACTGATAATCCAACTTCTGACTGAATCCGCAATTCAGACTCTGGTGGCGGCATTGCTTGCCGTGGGAATGCTCGAGGCTGCGCTGCCGTTTCTCAGTGATTTTTTCGGCAAACAAATCGTCCTGGAGCCTACCGGCAATCTAATTTTATTATTGGCCGTGATAGTGGTATTGACGACGCTGGCGGCTGGGAGCTATCCCGCCCTGGTTTTATCTTCTTTCCGGCCCATGAGAATATTAAGGGGCGGATTTTCGGCTTCCGGTAATAAAAGTATGAATACCGTGCGGAAGTTTCTGGTTGTTTTCCAATTTACTATCTCTACCGCACTTATATTCGGAGCTTTAGTTATTTACGGGCAATTGAATTATATTGAGAACAAGGATATCGGGATAGACCGAAAAAACATCGTATGCCTTTCGACGGACAATCTGGATAAGGACTATATTGCGTTTAAAAATGAATTGCTAAAATACGCCGGTATTCAATTTGTATCGGCCGTTTATGAGCCGCCGGCCTGGTGCGGTTGGTATATTGTGGGATTTGATTACGAGGGCAAGCCCGAGGACAGGGATGTTCGCGCCGGGGTCGGTTTTGTCGATTATGATTATGTCGACGTTTTCGGATTGGAAATTGTCGAAGGCAGGAATTTCTCGCGACAGTATGCGACCGATGAGACGGAGGCTTATATCGTCAATAAGGCGGCGGTTCGCGCCATGCAAATGGAATCGCCGATTGGCAAAAGTATAAACATGGTCGATCGACCCGGTAAAATTATCGGCGTCGTGAAAGATTTCCATTTTTCGTCGATGCATACCGCCATTACACCCTTAATCCTGACCTGCGATAAATCGAATTTTTCTCGCTTGTGTATTAAAATATCTCCGGATAATATTTCCGGCAGTCTGGGCTACATCGAGAAAATATGGAGTGAATTTCGGCCCGGTGATGATTTTCGCCCTCAGTTTTTCGACCAATTACTCGGGCGTGAATATGTAATCGAGAAACGCACCAGTGCCATCGTTCTGGCCTTTACCATTATTATCGTCCTTGTCGCCTGCCTTGGCCTATTCGGTCTGGCTGCATACAGCGCCGAGCGCCGCACCAAGGAAATTGGTATTCGAAAAGTGCTGGGCTTATCGACCGCCGGTATAATCGGATTACTCACCAGGGAATTTATTCTGTTGGTCCTGCTCGGTGATATTGTCGGGATCCCGATCGGATTTTATTTAGGGAACCGCTGGCTGAAGGATTTCGCATATCGAATAGAACCGGGATGCGCATTTATATTGATTGCCGGGGGGCTGACAATGCTGATCGCACTTCTAACGGTATCGTATCAGGCCGTAAAAGCAGCCCGGACCAATCCGGTGACGGCGATAAAGTACGAATAAACAATCACAGGAGGTCTTTATTCCGGCCGTGGCCGATTTATTTCACGTCGGCCCGTTTGAGGGCGGCGACGATGGGCGGGATAATTATAATCTGAACTAAAATGCCGGGCAATCCGGTCACCATGGCACCCCCAGCGGCCAGAAACTGGAGCGGTCCGTAGGGGAGTTCGATAAATCGTCCCAGGATAACCAGACCGAGGGCGAACATCAATCGGCCGACGATCATGGCGACAATAAGAGAGATATAAACATTTAGATTCAGCTTTCGGTAAGCAATGCCGGCCACCAGTCCATACATCGGTAACTCCATCGACATAAGCGGGACAGCATACGACGGCGGCATGGATGTCAACAGGTGCGAGAGGAACGGAGCCATCAAACCGATTAACACTCCGGCCAGAGGTCCGACGGCAAGTCCGCAAATTAAAACCGGGATATGCATCGGCAGAAAAATCCGTCCGGCCAGCCCGAATTGATGAAAGGCAATCGGTATTACAATGGCCAGAGCCAGAAAAAGAGCCGTATATGAGATTTGTTTGGGGCTTAAGGTGGTCGGATTATTTTTTGACGGCAGAGGCAAGATATAATCCGGGGTGATCGGTGATTTTCACGTTAATGAAATTCCCGTGCTCGAAGAGGGCTATCATGTCCTTACGGTTGGGCAGATGATCATTGGCTACCGGTCCTCCTGTTTCCTGATGATATTCCTCAAGTTCCTTGCTGCTGTAAAGATGAATAATATGAAAAGAGCCGTCACTTTTCAGCACTCGTGACACTTCCCGCATTACCTTTCGGGGATCGCTAAAATGTGCAAAAGCCGCAAACGAAACGGCCGTATCAAAAGTGCCTTCTCTTAAAGGGAGATTTTCCACGTCGGCGCTTACTTCGGAAATAGTCTCGAAGGGGAAATTCTGTCTGGCCTTGTTGGCCATTTTCGGGCAGAAATCGACCCCGACAATCATGCCATTTTCGCCGACCTTTCGACGCAAAAGGTCGAAAAGAATACCGGTCCCGCAGCCGAGGTCAACGATTTTAGTCCCTACCTTTAAATTGAAAGAATCAATCAGAAAGGAGAGGATCTCGAAATCCTCGGCGGTAAACATCTTATCCCAATCGTCGGCATAAGACTCATAATACTCTTTACGGCTATCCATCGCGGTTAAATTAAGCCTCCAATCAAATTTGTCAAGTCCTAATTATCGGCTAACCTGTCTTAAGCAGGCTTTTAGCCTTCTCAAAGTAATACGGATCGATTTCGAAACCGATGAAGTCCAAGTTCAGCTTTCGGCAGGCCACGCCGGTGTTTCCCAATCCCATGAAGGGATCAAGGACGGTGACTTTTTTATTTTTTATGCCATGCAGCTTGATGCAGTTTTCGGCCAGTTGCGGCGGAAACGAGGCGGGATGGGGGCGATCCTTGTCACGATTCTGAATTGTCTTATAGGGTATGAACCAGCAGTTGCCGCGGCATCTTTTTTTTGCTTTGCCGTTTTTCCAGCGATTAACGTTGCTTTTGTCCTTATAAGGTACACCGATAGCGAGCCGGTCAATAGTAATGTTATTGGTTTTAGTCATGTGAAAGATATATTCATGCGCGTCATTTAGAAATCGATGACTGTTAATAGGTTTGTAATGCCCGACATTTATATCGATCGGTTTACCGTAGCTGTCGGTCTCGATATAAATCGATTTGACCCAGTGTATAACATTTTGCAATACGAATTCGTCCCGCAGGGCATCTAGTACCTCGAAAGGTACGGTTGGATCGGAAGGTTTGCTTCCGATGTTTAAAAACAGAGAGCCGGAATCTTTGAGGACACGTTTAATTTCTTTACCCCAGCGATTTATCCATCTGAGATAATCAGAGCGTGGAATACCGTCATCATATTTTCTATATTTAACACCGATGTTGTACGGCGGTGAAGTTACGACAACATCGATCGATTTCGGCTTTAGCCGTTCAGCCATGCCGGTAATACAATCTTCCTTATAGATAAGAAATTTCGGGCTTTTCATAACGACTGAATATAGTCATCAAATAAGCTCTTGACAACAGGTGATAGGTTATGTATTTAAGCGATGTATCAACTTATCTTGAAGAGGTAGCAGATGCCTTCGATAAATAGGAAGATTGCCGGTATTTTATCCGTTTTATACTTATTAGCAATCGGCGGGTGTGGTTCGCCCAATGTCAGGGATGCGATCCTTTCGCCGGAAGCGAAAAATATCCAGGCCTGGAAAATAGAGTTGGCCGAAGATTCCACGACGACCCAGGCGGATTCGCTGATTACGAATATCAGGGCGGAGCTTAAATCGAAATATATAAAAAAAGAATATTGTGCACCGTATATCGACGCGGTCAGGGAAGGGCTGCGTGCCCGGGGTTATCATATTGTCAAGGGACCGATTACCGAAGGGACGATTCGGATAAATATAAAGGGGCAGAAGGAACATTTCTGGATGATTTTCGTCAGCGATGACGATGACTTGGACGCAGAGCAGGAATGGGATTCGCGCGGGGATCCGACCGGCGGTCATCTCAGCGGGGAAGAAATCGTGGTCAATCCCGCGAAAGTGCTGCAGACCGATGAGGTCAGGGCGGTGCAACTTGAGTTTTTTGATTTGAGCGGTAAATCAATCGGGCAAGCATCGATATCAGGCGGCAAGATCAAGCCTGAATTTATCGCCAAAACGATCGATATCATGATAAAAGAGGGGAAATATTAGACAAGAGTATTATTGGTCCTTCCGACCGTACTCCACTGTAATAACTAATCTAAGCGGCATCCGTTCAGGGTGAACGCGTTCCTGATTACGATCTTCAGTCAAAACCGGGCAGGCACAAACCTATTTGGAACAAAATCACTCCTGTTTTTGTTTGAAATTAAGAAGAAAGGAGTTGCAGGGATGAATAATCTTACGGGAGTGAATAATCGGGAGAAGAAGTCTAATTTGCGGTACAGCCTTCTTTTTTCTGCAATGATATTGGTTTTGACTCTGGCATTTTTATTGAGCGCTTTGATATCAACTCCGGAGGCGAAAAGTATGAACGAAAAGGATAAGCCGATGACATTGAATAAATTAACGCCTGAAGAAGAGCAGGTGATTCTTTATAAAGGGACCGAAGCGCCGTTTTCCGGGAAATATTATGACTATAACGAGGACGGCACTTATACCTGCAAAAGATGCGGTGCGCCGTTGTTCAAATCCGACGATAAATTCGATGCCGGATGCGGCTGGCCGAGTTTCGACGATGCTATTCCCGGCGCTGTAAAGAGAATCCCGGATGCCGACGGGGTCCGGACCGAGATTATCTGCGCCAACTGCGGGGCGCATCTGGGGCATGTTTTTATGGGCGAGGGTTTCACCGATAAAAATACGCGGTTCTGTGTCAATTCGATTTCCATGAATTTTTCGCCCGAATTTGAGAAGGCGGCGGCGGAGACGGCTTATTTCGCCGGCGGCTGTTTCTGGGGAACGGAGTATTATCTGCAGCAGGCTGACGGTGTTCTGTCGACCCGGGTCGGCTACATGGGCGGCAGCGTCAAAGATCCGGACTATAAAGAAGTCTGCACCGGAACAACCGGGCATGCCGAGACGGTCGAGGTTGTTTATGATCCGACGGTGACCGATTATGCGAACCTTGCCAAGCTGTTTTTCGATATACATGATCCGACGCAGGTCAATCGCCAGGGGCCGGATATCGGACAGCAGTACCGATCGGCAATTTTCTATACCAGCGACAGTCAGAAAAGAATTGCCGAAAAGTTAATAAATATTCTGAAAGAAAAAGGTTATAAAGTCGCCACGAAACTGGTGAAGGCGGATAAATTCTGGGAAGCGGAAGATTATCATCAGGATTATTATGAAAAGACCGGCAAGTATCCGTACTGCCATGTCTATCAGGATAAATTTCAGTAGTTGATTTCAGTTAATTAGAGAGCATGCGGCAGGTCACCTCTCCGAAGAATGGAAATACGGGGTCGGGGCCTGCCGTCTTTTTTATAAATGTTCAATCCGGCTGTTGTTTTTCGCCGGTTATATATTCCTTGAATTAAGTCCGCTTCCCGATTTCTAAAACTCCTCGATGCGATAAGAATAGAATTCACCGCCATCGGCCGGAAGATAAACCGAGACACCATTTGAAAATATTTTCTCTTTATCGCCGTTACATGTCGCCAGCAAGATATACTTGTCGGTTTTCTCGATAATAACATCATATATAATACCGTCTTTGATAGTGCAGTTGTTTTTGTCAAAACAGGTCGTATCTATAACAAGCGGCGTTTCTTTATGATCCGGCTGGAAAACATCTTCCCTGAAAATGACGGGCTCGCTGCCGGGATATTCCCGCAGGCGCAGGACTTGTTTCCGGGCCATCCCTTTTTCATTGTACCGCACCTGTGAGGCACCATAGTACAGATTCGGCCGCGTCGAGTCGCCCTCGCTGGACAGTACAAAATAATGTGAATCGGTATAAATCGTGTATGTTCCGATGCCCGTAATCCAGACACCTTTAAGCCATGCGGCAAGTTGGTTGCCGGAATTATCCGGCTTTTCCGCAGCACAGCCGGTAATTATAAATATGACAAATATCGAAAATAGGATGCCATATATTTTATGATAATTCATTGTTTTTCTGCTCCAATAATTAAATCAAACCCAGTAATTCTCTGGCGTACTTCGGCGGCGGGGTGCCGAACGAAAGCAGTTTATCATGGAATTCTTTCATATTAAAATCATCACCCATTTTGTTTTGATAAGCGCGGCGGATTTCGTTGATCTCGATATTGCCGACGTAGTACGTCGATAGCTGTACCGATGACAAGCAGGCGCGGCGCCATTTACCGGCTGCCTCACCCTGTTCCTGAAAGCCTTCATCGAGCATTAAGGCCATCGCCTCTTCCTCGGTCATCCCGGCCGTATGAATCTTCTGGTCGATGATGGCATTGATAATCATCCGCAAACGCATCTTTAACATCTGCATTTTCGCCTCGGGGCCGTCGAAACCCTGCTCGACCATAAGCTGCTCGCAGTATGTCGCCCATCCTTCGGCAAACGTGCCGCTGCCGTAAATGGCACGCACCAGCGTCGGGGCTTTAAACTCGTTATTGTGCGCCGCCTGCAGATAATGCCCCGGCATCGCTTCATGGACAGTTAAATCCCAGAGCATATAATTGTTGTATTCGCGGAAATACGACTCGACCCTGTCTTTATCCCAGTCGGCCGGCGGCGGTGAGATGGCATAGAAAGTCTGACCTTTGGCTTCGAGCGGTCCGGGTGAACTGCAGTAGGCGACAGCAAAACCGCGGTCGAATTCGGGCATGACAATGATTTCAATAGGTCTGTCGGGAAGCGAAACCAGCTCGTGGGTACGAACGAATTCTTCGCACTCTCTCAATTTGGCCCTGGCGATTTCGATAATATTCTCGGCCGTCGGATGATCCTCGGCCATCTTATCCAGGGCCATCCGGACGACCTTTTTCTTATCGCCGAGAAGCTCGGCATCGGTTTGATCGGGGAAATATTGTCTGAACAACGGCAACGCCGTTTCGTAGATATTTTCCTGGGTTGCAATCAGATCCGCCTCGGCGCGTTTCAGGATTTCTTCTTTGGTCAGATCGGACTGGGTCGCATATTTGAGCTTGGTACGATATTTTTCGTCGCCAAGACGGAAATCTCCGTTAGAGCGCGGGAGCAGGACATTTTGCAGCCAATCGGCATATTTTTCGAGGGCGTCAACCGCCTGTTCCTGTACCGGCTTGATTTCAGGAACCATACTCGGTTCTTTTTCGAGATATTCGTTTAAATCATCGCGGATTAAGCCAATCGTTCCCTTAATCTGCGAAATAGCGGTTTCGGTGTAGATTTTCGGTGACGTTTTCAGGTTGGCTCTGGCATTTTCAAGCATAAGCGGAATCGCGGCCAGACGGCCTTTGACACTTCTTAAACGGTCCTTCAGCGGAGCGAAATCCCGCGCCAGGAGTGAATAAATCGCGCCGCCGGGATTGTAGTGCCGCGGATTCCAGCGATACGATTTCAGCGTGTCGATTCTGAAAACCGAATACCTGACGCCGTTAAACAGGATTTCATAATCGATACGATTCGTCGTACTCAATTTCGTCGGGTCAATCCGGTTCAACGAGTCCAGATAACTATGATACAACTCCGATTGCTTTCTGACACCGATCATGCTGTAATCATTCAACAGGCTATCATAGCGGTGATCGCCCAGCCCGGTGGCCCATTCGGGATTTAGTTCAAGAAGAGTCTGAACGTATTGATTGGCGATTCTTTCGAAGTTTTTATCTTCTTTCGTGACTTTGGAACATGATACAAAGCCGAGCAGCAAACCGATTATTAGGATTAATGTAAAATAACGCATGATACCTCCGGATTAATTTCATTTTTTTCAGGCCGGAATATCGGCCTTATAATTTTTCGCAAGATATTAACGGATTTTAAGAAAAGCCATATTAAATTTCCGGTTACCCGGAAAAGATTTTATAGTAATTGTCTATTTGAATACGATTTTGCAGCATCGCGTGTCCCGAGAGAAATGTAAAATTTACAGCGATGACGGTTCGAACTTTTTTATCTATTGCGTATATTTCTGAGAATCAGTTTCTTTCGTCTCTTGAAATAAGTCGGGCGGTCGGCTATTCATCGAGTTCGACAAGCTTTTTCAGTTTTTCAATTTCGGAGCGGCTGATGTATCGCCAGCGGCCCTTTTTGACGCCGTTCACCCTCAATCCGGCGAATTCCACACGCCGCAGTTCCTTGACCGGGTGCCCGGTTGCTTTAAATAGCTGCTTGACTTCCCGCTTATGACCCTCGGTAAGAGCGATTTCCACTTTGGAGTTTTTTATTCCGCTGCTCAACGGCCGGGTCATTCCTTTCCCGATATGCCCGTCGTCAAGTTTGATCCCATTTTCAATTTTGGCGGCGTCATCCGATGTAAATGTCCCCTGAACCAGGGCATGATAGACTCTTTTTATTTGATATTTGGGATGCGCCAGCCGGTAGGCCAGTTCGCCGTCATTGGTGAGAATCAGCGCGCCTTCGGTGTCGTAATCAAGCCTCCCGATGGGATAAACGCGGGACTTTAATTCGCGGGTCAGATTGGCCACGGTCCGGCGATGGAAGGGATCGGAGAGCGCCGTCAGGACATTGCGGGGTTTATTTAAAAGTATATATATTTTTTTGCCGACCGGTCTGGCAATCTCGCCGTCAACTTTGACAATATCTTTGGATTCATCAATAACCGTCCCGGGGCGTTCAACGAGGTCGTCGTTCAGAGTAACGCGCCCCTCTTTGATAAGCTTTTCGGCCCCGCGACGGGAGGCCACACCACACATAGAAAGGAACTTATTTATCCTTATCATCTCTCCTCAGATAGCCCGTCCTTTTCCCCCTAATCCGATGTTTCGGCCGATACTTCGACCGTTTCCGGAGTTTCTTCTATATCACCGGTCTCACTATTTTCATCGGCAACATCGTCAATATCTTCGCTGTCAGGTATTCGAGAAATCGGCGGTATTCCATTATTACGCAAGGCGAACGGCAGGTTTTGCTGTATCTCGGAATCGCCCGTGGCCAGAAGTTCTTCGATTTCTTCCATCCGCGGCAAGTCATTAATGGAATTCAAATTAAAGAATTTCAGGAATTCGTCGGTCGTTTGATAAAGAAGCGGTTTGCCGACCGTTTCGGCGCGCCCGGCAATAGTTATCAATTGCCGCTCAAGAAGCGTATGAAGAACCGAATCGGAGGCGACTCCGCGAATCATCTCGATATCGATTTTCGTAACCGGTTGTCGGTAAGAGATAATCGCCAATGTCTCGAGGGCCGCCTTCGTCAGGCGCACATTTCGGCGCCGTGCGAATAATTCTTCGACATATTGGGCATAATCCTCGATAATATAGAACTGATACCCCCCGGCGATTCTTCGGATCCGAAAAGACAGATCGTTGTCCAAATATTTTTCATTCAGATCATCGACAACTTTGTCAATATCACCGGCGCTGAGACCGTCCACCAGCCCGATAATTTTCCGGACCGGGAGCGGTTCCGGTGATGAAAGAATCAACGATTCTATTATTGGAATCCGGGCTCCGTTGTTATTCATTTAATCCCCTCATTTCATGACATATAAAAATGTTTGATAAACTCGATGGCTGTCTGCGGGTCGTCGAAATACTCCCCCCGATAAACCCGCAATTCCGAAAACGGTAACGATTGCCGAATCGTGATTCGGCGCAGCCGGATCAGTTCCAGAATGGCCAGGAACGTGGTGATGGCGATAATTTTCCGGGGTATATCGGCAAACAATTCCTGGAAGGTGGCTGACTCGTTTTCGGCCAGCAACTCCATTATTCTCGCAACTCTTTCCTCGATGGTAATTTCTTCGGCATTTACTTCCAGCATTCTTTCCTGTTCGGCGCGCTCAAGGACTTCTTTAAAGGCCGTCAGCATATCGAATAAAGTGGTGGAGGATGAAAGTACTATTTTTTCTTTATCACCATCGCTGCCGTCGACCGGCGGCGGGACAAAAACTCGTTCCTCGAGAATACGTTTTTCTCTGAGAATCTCGCTGACTTCCTTAAACTTCTTGTACTCAAGAAGCGCCGCTACCAATTCTTCACGCGGATCCGGCTCTTCGGTGTCGCCTCCGGCCGGCGGCAGAAGCAATTTCGTCTTTATGCGAATCAGGGTCGCCGCCATCAGGATGTACTCACCGGCCAGCTCGAGATTAAGGGTTTTCATTACCTCGATGTACTGCATATACTGCTCGGTGACCCGCGCAATCGGTATGTCATATATATCGATTTCATCTTTTTTGATTAGATATAACAATAAATCAAGCGGTCCCTGGAAGACCTCGAGGTTGACCGAATAATTTTTTTCCGTGTTCATCAGCTAAAATAATCCATTTTCATGGCGGCGCGCACTTTTTCCAAAACCGCCGCCGCTCGTTGCCTGGCCCTGATACCGCCGTTTTTGAGCACATCCCAGATGTAATCATTATTGTTTTCAAGAGCAACTCTTTTCTCGGCGATGGGCGCCAGAGCTTCATTTAAGTTTTTGGCCAATTTGCCCTTGCACTCGACACACCCCAGTTCACCTGTTTTGCACGGGGGCGCTATTATATTTTCGGCGTCAGGAGTATAAATCTTATGAAGATGATATACCGGGCATATCTCCGGACGACCGGGGTCGCCTTTATGGATTTTTTCCGGATCGGTAAAAAACTTTTTCACCTTGGCGGTGCGTGATTCGGGACTTTCGGCGATAGTGATATGATTATTGTACGATTTGGACATTTTGCGCCCGTCGATACCGGGTATTATCGGTATCTTTGTCAGCAAAACCTCCGGTTCATTAAGTGTCTGACCATACAAAGCATTAAATCGTTTGGCCAGATCGGCGGCCAGCCAGATATGTTTCTCCTGATCCTTGCCGACCGGGACTTTATGAGCATTGTAGGCGCAGATATCGGCCGCCTGCAGAACCGGATAACCGAGAAAACCGTAGCTATCCATTCCCTTCTCATCTTTTTTCTCGATGTACGTCGGCAGACGGGTCAGGCTCGGGACGGTGATAAGCATCGAAAAAAGCAAATGAAGTTCGGCATGCTCTTTGACGTCGGATTGAATGAAAATGGCGCACTTTTCCGGATCGAGACCGGCCGCGAGATAATCGACAGCGACATGAAAAATTCTTTCTTTCATTATTTCCGTATTCTTGAATTCGGCGGTCAACGTGTGCCAGTCGACAATACAGCAGTACATTTCGTAATCATTCTGAAGCCGCACCCAGTTTTTCAGCGTCGCTTCCAGATTTCCCAGATGGAGTTTTCCGGTCGGCTGCATTCCGGAGAGTATCGTCTCTTTTCGGCTCATTTTCATTCCATAAAAAGATATGGTTTCCAGCGATCGTCGGTGACGCCGATAAAGCGCTGAATATACGTTATGTGGCTCGGGCGCACCGGCTTCCGGAGTAGTTTCATGCCCGCTTTGGCCAGCGTTCGCCCACCCTTTTTGTTGTTGCAGCGCTCGCAGGCGCAAACCATATTCTCCCAGCTGTCGCTGCCGCCCATGTTTTTCGGGATAATATGATCGACCGTCATCGGGCCCCGGGTCGAATTGCAGTAGCAGCAGGTGCCGCCGTCGCGGATAATAATATTTTTTCGCGTCAGGAGGATTTTCTTTCTCGGCGACTTTATGAACCTATCCAGCCTGACGACCGAAGGCAGCGGATATGATTTTAAGATGGACCTGATTCTATATCCGTCATAGGTTTCAATCATTTCGGCCTTCCCCATATACAGAAGCAGAAACGCCCGGCGGGCCGAACAGACCGATAGCGGCTCGTAATTTTGATTTAAAACCAGCACATTTTGATTTAAAATGCTCATAGCACTCATATCTTGTTGCGGCAAAAACCGCTATAATCCAATAACATTGCGACTTATATATCGATTGTCAATAAATATTTATTTAACTTTTATACCCAGTTGTCCCGATTTTGTGCTGATTTGTTCAATTGAATATCCGGAGTCGAGCATATTGTCTTAATTCAATAATATTATTATCTTGGAAAAATGAAAAAGATTCTGTTATATCTGTCAGTTGTTTTTTTAGCGGCCGTCTTCTGGGCGGAGGCCGACAGAAAAGAAAACATCATTGAAAGCGATTACTTTTTCTATATATCCAATAGCGAACAATTTATCGAGCCGATCGAAACGGCGTTGATTCCGGCGCGGGAAAAATTAAAGAAAATTCTTCGGGATTCGCTCAGCTATAAACCGAAAATTTATATTGAAAACGACCTGAGAAGTTTTAAGGAACTTATCGGGACTGCTTTCCCCGACTGGGGCGCGGCGGCCGCGCTGCCATATCGCGAGATGATAGTCTTAAAATCGCCGGCTCATTTCCGGCTGGGGAAATCGCTGCGGGAGTTAATTCAACACGAGTATGCTCATCTGGCCCTGCATGACAGATTGCATATGCAGAATCCTCCCCGGTGGCTCGATGAGGGAGTGGCGATGTATGTCTCGGCCGAATGGGGCTGGGAGGATAACTTCGCTATGTCACGGGCGGTTGTCTTCCGAAGTCTGGTGCCGCTGCGCGAAATCGAAAGAATAAATCTATTCCCGAGCGGCCGGGCGCAGACGGCCTACGCTCAATCTTATCTGGCCGTTAAATATATACTCGATGAGTACGGTGCGGAGACACTCAACGATTTTTTGGATGTAATTAAATCCCGAGGGACTTTTGATGAGGCCTTTTTGGCCTCGCTCGGGTTAAATTATGACGAATTCGAAAAAGAGTTTTTCGATTTTCTTAACAAGAGGTACAATTTAATGACATTATTCGGAGATTTGTATTTTGTATGGATTTTCCTTGCCGCTGTGGTCGTTATCGGTTTTTTGCTGAAGATTCAAAGACGACGAAAATATTATAAGAGGTGGGAGCGGGAGGAGCGCCTGCAGTCAACCGATTTTGACTACGGCGATCCCGACAATCCGGAGCAGGTCGACGATGAAGATAAGCCATGGGCTTGAATACATCGCTTTTTGGCTTCTGACCAAATCGGTTCAGATAATGCCTGCGCGCCTGGCCGATATGATAGCGGTTTTACTTGGAAAGCTGGCGTATAAAATTCTGGCATCGCGACGACGAATCGCATCGGATAATCTCAGGCGGGCCTTTGGCGAAACAAAAACCGGCGCCGAATATGAAATGATAATTAAGAATGTCTTCATAGATGTCAGCCGAACGACGGTTGAATTCGCGCGTCAACCGGTTTTAAGTCGAGCTAAAATATTGAAAATGATCCCTGAATCATCGGGACGCGAACATATCGATGAGGCGCTGGGAAAAGGGTATGGTTTGATATTTGTCAGCGCCCATGTCGGTAACTGGGAATTGCTGGGTGGTTGGCTGACGGCAAATGGTTATCCGACCGATTTTCTCGTCGGCCAGCAGCATAATCCTTATGTCGATAAACTTTTTGATAATTTTCGGGCAGCGTTTGGCGTCGGTCGATTTCCGGTCGGGGTGGCGGCGCGGCATGTTCTCAAATCGCTTCGGGACAACAGGGTCGTGGCGCTGGTTTCCGATCAGCATTCGGCCTCGGGAGGCGTGGTAGTCGATTTTTTCGGTCGCCCGGCCTCGACGCCGGTCGGACCGGCCGCTTTTTCAATAAAAACGGGTAGCCCGATCGTGCTGGGAGTGTTAATCAGAAAAGGATTTAACCGGCATCGGGCGATTATATCAAGGTTGATATATCCGCCCGGCAGCGGTAATAATGATAAGGATACGGTCTGGATTACTCAGCAGTACACTTCGCTGCTGGAGGAAATAGTCAGACAGTATCCCGACCAATGGATGTGGACCCATCGGCGATGGAAATTAGATTGAAAGGGGACTAAAAAAAGTTATGCATAAGATCATCGTGCGTGCACCAAATCATCTCGGTGATTTGCTCATGGCGAAGCCGGCCATAAGCGGCTTGGTTAAAGCCAGACCGGATGAAAGAATTGGGCTGCTATTGCCGGACTGGGCGGAAGTAATTTATCGGGATTTAGAAAATATCAAAATTCTGCCGCTGAAACCGGAGTTCCTTCACGGCGGCAACGCCATTTTCCACCAGCGGGATTTCATTAAAGGCGAAAATTTCGATACCGGAATATTGCTGACTCCGTCGTTTTCTTCAGCCCTGGTTTTTTATTTATCGGGGATAAAAAGCCGTTTCGGTTACAAAGGGGACGGTCGGAATTTTCTTTTGAATCACGCCGTAGATCCGGCCGAGGTAACATCCGAACATCGTTCGAGGAAATATGTTTATCTGATGAAATCTTTTACCGGTCAAAATGTCGAATATAATCCTCCGCAGATATATATATCTGACGAATCGTGGGAAGCGGCGGAGAAAGAATTCAAGAAGTACGGGATCGATAGCAGTGTGGCCTTTATTGCCGTCGCCCCGCAGGCGGTGGCGGAATCAAGACGGTGGGGAAGCGATAATTACGCCGCGCTTGCCGAACGACTTGTAAACGAATTGGATGTCAAAATCGTCCTGCTTGGTGCCCCCAATGAATATCGGGCCGGTGAAAAAGTCGCCGGTACGAAGGAAAAAATAATTAATCTGTGCGGCAAGACCGATATTGAAACGGCGGCGGCGATATTGTCCCGATCGCGGCTCTTTGTCGGCAACGATTCCGGATTGGCGCACCTGGCCGCGGCGGCGGGAATCCCCCTGGTGGTGCTATCCGGGGCCGACCGTCCGTCGGAAACGTCGCCGATATCCGAGAAAAAAGTCGTTATAATCAGGGATAATCTGGACTGCATTTCATGCGTTAAAAATATTTGCCCGAAAAAAGACGATGCCTTTATGAGATGTATGAAAGATATATCGGTGGATGAAGTTTTTCAAGCGGCACGATCGATGTTCGCAAAATAATTGCATGAAAATCGGAATAATAGGTACATTCAATCGCGATACGGTCAAGCTTCCCGACGGAACAATCAAAGAAGGCTGGGGCGGCATGTCTTATAATATAGTCGCCCTTTCAGGATTAATCGGCAATCGGAGCGAAATATATCCGGTGGCCAACATCGGCCGTGACGCGTTTGAGCTAGTCACGCGTGCTTTAAAAAAGTCCCGCGGAGTTCGTCCGGATTACTTGAATAAAGTATCTGAAAAGAACAATCATTGTTTTTTGACCTATTTTGATTATGAAGGCAAGAATGAAATCCTGAAGGGCGGCGTCAAACCGCTTAAGTACAATGACATACGACTGCTTCCGGATTGCGATATAATTCTTTTGAATTTTATTTCGGGGCGCGATATTTATCTGCAATCGCTGCGAAAACTCCGGCAAAATTACGAGGGAAAGATATATATTGATGTTCACTCTCTGACCTTGGGCAAAAGAAAAAACGGCCGCAGATATCTAAGACGCCCGTCCAATTGGCTTGCGGTGATTGAAACAGGTGATTATATCCAGATGAACCGGCTGGAGCTGGATATATTGACTTCGATGGTGATACCGATCAGGAAAAACAGATCAATACCGAATGTGAAATTGAAGAAACTGGTTGGGATACTCCGGGAAAACAGGATAAAAGCCACCGAAAAAGTGTTTATTATAACTGCCGGTGTTGAAGGGTGTTATCTTTATTTTTATTTTAGAAATAAATGGCAGTTCCGGCATATTCCGCCTCAAAAAAAAGTTTTGCGAAAAGATACAACCGGCTGCGGCGATTGTTTCAGCGCCGGATTCATAGCCGGTCTGCTCGAATCTTCTGATCTAATTATCTGCGCAGAAAAGGCTAACCGGGTCGCCCTGGACAGGATCGAAGGAAATTTGAAAATCATCCGGGATGCGTAAAACATAAGTAGAATTGTCTATAATGCGAAAAAACCGGGGGCGCAATTTCAAAAAACAGTTGACAAATCGTGTCATTATCATTTATTTTATATTACAATAGAGAGGTTGGGGAGTAAGGACCAACTTAGATCTTAAAAAACTCAAATGATACTAAAGGGCGGGCCGGGCTGTGGCAGGGTTGCGGTTCTTGAAGTCTAAGCTGGTCGTATGACTGTTTGTGTCGGCTTATACATGGTTGTGATGACGCAGTCTTTCATTTGTACTGCTTGAACAAGCACATCACATATCATCTATTTGCAAAAGGCTGATCAAAGCGGCCTTCAAAAAATTAAGGCAGGCATGTCAATTTCACTTTCTGAGTGATGAAAATCGTAACGGCCTGCAAAAAGCTGATGCCGGAGGGCATGTATCGACAATCCGATCGAATATTCGGCAAAAAACTGATTTGTTGTTTTGACTGCATAGAGTGGAGAACCATAAACCAAAAACCTTTTTGAAGGAGGAAAAGCAGTGTTTAAAAAACTAATGATTCTTTCCTTCGGGCTGGTGCTGATGTCTGTTCTGGCGCTGAGCGTCAGTGCCCGCATCGCCGGCGGTTCGATGCCGGTTCCGGAGGATGATCAAAAGCTCTGGCAGGCGCCCGAGGAGGGTTCAAAGGCGCCCTGCTACTGGCAGTGGTGGTACACCGGTCCCCCGGCCTGGTTTTATCGTGTACCCTTTGGTACAGACGTATTGGAAGTGGCAGAACGGTTTTCAACAGCCTGTGCTGAAACTTTAATGGGTGTCAATGTCTATATTTATGACGAGGGGTCGGGGACTTTCGGTACCGATGATATCTATATTACCGCCTATGATGATGACGGGACCGGCTTCCCCGGACTTGCGCGGGGTACAGTAACGCTCCCCGCCGGAAGCTACAGCGCTTATCCGACTCCGACGTACGCCGATTTTTCTACGTTGGGAATTGTGTTTACAAACGATTTCCACATAGGTTTTACGAGCAGTGGAACCGTCGATTACGAGTGCCCGCTCTCCGATGACGAGTTTTCGCCAACCGGTCGCGGTTCAGTCAATTACCAGGGAACCTGGATGAAGACGCTGCCGGTGTACGGTACTGATGTGGATTTTCTGTTTGAAGTTTACATGTGCACCGACTGGCAATGGCTGCCGGGCGACGATTACAAAATGCATTTCCCGCAGATGCCGGATGAAGCCGGTTGGGATGTTAACGCCACCTATCCGATAATTCTGGCCGATGATTGGCAGTGTTCCGAGACCGGCTGGATCAAGGATATTCATTTCTGGGGCTCATGGAAAGATGATTTTGAGGGTGTCGTTGACAGTTTTCTGCTCAGTTTCCATCGCGATATTCCGGCGGGCGCGCCCGGTCCGTTCGGAATGGCATATGCCGACGGGGACGCCAATCATGACGGCATTCCCCTGACTATCGCCGACCTGGTGTACTTGATCCGTATCCTGGCCGGTATACTGCCTCCCGTACCTTTTGATTACCATGTCGACATGAATGGCGATTGTGTCATCAATATGGCGGATGCACAATTAATAATAGATTACTTCTCATCCGGATATTCCGTTTTTGATCCCTATGGCGGATACCCGGTTCCGACCTGCGGACCGGCGGAATTATACAGCCATCCGGGTGAAACCATTACCGAAATGACCATAAAATGGTTCGGCATAACACCCATGATGCCGTTTGACCAGGGGTGGTACGATCCGATCAATGACGAGTATCTGGAATATAATCATGCGTTTTGGAATCAATATGACATCTGTTTGCCCGAAAGCCTCTGGGTCTGGCAGGATCAGGATAGTATCTACTGGCTGAACATCTGCGCCTTCGTTACCAATGAGGATGTCGCTGATACGGCCGTCTGGGGCTGGAAATCATCGTACATGCACTGGAATGACGATGCCGTCTGGGCCTGGTGGGGTAATCTTGACTGGCAGGAAATGTACGAGCCACCGTACTATGATTATATCCCGGGTGACGTCGATAATGACGGTGATGTGGATAATGATGACCTTATCTACCTCACTAACTGGATTTCGGGCGGGGGTCCGCCGCCACCCTATAGCGTCGGCGGTTTCTATCCTGCCGCTGATGTCAATGGTGACTGCGTCATCAGTCTGACGGACGCCGTTTATCTGGCTAATTATCTTACCAGTGGCGGTTCGCCGCCGGTCTATTGCCCGGCCTATCCGCCGCTATGCAACTATGGCACTTTCGGCGCCGAATTTGATAATCTCGGCAATCTGATCAATGGTTGGGGAACCGGCTTTTTCGGCGAAGGTTGGTATTTCTATGAATGGTACGGCTGGTGGAATATGTGGTGGTATGATCACCCCTATGATACGCTGCGAAAGAAGATAATTCATTATGAAGTCGATTTCATTCCCGTCGTCGGGCCCACCCAGGATTCCGGATATGTCGAATTCGCGGTAAACTGGTCCACTGATATGTGGGATGATGAAACGAGCCCGCCCATGCCCGGTGACGATGAAGATCTGTTTATCGGACGTAAGACGCTTTTTGCCGGTTATGTTACCGATTCGACCCATTTTGCCTTCGATTACGTTATTCCCGATTATAATCCGATCTGGGTCTCGGCTGATATTATTGCCAATAGTGTCATTGTCTACGGCGATATCAAGCATTGCTGTGTCAAGTCTCTGGATCTGTCGTTTGTCGTAACCGGCGAGCCGCCGGATACGATTCCGCCGCCTCCGCCGCATGAAGGTGATATTATCTTCCACAATATTGACGGTTACCGTCCGCTTGACGGCGATCCGATAGGAACGCGCTGGCACGAGTTGTGGCCCAATTTCTGCGAGCAATGGGATCTGACCAGCTGGTTCGATAATGGTGACGGTATCCTGTCGGTCTGCGACTATGTTGATTTCACAAATGTTGTCTCAACTGAATGGCGGAAATTCCATGTCGAATGGATCGGCCCGACGCTCGAACTTGAGTGGGAAGCTGACACATTCTTTGTCGAATATATTTGTCATGATTATCCGCTGGTCGATACGATTTATAATCCAATCGGTACCTGGTGGCATGAAGTCTGGCCTAATTATTGCGAAACATGGGGTATCATCGGCTGGGCCGATAATGGAAACGGTTATCTCGATTATTGCGACTGGATTGATATCCAGAATTACTATTCCGGCGAAGTCAGAACCGTTCATGTCGGCGCCGTGCAAACCGATGTAGTCATGAATGAGATAACGCCGACGCCGCCCGATCCACTACCCGAGGGAACCATCTATCACCAGGAAGATGAAATCTTCTCCGAAAATCCGCTCGGAACTCTCTGGCATGAACTGTATCCGACTTATTGTGAATACTGGCGCCTGACGAGCTGGTTCGATAACGGTGACAGTATGCTATCGGTTTGTGACTATGTTGACTTCAAGTACGTTCCGGATTCCACGATCTGGAAGAAATTCCATGTCGAATGGGTCGGCTGGACGATTGAGATCGAGCAGGTGGATAATCCGGATATTCCGATATATCTGGATTTAATTGCCGCCGGTCTCGCGCCGCTGGATGTCATTGTCGGGACGTACTGGCACGAGGTTTATCCCAATTATTGCACCAACCACTTCTGTGTTGACTGGATTGACAATGGCAGCGGTGTCCTCGATTCATGTGATTATCTGATTTTGCAGAATATGGATACCGGTGAATTCGAAGAGTATCACGTTAAGAAAGTCAAAGTCGATATAATTCTTGACGAGATATCGCCGACACCGCCCGAACCGCTTCCGGAAGGAATCAATTTGCACAATCCTCAGGGTTGGCGACCGCCGTCGGGTCCGCCGCTTGAAACCTACTGGCATGAGTTATATCCCAACTACTGCAACGAGTGGCTTCTCACGAGTTGGCTTGACAACGGTGACGAAAAACTCAGCGTTTGCGATACAGTAGACTTCAACAATATTGCGGACTCTTTATACCATGTCGACTGGGTCGGCCCAACGATAGTGGTCGAACGGGCCCCGACTGAGCCGCGCCTCTATCTGGATTATGTCGGCTATGACAATCCCGATAATGCGCCTATGTCTAATGTTGTCGGCACATACTGGCACGAGGTCTATCCGGTTTTCTGCCCGTACTGGTATGTCGTTGAATGGATTGACAACGGCAGCGGTTATCTGGATTCCTGCGATTACATTATCATTCAGAACCTGGATGACGCCAGCTTTGATATCTATCATATTGTCGAGGTCCAGACCGATATGATAATCAATAAGATCGGGGCCTGCGATTGTGAACCGGGTAACGTCAATGCCGATCCCACGATTAACATTTTTGATATAACCTATCTTATCTCCTACTTGTACCTGGGTGGTCCGGCACCGGTACCTTATGCTCTCTGCAACTGCGATGCTAATTGTGATTGTGTCTGTAACATCTTCGACATAACCTATTTGATATCATTCCTGTACAGGAACGGCCCGGCGCCGTGCACCTGTCAGCAGTGGCTGGCAGCCTGCGGCCCGCCGCTGCGGAAATAGTCGCCAATCGGTTTATCCGATAACAAAAGGCCCGTCATGTCGACGGGCCTTTTTTATTAATATCACATTTTGCAAAATCATACCCCCAATAGCTTCGATTTATATTATATTTATAAAAACAGGGCGTTATCGAATGGAACTTTTTGAAAAAGAAAATAGCGGGGCATCAGATGAAAATCATCAGGATTTATCGGCGCCGTTGGCCGACCGTATGCGGCCGCGGACGTTCGATGAGTTTTTCGGCCAGGAGAAAATAGTCGGCCAAAACAGCCCGTTCCGTCGCGCCATCGAACAGGATAGAATCGGCTCGGTAATTTTCTGGGGGCCGCCCGGCTCGGGCAAAACGACCCTGGCCGAGCTGATTGCAAAAGCGACGAGCGGCCAGTTTATGCCCTTTTCGGCGGTAACCTCCGGAATCAAGGAAATCAAGAATCTGATATCCAAAGCCGGCAATTATAAAAAACTTACCGGGCGAAAAACGTACATTTTTATCGACGAAATTCATCGGTTCAACAAGGCTCAACAGGATGCCTTTCTGCCGTATGTCGAAAAAGGGGATATTGTTCTTATCGGTGCCACGACAGAAAATCCGTCGTTTGAAGTTATCTCGGCGCTGTTGTCGCGGCTGAAAGTCTATACTCTGGAACGGTTGTCCGAATCGGATTTAAAGAAGATTGTCGAGAATGCCGTTGACGATTCCGAACGCGGCCTGGCGCAACTTAATATCACGGTCGAAGAGAAGGCGGTCGAATTTATTGTGACGGCGGCCGATGGCGACGCGCGTCGGGCGCTGAATCTTCTTGAGGCGGCGGCCAGTGATGCCGGAAAAAACGGCCGGATTACGCTGGATAAAACAGTCGAGATTCATCAGAAAGGGAGTTTTGTCTATGATAAAGCGGGCGAGGAACATTATAATCTAATTTCGGCGCTGCATAAATCGATTCGCGGCGGCGATCCGGATGCATCTCTTTACTGGCTGGCGCGAATGCTTCAATCGGGTGAGGATAGATTGTACATCGCACGGCGGCTTATAAGAATGGCGGTCGAGGATATCGGATTGGCCGATCCCAATGCGTTGACGGTGGCGCTCAACAGCCGGGATACGTATCATTTTCTCGGCACCCCGGAGGGCGAGCAGGCGCTGGCGCAGACGGTCATTTATCTGGCCTGTGCGCCGAAGTCGAACGCGGCCTATGTCGCTTTCAGTCATGCCATGAAAGATGCCGAAGAAAAGGGATCACTGCCGGTGCCGTTCCATATTCGCAATGCCCCGACGTCACTTATGAAATCACTCGGATACGGCAAAGATTATAAATATGCCCATGATTATGAAGATGCCCTGACCGATCAGGAGCATTTCCCCGATGAATTAGCAGGGACTATCTATTACAATCCGACCAGAGCCGGCCGCGAAATCAAGATAGGCGAATATCTGGAGAAATATCGGGAGTATCGGAAGAGGATAAAGGGGAAGAAGGATTCTTAAAGAGTTGGCGCACTAGGACGTACGCCAACCACAGGTTTAGCCCGGTAGTTTTATTAAGGCTCGGTGTTTGAGATTTTAGGTTTATTTTAAATATAGATCGCGTTTTTAAAGAGTTGGCGCACGAGGACGTACGCCAACCACGGGCAAAAAATCAGAGTAGCTTGGACATTCTTGTCTGAGCAGATTAACGGACGCAGACAGAAATGTCTGCGCTACTATGCCTTATAATCCAAAAACCTTTCAACTTTCTCCCTATAAGGGCGTAAAATGTTTTAAATATTAGGTAATTACACATTATATTGGGCAAACCATGATAGACATGAAAAAAATATTAGTCGTTATAGTAGTTATATCGGTGCTGGCTCTTTCCGCCGGCGCCCAGGTGACCCTGATCCCGATGGACCAAACTCAGGCCGATCATTTGAAGGCGTACGGGGTCGCCTACAAAGCGTTAAAAATGGGTAAAAAGGTCGAGTGGTTTTTGAATTATCGCGGCGGCTCATTTGCCTTCGATACCGACGATGAACTGAGCAATTATTGCCTCATTCAGGGCGTAACTACCGAAGAGAAAACCTCGGCCGAACTGTCCGACATCTATCGCACCATCGATGTCGAGAATATGGAGCGGGTGCTGCTCGAAAAAGCTCCGGCGATAGCGGTCTATTCACCGAGCAACGTCGAGCCGTGGGACGATGCCGTCACGCTCGCTTTGACTTACGCCGATATCGACTACGATCTCATCTGGGATGACGATGTCCTCACCGGCGCCCTGGAAAATTACGATTGGCTGCATCTGCACCACGAGGATTTCACCGGGCAGTACGGCAAGTTTTACGCCTCCTTTCGTGACCAGTTGTGGTATCGTCAGGAAGTCGAAACCAACGAAAATATGGCGCGTAAATTCGGATTTCACAAGGTTTCGCAATTGAAGCTGGAAGTGGTCAAAGCTATCAAAGATTATATTCGCCGCGGCGGTTTTGTTTTTGCCATGTGTTCGGCCTGCGAAACACTCGATATCGCTCTGGCCGCCGACGGAGTCGATATCTGCCCGCGTGAATTCGACGGCGATCCGGTCGATCCCGACGCGCAGCAGAGATTGGATTATTCCAAAACGCTGGCGTTCGAAAATTTCAAGGTCACGCTCGACCCGCTTCTGTATCGGCACAGCGATATCGATACCTATCCCGATCGGATGATTCGATTTCCGACGCCGAACGATGATATTTTTTACCTGTTTGAGTTTTCCGCCAAACTCGATCCGGTCCCGACCATGCTGGTGCAGAATCATGTCGGCGCCGTGAAAGGATTCATGGGACAGAACACCGCCTTTCGTAAATCGCTTTTGAAAAAGTACGTGACCGTTCTCGGTGAGGTGGAAGGCTATGACGAAGTGCGCTATATCCACGGTAATTACGGGCGCGGGACATTTACGTTTTTATCCGGGCATGATCCGGAGGATTATCAGCACATGGTGGGTGATCCGCCGACCGATTTATCGCTGCACAAAAACTCCCCCGGCTATCGCTTGATTCTGAACAATGTTCTTTTCCCCGCCGCCAAAAAGAAAGAGCGGAAGACGTAGACCGGTTTGAAAAAAGCAAGAGGACGTCGCACACTGGGGTGGGATTGTCTGAATCGATAGTAAATATACGATCCCGCAGCAAGCTGTGGGGCACAATCATAAATTTGATAACAATATACTATCATAGATGGAGTAACATATGCTGCACATCACCGAACCGAAACTGAATAAATATATTCTTAGTATCATGCCGGAGCGTGATGCTGTTCTGAGGGATATGGAAGCGTATGCGCGGGAACATGATTTTCCTATTATCGGCCCGCTGTGCGGGACATTTCTGCGTCAGCTGGCGATAGCTATCGGCGCCAAAAATATTTTTGAGATGGGTTCCGGGTATGGTTATTCGGCGTACTGGTTCGCCGGGGGGATGTCGAAAGACGGTAAAATTATTTGCACCGAAGGCTCCGAGGAGAATAAAAAGCTGGCGATGCAATACTTGAAGCGGGGCGGTTTTGACTCGATGGTCGATTTTCATGTTGGCTACGCGCAGGATGTTATTAAAAAATTCGACGGGCCTTTTGATATAATTCTCAACGACGTGGACAAAGAACAATATCCGGAATGTTTTGATCTGGCGATACCGAGACTGCGAAAAGGCGGGATTTTTATCACCGATAATGTTCTCTGGGACGGTTATATACTCGATGATAGCCCGGATGAAGAAACGCGCGGGATATTGGAATTCAATCGTATGCTGTTTAATTCAAAAGAGACTCTATCGTCTATAATTCCAATGCGTGACGGATTGGGTATGGCGGTGAAGTTGTAGGTCAAGCCTTGCCAAGGCTTGATGTTAATTCTCGGAGAGAATTGACCTACTCCAAACTCCACACTTCCCATAAAATCCGCGGTGGCAGGGAGCCTTCGGAAAGAAGGCGGTCGTGGAATTCCTTCAGCGAAAAGGCATCGCCCTCTTTTTTCATCAAGGCGTCACGGAGCTTTAAGATTTCCAATTTCCCGATCAAGTAACTCATCTGAATCGTCGGGCTAAGCGTGTATCGATTGACCTCGACCCGAATCCAGGTGGTGTCGGAATCCAATTCTCCGGCCATCCAATTTACCGCTTCATCGAGCGTCATCTGTCCGGTATGCAGCTTGACATCGACTATAATACGCGCCGCGCGAAAAAGAATGCCATCGAGAATATTCAAATATTGCCTGGTATCGTTTTCATAAAAACCATTATTGTACATCATCTCTTCGCAGTACAACGCCCAGCCTTCATAGAGGCATGGATTTTCCTGCCATTTGAGGACACTGTCGGTTACTCTTGCGGCCATCTCGAACTGCAAATGGTGCCCGGGGTATGCTTCATGCACCACCGAACCTTTGAATCCTCGCCGCTCAATATATTTATATCTGGCTTCACGCTGGCCGGCATCCATATCATCGGGAATCGGCCGCACATAAAAGTGTCCGGTCTGCTCCGGTGAAAAAACACCGGGCGGCTGGTAGGCAATCGAACTGACGACATTTCTCAAAAAAGGCGGTGTCTCGATTACTTCGCAGTGTCCGATATCATCCGGAATCGTGACAATATCATTTTCTTTCAGGAAAATTTTGGTTTGTGCCACCTCCCAATTATAATAATTAAGGACATCTTCCCGGGTGATACAATCGATGACAAAAACCGAATCGTTAACAGGTTTCGTCGAATCAAGCCGGGCCAGGTATTCGTCGTAATCATTTTTCGCTTTTTCAAAAAGGGCTTCACCCAGTTTCAAAAGCGAATCCGAATCATAATCGAGGAAGTACTCATGCTCCAGTTTATAGTCAAAATCCTGCTTGCCGATCGCGAATGAGCCGGGTTCGCCCGGTTCGACCGTATCAAGAAACTGCTGAAATTCCTGCATGGCGGCTATGGCCCGAGCCGAAGCGGTATTAATTTCACCGGCCAATTCGGGAAATTCTCCGGCAAGTTCGGACTGCGCCGTCTTGTAAAAATCGATGCCGGTCGACAACATTTCCTTTGCCATGCTTATATAGATCGGCGGCGGATGCTCCATGTTTGCCGTCGCCTGTTTGAACAGGTCCGGCACCCCTTTCATGCGGGCGATAATATTCTGCACTCTCACATCGAGCGGTGCATATTCGGAAGCGAGAATTAAATAAATACCATTGACCGCATCGTTGACATAAATATAAGGATTTTTCTTATGCCAATTGATTTTGCTCAGGTTCTGCAGCGCGATATCGACATTACTTTTCAAAAGCTTCAAATTAATACGACTCTTTGATGAAAGATTACTTTTGTTGTACTTATATAATCTGGTTTCGAATTTTTTCAATCGCGATATTTCGTCCCTGACCGATTTCCGGGAATAGTCGGCAAAACGATAATCGTATTTGTGGATACCTCTTTCGGTCGACAAAACCGGATAAAACGACTGAAGATTTTCAAGGATTTCGGAAGATAGTTCTCGGAAGTTGTCTTCCAGTTTACTTCCGAAAACGGAAAGAGGCGCTATCAGGGTTATTATCAAGGCTGCTATTATTATCTTTTTCATGAAGCCTCCATTCATGTTGTCATTTCGATTTAAAAAATCCGGTGACCACCTCGATATGCATCGTATGCGGAAACATATCGACCGGTACAACGGTTCCCATTTCGTATCCGGCCTTTATCAAAGTCGATGCGTCGCGCGAAAAAGTGGCCGGATTACATGAAATATAAATAATTTTTTTATGATTCATTTCAATCAATCTTTTAAGCGCTTTGGGATGTATACCGGCTCGCGGCGGATCAATAACGGCGCAGGTCGATTTTCGTAAATCATCTGTTGACGTCATCAGTATCTCTTTCGCCGGACCGGCCATAAAATATATATTTTCGACATTATTATTTCGGGCATTTTCTTCGGCGGCCTTTATGGCTGACGGTTCCGAATCGATACCGATTACACGCCCGACATGACCCGAAGCGCAGATTCCGATAGCACCTGTCCCGCAATACAGATCAAGCAATGTATCATTTTTCTCGGGCCGCAGCGTGTCCAGAATTCGGTCGTAAAGCACCTCCGCCTGCCGCGAGTTTGTCTGGAAAAACGAATTGGCGTAAATTCTGAAATTGTAATCGAGTATTTTTTCCTCGATGTACCCCTCGCCGAAAAGAACTCTCTCGGATTCGCCCCTGGCGATATTTGACTTACCGCTATTTATATTCTGCACGATTGTCTTAACCTGCGGGAAACTCGCGGTCAATGATTCGATCATATTTGAAACGTTCGGAATCATGTCGTCGGTCGTTACGATATTAATCATGATTTGATCCGTGTTTTTGGCCTGACGGATCATCAGGAATCGAAGGAAACCGGTATGGGCGGTGACATCGTAAACTTCGATTTTATTTTCTTTAATATGCTTCCGAAACCATGCGACAATGCTGTTGGATTCCACCGATTGCAGCAAACACTCCTTCACATCGAAAATGTCATCGAAACGACCTCTTTTATGCAGACCGAGCGTAAAGCCGCTTTCCTCGGAGACATTAAAAGAATATTCCATTTTATTGCGATAAAAAAACTGTTCATCGCACCCGATCGTCTCGGCTACCCCGGCATTTTCGATTTTCCCGATATGTTCCAGGCTGTCGACGACCTGCTTGCGTTTATAATAAAGCTGTCGCTCATAAGCCAGGTCCTGCCAGGTGCATCCGCCGCAGATGTCGAAATGAATGCACGGCGCTTTGATACGGTCGGAGCTTTTTTCGGTAATATCTTTGATGCGCCCGACGCTGTACCGCGGTTTTCTTTTTATAATTTGCGCCTGTACCTTCTCGCCCGGTAAACCGCCGTTGAGAAAAATGATTTTGCCGTCCAGTTCTCCGACCGATTTGCCGTTATAGGCCAAATCGATAATTTTAGTCTCGACGATATTTCCGACTTTATCTTCGACTGTCATGATGGTGTCCATTGGTATCATGAATTATATCGACCGTCGGGCAATTGAGTCGTTCCGGCTGAATGGTTGAATGGCCGATTCCGAATTTATCATGCAGCTCGGTGCTGATTTCTCTTATAATGGCCGGGCCGTCTTCATAATCGGCTTTATCCAGGCAGATATGGCAGGATAGCATAATGTTCGCCGTCGACAACGACCAGATATGCAGGTCATGCACGTCATCGATTCGCGGATGCGCCATGATGGTTGCTTTAACTTTATCATACTCGATTCCGCGCGGGACCGCTTCGAGAAAAATCATGGTCGCTTCTTTGAGCACGTCGATCGACGACCAGATAATCATCAATCCGATGAGAATCGAAAGGATCGGATCGATATAGGACCAGCCGGTTTTAAATATTATAATCGCCCCGATAATTACCGCGCCCGATGAAAGGGCGTCATACAACATATGCAAAAGCGCCGTCTTGACATTGAGACTTTTATCCTTAGGCGAATGTAGCAAAAAAACCGACAGGATGTTTCCTATCAGCCCGATAAAAGCGATAATCATCAACAGCGTCGGATTGGACAGCGGAACCGGCTGAATTATTCGCAGATATGCTTCATAAAATATATATACGGCGATAACAACCAGGGCGACCGCCGAGACGAAGGCGGTCATGACTTCCACCCGTTTGTAACCGTACGTGGATTTTTTGGTCGGCGGCCGCCGTGAGCCGATCTCGCCGAAATAACCCAGTATGAGGGCGGCGACATCCGACAAATTATGGATGCCGTCGGCCAGCAGGGCCAGATAGCCGGTCAGGATTCCGCCGATAAACTCCGCCGTCGTAATGGCGACGTTGACCATAATAGTGGCGAACCATTTTACCGGGGGACCATTATGTTTGTCACCGTGTCCCATTTTTTCAATATAACTAATTATCGACCATTACAAAATACGTAAAAGCATTAAATTAATAATACGTTATTAATCTTGATTGGGATTCCGATTAAACTCAGGGAATATTATAAAAAATAATAGATAATTAAAATTCTACTCGTAAATTCGCGATAGCATTAAATCCGCCCCAAATATTATTTTTTCCGCTGGAATTGTCCGAATTTTCATGTGACCCGGACGATGGCGACGATATTTCCGCTTCCTTTTTGGATTTCTTTACCGACAAGGGCAGCCATTGAGAAATATCAAACTCTATTATGAAATGATTGAATCGAAAAGCTGGCTTTATCGCCAGACGAATTAAATCGGCGCGCATAATATCCAATTTTCCGCTCTTGAGGTCCTCGATCCCGATTCCAAACAATGATTGCGGTTTCCACGTGGCATAACTCATTTCCGGTTTTAAATAAAGATAGTCCAGCGAGATATCCATATGCATTTTGCGGGAATCAATAATTTTGCCCGCGATAGTGGATAATCTCCAATCCGCCTTGGCGACACCGATAAAATGCCGCCGCTCTCCAAGAAACTGAAGCAGACCATCGACAAATGGCCAGGCCTTCACCACTCCTTTCAGCTCACCTTCACCGTGCCCGCTCCGGAATTTCAATTGCCAGTTTTTATAATCGAATCCCAGGGACCATATATCGATATCCGCTTCGACGACACCGAAATTTGCAAACTGCCGACCGCCGTCAAACATTCTTAAACGATTATGAATCCCCAATTGACGATATGTGAATTCGGCCGACCACTCGGCACGAGTCTGATACATGGCGGAAATGCGGCTGTCATACCAGAGGCCATCGGTGACACCGAGATAGGTGTCGGACGGTGATTCGCCGGTTTCAGGTGTTCGCGGCCGAAAATCATACTCTTTTATGATCGATTCAATATTAATACTTTCCAATAAAGATAATTCCGCCGTAAATTCGTTAATCCAGGCGGGGGCAAGCCAATTTAGCCTGCCGCCTTCACGTTCGAGTTCGCCGTCAATTTGGTAGGTATAAAAGAGCTCGCTGAACGACGGAAGGGGATAGGCGTTGCTGCGTTTAAGTCCGACACAAATATTGTGAAGCGGTTGGAGCCGGATTCCGGCCGAGGACTCCTGCCTGTCGGCGCTGATATAACGCCAGCCCAGCGAGGTCGAGAGCATATCCGCAAAAGTCGAGATCGTAGCGGCCGACTGGAAGTACTGCTCCTGAAAAAATATCCGTCCCGAGAGCTGACCGTTTTGGGCATCGCCGATATCGGATGATGAAAGTGTATTTTTATCGTATCCCCAGCGCAGATCTCCGTCAGGGCGCGAATGCGCGACATCAAGACTCATCTTTAAACCGAAATTTTCGGTCGTAAAGCGCGCCCTTTCATACGACTCGCTCATCCTCCAGCGATTTTGAGTTCCTTCGGAAAAAACGGTTGTGGTCCGATAACTGATTTTCGTATAATCAACTCCCGCAATAATGCTGCCCGACAGCAGAATGAGAAAGCAGAGTAGAGTACAACTCACCGTCAGGTGCAGCCGAAAATTTCTATTCGACTGCACCTTCGGTAAATTATGGTCGGAATTTTTAAGCAAATCCGATCTCAAAAGAAATCCTCACGGTAATATTAAACAGGGCCGAATTAATAATAATTACCTTCTCAAAAGTGAATCGTATCGCAGATTGTTTTCTGCCAGTCGGTGCCGTCGCCAAAGATTAAATCTTTCAAATGGGATCCGGTCATACCGGGGAGCAGGCCGTTAAAGGTGGCGTCCGGCCATGTCCACTCGATAAACGAATTGGCACCCCAGGTATAGCAAAGACCGACATCGAATCTGTTTCGGTTTTCCCAGAAATCACCGTAGTCGAACATATTTTCCGACCAAAAGCAGTACGGTTCGGTACTGGGTAAGCAATCTTGCTCGAGATCATCCCAGCCGTATACGAACTGCCACCGACCATATGTAAAGAAGCCGGGTTCCCCGATAAGCCTGTAAAATTCCTCATTATCATTGTCTGGAAGATGATTATCAAAGTACGGCGTGTCGTTGGGATAAGACAATCCGAAAATCGATTGCAGCGAATCCCAATAGGCAGTACGGCTGAAGTGCAACGCCGCAAAATCTACATAGACACTGTCAAGCTCTTCCAGTGATAATGTATAGTCAGGTAATTTGTCTTTCGGATTCCCCATCGGATTATCAAAAAACATTTTGAGATCGACGGTTAGTACCGTGTCCACGTCATTAATTCTGACATCAATATCCTTCGGGTTGACCAGGTAATCATAGTAATAATTCAGGGTGTCCTTAAATTGAGTTAAATCGGCGGCTCCTCCGCTCGGGATTTCAATCAACTCATGAGCCTGATTGGTCCCGATCTCCGCCATCAGATAATCGGCGGCATCAATCAGGGCATCTTTTGCCGATGTTATTCGCGCTTTCGCGGTCGACATATGATTTGCCCCCACACCGGCCGGTTTCAGATCCAGAAACGTGGAAGATTGATCCAGCGCATCTTCCACGCCGGCAACCGATATGGGGCTGAAATCGAGATCGCGAGCGCAAAAGATATGCAGGGCGGCTTCGGCGGCATAAGCGACTGCAAGAAAAACGCTGAAATCGGTTTGATCCAGCACAATTGAATCGGCGCCGCTGTTCCCCTGCATTTCCGGGGTAATCGCGAAAGTATAGTTGGCAACACCCAAAATGGTCGCCAGGCGCCCGCGGGCCTCGACGATTTTCGGCAGAAGTTGCGTTTCGAGATTGCTCTGGATTTCTGCAACTGTCGGGTCGGTTGCCGCCTCGGAGACAATTCCGTAATCAAGGGCAACCAGAGACGGTAAGGCATCGATGAATCCTCCGACACGCAATGGAATCGCGTCGGGTGCGATCGGTCCGCCGATATCGATCAGCGGCAGCATACTCAGCGGCTTGGGTGGCCCAGAATTGGCTTCGATCGTATCGACCATATACTTGATGCGATCGATCAGGTCGTTCAACTCCGGATCGGCCAGATAGAGCAACAGGCCGGTAAATCCGGCGCCGAACTGGGCATCGAGATTCGTGGGACAGAGAGCCACCGCCTCATTGTACAGATTATAGACGCCGGTAAAATCGATGTCGCGCGGTCTGAATGACGAATCGGCGTTTTCCAATGTCTGGTTAATGACCACATCCATTTGATTCGCCAACGAATCATTGGCCTGAGCGACCAGATTCGCCGCCCTGGTGCAGTCGGATTCCGTTCCGTTGGTACCGTTGTTTTCTTCTTCACAGCCCGAGCCCAACCACATTAAAACCAGAATCGAACATATGGCGGGAAGAAGAGATTTTCTGACGGTTAGCATTGTTTCCTCCGTGATTAAAGTTTTGATGTATATTGTATCAATTTCGATTTTTCCATATCAAATATTATTGATAAAATTAATACGAAAGGATACAAAAAAAATCAGAAAAAGCCAGCTTATTCTGTCGACTTCTGTGTTGACAAGGTTAATTGAAAAACGGACATTTATCTGGAATTTATTCGCGGGTCGATGAATGGAGAAAATTAAGCGGAATAATAAAGATAAATTCAATAAGGGTAGTTATTATGTATAAGAAGCCGATTTTCTGGATTTTATTTATTCTGATTTGCGCCGGCGCAACGATTTTTTCAATAAAATATTTTTCAAGCGCTTTTCCTCTGGTCAGCCTGGACCTGAGGATGGATCGTCAGACCGCCCTCCAAAAGGCGCGCGAGTCCGCCTACGAACACAATTGGGGACCGGATGATTTTCAGGAGGCAGCTTCGTTCGGCGTCGATGAAGAGGCGCAGGTTTTTGTGGAGCTTGAAGGGGGTGGGACGGAAGTCTTCAGGAAAATGCTGACAGAACGTCCCTACTCGCCATACTCATGGTCGGTCCGGCATTTCCGGGAAGGTGAAACCAACGAGACTCTTATTCGCTTTACTCCCGAAGGAACGCCCTACGGTTTTAAAGAAAAATTGCCCGAAGATGAACCGGGCGACAGTCTCATGGACGATTCGGCTTTGATTATCGCCGAATCGGTCGCCCATGAAAAGTGGGGCGTCGATTTTACCGCCTATGAATTGGTCGAGCAGTCGCAGGAGGTCCGTCCCGGCGGACGAATCGATCACAAGCTGGTTTATGAAATGATCCGCAAAAAGTTAGGCGAAGGCCGCTATCGGATGCGGCTGGTTGTTTCCGGCAACAAATTGACCGAATTGACTTATTTTATAAAAGTCCCGGAGGCCTTTACACGACGCTATGAAGAGATGCGTTCGGCCAATGATACGATTGCCGGAGTATCGGTTATGGCCATGATAATTGTGTATATCATCTGCGGATGCATCATTGGCTTGTTTTTTCTGCTCAAACAGCATTTTGTTCTCTGGCGCAAGCCGCTTTTCTGGGGATTCCTGGTTGCATTCATGCAGGTTCTGGCCGGTATCAATGAATGGCCGCTGGCCTGGATGACGTATGATACGGCCTTGTCGGCACAGGGATTTCTATTAAGACAGATAGCCACGTTGGTTCTGATATTCCTGGGGATGGGCTCGCTTTTTTCGCTGAGTTTTATGGCCGCGGAAAGTCTGACGCGCAAGGCATTTCCCAATCATATCCGATTCTGGAATATATGGTCGACCGACGTTGCCGCATCAACCCCGGTACTGGGTCGAACGGTCGGCGGTTATTTGCTGGTAAGTCTGTTTCTGGCTTTCGATGTTGCCGTTTACCTGATTGCCTCGAAAGTCCTCGGCTGGTGGTCACCGTCAGAAGCGTTATTCGAACCGGACATATTGGCAACGTACTTCCCCTGGCTTTCATCGATTGCCACTTCTTTTCAGGCCGGATTTTTCGAGGAATGTCTCTTCCGTGCCGTGCCCATTGCCGGTGCGGCGCTCCTGGGGAATAAATTCGGGCATAGAAAGGCATGGATCATCGGGGCTTTCATTATTCAGGCGTTGATTTTCGGTTCCGGACACGCCAATTATCCACAGCAACCGTCATACGCCCGCCTTGTGGAACTGATTATTCCGTCCATCGGATTCGGCCTTGTCTATTTGACCTGGGGGCTTCTGCCAGCCATCATCATGCACTTCAGCGTCGATGTCGTCTGGTTCGCACTGCCGTTTTTCGTATCTTCGGCGCCCGGAGTCTGGGTCGATCAGGTAATAGTCATAGTTCTGGCACTTATTCCCCTCTGGGTCGTTTTGGTAGCCAGGCTGCGGCGTAAAAGCTGGAGCGTTCTTAAGAATGAGCATTTCAATCGAACCTGGCAACCACCCGTCCTGGTCGAAAAGGGATCGGAAGTCGAAGAAACCAAAGGAATCCCGAAGATTGGATCAGCGACAATCAAGATTCTGCCGATCGTCGGCATATTGGCCTTGATTGTCTGGATTTTGACGGCGAATTTTAAACAATATGCTCCGGATATGCCGGTCAGCCGCGGTGATGCGATGGAACTGGCGGCAAAAACCATGTCCGAGCGCGAAATAAAACTGACCGATTCCTGGGATCAGTTATGCTGTATTGAGTCTCCTCTTGATAATGACGACCGCTTTATATGGCAAACAGCCGATGAAAAGAGCTATACCGCCCTGATGGGTACGTATATATGGCCGCCATATTGGCGAGTGCGATATGTTCAATTCGAAGGCGATGTCGCCGAGCGGGCGGAGGAATATCAGTTGTTTATCTCGCATGATAATAAAGTCTTCAGATTCCGGCATCAACTGCCTGAGGCCAGGGGCGGGGCGAGTTTGACCGAAGTAGAGGCGCGGCAGATAGCGGATTCCGTCCTGCGAGAGAAATATGCTTGGGATCCGCAACAACTTAAGGAGATCTCAGCGTCACCCTCAAAATTACCGAATCGCACCGACTGGATCTTCACATTCTCCGACACGATTAATTATAAACTTAAGGAAGGTGAAGCGCGCCTTGCAGTAGAAATCGCCGGAGATACGGTCGTTGATTCATACCGATTTATTCATATTCCTGAAGAATGGACCCGAAATGAACGTAATAAAGAAAACATCAGCCAGATAATACAGATTTTCCGCAGTCTGACCATAGTGATGCTGTTTATTGCCGGTATGGTGGGCGCCGTTTATAGCTGGAGTCGGCGACGATTTTCCGCCGGGACTTTTTTGACTTTTCTGCTTTTACTTTATGGTGTCTATGTCGTTAAGGCCATAAACAGCTGGCCCTGCACGCTGGCTGATTTTACCACCAGCGAACCATATATGCACCAAATGTTATTGCTGGTTGTTTTACCTCTGGTCTTACTGCTTCTGATATCGGTCGGCCCGTCGCTGGTTTTAGGATATATTCAAAAATGGAAAAATAAGGTCATACCCTGCAGCAAAGCTACAACCATCCTGACAGGCCTGTCGGTTGGCGCTATAATTGCCGGTCTGATGACACTGTTATCGGCGCTTTTTGAGCCGTCGCTGGAACCTGTCTGGGCCAAATTCAGCACGCTCGGGAATTATCTGCCGATTGTGGCCGGCGGTTTCGGGCCGATTACCGCCTTCCTGATGCGAACCATCATGATTCTTTTCATGTTCACCGCGGTTGATCATTTTACCGACCGATGGACAAAACGAAAAATACTTTTTGCATTTTTGCTGATTCTGGCGGTTCTGGTTACGGTCGGTTCGGATTTCGATAATATTCTTTTCTGGCTGCTGTCCGGTTTATTCGCGGGGATAATTTATCTTCTGGCCTATCGCTTCGTGTTTCGCTATTTACCGGCCGCAATTCCGATTGCAATCGGTTTGATACTGGCCCTCGAACAAGTAAAAACGTGCGCATACGATGCCTATCCGACCGCCATAATCGGCGCGATATTCGCGATTATATTAATCGGTCTGCTGGCTTATTTATGGTTTATAAAGCTGCAAAAAGAGGACTAAATATTAAGATAGAAGAGAATAGACAGACAAGAATTCCCGCAGCTTACCAGGCGGTCCGTTCGAGCGCCTTTACTATCGAATCGTAAGTAATCGATTTGCCGGTACTGTTACCCGGCTTGAGAAGCTGCGCCGTCAAGTCATAACCGTCGACAATTATTCTGGGCAGCCCATTTTTGGCATCGCGCTCGGTTATATTAGCCATAATGCCCAGATTCCGAACCGCTTTTCTGACAATATCGGCCGTTTTCTGGTGGCTGGAATTCTCCCTCGAATAAAATATTCCTATTTCCATGTTATCCCCACTTTTTAAAGAATATCCGCCTTATTATGACCTGTCAACAAAAACATTTTTAAGCCCCTGCTAAAATCCGGTAATTTCCGGGGTATTATCTGCGTGTTTACAGCCAAAATCCTTACCTATTAAACATCCCGGCCGCAATAAATGTTTCGGATTTTATTATTTTTCTTTTTAATCGAGAGCTAATTATCGGATATTTACGTCATGGGCCGGATTCGGCGATTTTTTTTGCCGTTTCATATATTTCGTCGACCTGATTCGGGTTCATCTCAATAACCTTGTGATATGTCTCTTCGGCCAAATCCAGATATTGTTGTTGGCGGGTGAACGTATATCTGAGCTGATAATAGACGCCAAGCGCCAGGCAAACGGAAAAATCGTGCGGGTAGAGAGCGCGCGCTCTTTTTAACATCATTCCGGCTCTCTCGACTTCGCCGACAAAGGGATAAACCTCGCCGAGCCGCTGGAGCGCCAGTTTGCTGTCGGGATGCTTTGTCCAGAAACGTTCCAGATAAAACTGAGCGCTGTCGAACACTTTGTTATCCAGAAAATATCGCCCCATCTCATAATCGGTCGGCTTGTACGAAGCCGCCTTGCCGTTACCGGTTTGCTCGCTGATTCGCACCAGGACATACTGAAAATCGCGAATCCAGAAATCCGTCACCGGCCGGGCATTATCAAGCGACGGGAATTTTTCGACGATATCGGCCGATCTGTCGATTTCAACGATAAGATGGGTAATCGGATATTTTCTGAAAAAGCTGCTGTCCTGATCGGTGATGCCGGAGCCGTATATCAGGCCGCCGAGTTTGTTTTCAAGAAGCAGCGTCGGCGCCAGGGGACCGCAGATAACGGCATCTTCTCCCAGCGCCTTACCCAATTCACGGCCGGCCTCTTTTATATTAAATGACTTCTGTTTTTGCCATTTGATATAATCGGTCTCGAAATTCCAGAGCGCGAAGCCGGCTATGAAAGCAATCAGAACGATTCTGAAATTTCTGCGAAAGATCAATCTTATAAATTTAAAATGCATTTCAACGAGCGTAATGACAATAGCGGCCGGTGCTGAGAACCAAACGAGTCTCTTATGAAGCGGTTTAAAATAATTGTCATAAAATACATTGAAAAGTAGTTGCTCGAATAGAATCCAGAACAAAAAGAAAAGGATTACATAAAATAAATATTTTCTGTTTGAAGATTTTTCGTATGTAATTGAAGCGGTATCCGAAAAAACGAAGGCGGCCAATCCGGCCAGGGGAAAGAAAATCATATAGACATATCTTAACGGCCTGTAATTTTCCGGCATAAAAAACAACTGGCCGACCGTAAACCAGAGCAACAAAAACAAAATGGGAATATTTCCCTTGAGTTTTTCTCTGGAGAAAGAATAAAGGATATAAATCATGGCAAAAAATCCGGCCAGACCGGCCGCCGGGGCGTTAAAGTAAAATCGGGTATCATTGCCGAAACTGATTAACTTTTCAAGAAATGTTATGGGCGATTTCAGGGCGTCCGGCAGGCCGTATTGCCCGATTGTCTGGGCCGCATAATAATCAAACAATGAGTTCAACCGGCCGCCATAGGCAATCAGGACCCAGACGATCGTGGTCACCACCGTCGAGCCAATTAAAATGATTATATTTTTATATCGCCCCGGTTTGTTTTCGTACCAGATACAAAAAAGAATCGGTAAAATTATCAGAAAACCGAAGACTTTCCCGGCCATCGCCGAAAGTGCAATCAGAAAACCCAGCAGTATCGTGCCCCATAATCGATGACGGTAATAAACGAACACGAAAAAGATTAAGGTGATTATCAATATCATTCCGTTTTCGGCGTACGGAAGTTTACCATATACGAGCAGGACTTTATTGGACATCAAAAGAAACAACGCCAGGAGAAGGCCGCCGTGATTTATAAATTTCCTTAATGCCAACAGAAAAAAGAGAATGGACAAAAGCGAAACAATCACCCCGGCCAGATTGGCCGTGTATCGGGAAATATCGAAAAGAAGAAACAATATGTAACATAAACCGGACATCAATGTCACTTCAAAAACGCGCCAGCGGCCGGCATCGTACGGTTCCCATTTATCGAAGAGAATCTTGCTGCGGGCGAAGTAGCAATAATGATCCGGGTCGGTCGAAAGCGATTGCCCGTGCCCGGCGAAATACAGCGGCGGGTCGGCATCAAGATCGGCAAAACGAAAATAGATACCGGCGCCAGTAACAATAATAATCGCCACCCAGATAATTATCCGCCAGTCGATGCCTTTGGTACTTGGTTTTGTCATTACTTTGAAAATAAATCGGAAAATTCACAATGCAAGAAGTAATCGTATAAGGCTGGAGCCTGCGATTCATGCCACTATTGGAAAGGCAGGTCTGAGGACAGACCTTCCCTACCGGAAAGCATATCAATCATTGACGATAATCGAGACCTCGGCTTTTTTCGTTACCCGGCCGATTTCACTGACGGTCAGGCCCGCCGATTGGGTGTCAGTCAGGAATGCATCGACGGCACTGTCCGGCAACGCTATCAATAAGCCGCCGGAAGTCTGGGCGTCATAAAGGACATCCATCTGCGGTTTTGATAATGCTGCGTTTATTTTGACTTTATCCTCAAGATATTCTCTGTTGGCATCGGCGCCGCCGGTCAGGGTGCCAGCCTTGGCATATTTCAAAACCCCCGGTATCAAAGGCAAATTGTCAAAAGTAATCTCGATCGTTACATCCGAAGCACTGGCGATTTCATATGCATGCCCCAGAATCCCATAGCCGGTAATATCGGTGGCGGCGTGTGCCTTATGTTTGACCATCAATTCCGAACCGGTTTTATTTAATTGCATCATTAGTCGTACCAGAGCCTCGGCGTCTTTTTCCGACACCATGTTTCTCTTGACGGCGGTGGAGATAATGCCGGTTCCCAATGGTTTGGTCAGAAACAGACGGTCCCCCGGTTGCGCTTTATCGTTGCTGATAATTTTTTCGATTTCAATTATTCCGGTGCACGCCAGGCCGTATTTTAATTCATCATCTTTAATCGAGTGCCCGCCGACAGTGACCGCCCCCGCCTCATGTATCTTATCCGCCCCGCCGAGGAGTACCTGGCGGAAAATTTCGGGATTCATCTTCGGCGGGAAAGCGATGATATTCAAGGCCGTCATGGGTGTCGCCCCCATGGCATAAATATCGGATAAGGCATTTGCGGCCGCCACCTGTCCGAATGAATACGGATCATCGACAATCGGCGGGAAAAAGTCCACCGTTTGCACCAGCGCCTGATGCTCGTTTATCCGATATACACCGGCATCGTCGGCCTTGTTGTATCCGACCAGCAGATTGATATCGGTTTCCGCCGGAATCGTTTTCAATGCCTCGGCCAAAAACTTTGGCCCCAGTTTGGAAGCTCAACCGGCGCAGGAGACTTCAGCCGTCAGCTTGATTTCAATTTCATCTTTCTCGTGTTTCATAATGCCGAATTATAACGGTTCCATGTCGTAAATCAAGTCTTAAACAGTTGATTGACTTCATTGTTTCATCAGATAATCCAATTCGCTCCCTTGCTTGTTTCGCGTACTCCGCGGAATTTTATCGTAAATCGAATTTATATAACCGGCAATTTCTTTTATTTTATCGAATCGTGGGGTTTTCTCCAGAGATTGACATAGCCAATATGAAGACTCTATGATATTATAATAATTCCCCGGCGAGTTTACCAGTCGATTCAGAATTAATTCATATATCTTCGCGGCATCGTCGTACCTCTCTTTTTTGAAATACGCATACGCCATCGGCCAGAGCAGTGAATTCCCTTCCGGATATTTCCGCAACATCATTTGCGATAGTATTATGGCCGAGTCGTAGTTTTCTTCGTTGAGCATAATCCAGATCAGCGCCGAGCGGGCGGCCTCGCGTGAAAACAGCGACGAGTCAATCGCCAACTGTACTTCCTTTATACCCTTTTCACGTTCATCTTTAAATAGCCCGAGACTTCTTAATATTCCCGACTTGACCGATTTCCAGTAATGAAACGACCCCAGACCGAGATAAAGATCATACAAAGTCGAGTCGATCCCCAGTCCCTTCCGGTATTGACTTCGCGCCTTGAATCCATACCGTAACGCGGCGAATTTCGAGCCGAAGCGGGCTTCCCATAAGGCCCGGTAGGCATACTGATGGCCGATATACAGATAATACAGGGCCGAATCCGAGGATGAGCAATTTTCGAGTCCGGTTTCCGACAACTCTTCTGTACTATCGCAGAGCGATTTGAATTTGTCGCCCGAGAGGTCTTCTTCCGAATCGATCATCTCCGCCTGAAGTACCGCTGCCCGGAATATATATCCGGCCGGGTCGCCGGCGTCGTTCCGACCAAGCCGCTCGACAATTTCGTAGGCGGCTCGATAATTTCCGTTGAGCATCGCCGCCTGCCCCTGTTTGATAATTTCTGTCTTTTCCGGTGTTAATGAAAAAGCGGCGTCCGGAAGGGCGAAAATAAGTAGACAGAGTATCAGATAAACGGCCGAATTCATTTAATATGCTTCGATAACCGTTTTGCTTTTTCGTAAGTTTCATCAAAATAGGCATTTTTTCGGCGCCATGATTGGTGCGACAAAATTCGCTTTATCAGGTTTTGTGCCAACTCATTATCGCCCTTTTTATTGGCGATTGCGGCCAGAAGATATTCCTCTTCATAGGTACCGACCGAGTCATAATAGATTGAATTTCTCCACGAATTTCTTAATCTGTTCAACTTTGTCTCGGCCGGCTCCAGACTATCCAGCGCAACAAGACCTTCTACATAATACAACAACGTGAAGGCATCATTGGAATCAACGGCATAAAGTGAATCGGCCAGACTGACCAGTTCATCATAGCGTCCTTCAATCAAATATATTCTCAAAAAAGACTGCCGGGCGATATTGGGCGAGAGTCGACCGAAGTCGATTGCTTTTTTAATCTGCGCCATTCCTTTTTCCCGATTGTCCGAGATAAACGGCAACCACAAAAGGTCCTTGGCTTTAATCGTTCGATAATAATAGTAGCTGCCCAGACCGAGATAAGCATCAAAGTTCGTGCTGTCCAGCTTCAGGGCATCCTGCAAATTCGATTTGCATCGCAAACCGTCGCGGAAAGCGCCCCACCAGCTTCCGTGAAAAGCCCGATCCAGACCGCGATAACCATACGACGCCCCGGCGATAAAGGGCCAATCGGGATTACCGGGGTCATCGTCTTTTTTGTCATCGCAGAGATCGATCGCCTGTCCGAGATTTTCGTCGATTTTTTTCTCAAAGCTGTCATTCCGGAATTTTTCCGATATAATCTGATAAATAGCCCCGGTCAAAAAATACCCCAGGGGATTATCCGGCTCCCGCGATTTGATTTCAGCCGCTGCCGCCAGAGCAGTCTCGAAATTATTATCGAAAACGTTTACCGAGATATCATAAACGATGGAATCGCGCAAAATGGTCTCGGCCTCGGCCGATAGGACGAATAATACCGAAACCAATAAAATTATAAATCCGGATATAATTCGCCGACCGTTCATTTTGATATTATACACTTTTAAATAAATATCAGCCGGGGAATAAATTGGCAACTAATTTTTATTCAGGATATTTTAACGACCGGGATAAGCGCGGTCATGTCGATTCCCGGATTACCCGAGACGGCAATCACCATATTGGGCCCGCACTTCCAGTAAAGAACCTGGCAGTGGGCGCACACGTGCATCCAATAATCGATACTATTCAAATATGATAATTTTTCGAAATCGGGCAATTTGACGATTTTATCACATATAAAAAGCGAAATATGATCGGGGCCTTTTATATATCTGACATGGGCAAATCTTTCGCCCCTGACGTCATCGAATCCTGCCCCGACAAGCCGGAACTGCCTCGGCTCCTTATCCAATGACAGATTCAAATCGTTGTTCAAATACTTGCGAACCGCCATCAGTTGACCGACTAATGGTTCATTGTCTTCGATGAAACCGTTATCATTCAGATGCGCTTTTTCGAACGGCACGACAAAAGTCTGATGGCGATAATAATCGGCAAGGGCGAATGAAGCAAAAATACATATAACCAGCGAGGCCGCCGCCGCCACCAAAACCGCTCCGAATCTCAGCTTGTTTCCCGGCCGGCGACCGGGCTCCTTTTCGACCTCGTCGCACCGCTTCAGAATATCTTCTCGCAATTTATCGGTTTTCGCCTTTATTGAGGCTTTTTCCGCTATAAAGGTCTTGAAGATTTCTTCGAATTCGAATCGAGACATGCAGTCCTTGCAGTGTTCCAGATGTTCCCTGACTTCCTTTACATCGATTTCGGACGCCTCATTGTCGGTGATTTCATATAGTTTAGCCAGCGCTTCTTTGCAATTCATTGGGCTGCTTCCTTAACAAAACCGTTCTTTACTGCGTACTCCCAAAGTGACTTCTGCAAAAGCTTGCGCCCCCGGTGAAGTCGTGATTTGACGGTTCCGATATTGATATTGAGAATATCCGCGATTTCCTGGTAACTGAATCCTTCCAGGAATGAAAGGATAATAACCAGCCGGAAATCCTCCGGCATCTCGTCAATAGCCGCCTTGACATCATCATCAAAGACTTTTCTGAAAAAGAGCTTTTCCGGGTCATCGGGCGGACCCAGGGCCGAAAGCTGTCCGAACAGGAAATCGTCATCGACATCCTCCAGATCGACCGTCTGAGGGCTGGAGGATTTGGCTCGATACTGGTTGATAAAGATATTGGTCATTATTTTGTAAAGCCAGGCGCGACAATTGGAACCTTCCTCGAATTTATCCCAGAACCGGTAGGCCTTAAAAAAGGTTTCCTGGACCAGATCTGAGGCATCGTTTTCATTCCGGGTCATCCTGAGCGCCGTCCGATAAAGCGAATTCAGATGAACCAGAGCTTCTTTATCAAACCTCTCTTTTTTTATATTATCCGATTGCCGATCGGTCAAAAGTATACCCCCAAACCTTTGACTTCGCGACAACCGGAGGTATCGTTCACCAGATATAACATATTTCTCGCCACGCTTGTTCCCCTGAACGCCGGGATATTTAGTCTCCTTAATCTTTGCTTACCAGCCGATTACACCCGATAATCGGACCGGAGACAAATCCTTTCAAAGCCATATAATATATAATATTGCCTCATTAGCAAGCGAAAAGGTTGCCGTCATATTTCGGGCAAATCGGCCTTGGAGGATTCGGTAATGATGTTTATACTTAACTATAAGAAAAATATACCGATTTATATAGTAATATGAGATATTTTATTTATCCTGTTCTCGGCTTATTCATTTTGGCCGCCCTTTTTGTAAGCGGATGCGGCCGTGC
>CAYXTW010000025.1:0-48675 GCA_964467955.1 uncultured Ignavibacteriaceae bacterium | reverse complement strand
GACGAGACTCGAACTCGCGACCTCCTGCGTGACAGGCAGGCGTTCTAACCAAACTGAACTACAACCCCGACTTATTCATACTGAAATTATTCTGCTTTAATTAATCTCTCTATTCTCGTCCTACTTTTACAGGATTTTATCTTTTTTTCTCTTTTCACAGCTTCAGAACGATTCGAGAATTCCTCAATGTAAACTGGTTGCCATGGAATTCCGCTTTTGGTAGATTTGGATCTCCCGCCATTATGTCTTTCTAATCTATCTTCCAAGCTTCCGGTCGAGCCGATGTAATACTGGCCGTTTTTTTCACTCCGTAAAACATATAAATAATAAGCCATCGCACTCGCGGCCTTCCCGATGTCAATCGGGGCGTTCTAACCAAGCTGAACTACAACCCCGGCTGATTTTGCATGAATTTCTATTTAATGCCCCTAATCCGACGCTATCTTTGCAATATCTCCTTTTTTACATGGGCAGTACTGGACTCGAACCAGTGACCCCCTGCGTGTAAGGCAGGTGCTCTAGCCAACTGAGCTAACTGCCCTGATTGTGAATACTATGCTTTCGTATCCAGATTTTCCGCAGAAGGAGCCTTTCTTTTGCCGTTGATAATAATCGAAATCGGGATAAAAACGCAATATCCCAAAACCAGCAATATCGGCGCCAGGGTTATGGAACCGGCCGCCAGCGAAATATACCCCACGATTATAATCAATAAGCCTATTCCGAAAAAAAGATAATTCCTCGGGCCAAAGGGCCACTCAAATCTTTCTTTTGCCTCTTTTTTCGTTTTCTTAACCATATTATCCTTCGCAGCTTTGGATTATAATAATTAAGCCCTAAATGTCAAGCCTTTTCTATGTACTCGGTTTTTTCCCGTCCACTCTTAATAAGCTTCTCGGTCGCCAAAAACAGCCCCCAGACAGCCATTAGAAATAGTCTTGTCTCTTCATCGGCGAAGGCCGCCTCAAATATCGAAGTAATAAAAAACGCGATCGAAGCCATTAAAGTCCCCAGAATTATACCCCGAATAATATTATTCTCGGCCCGTCTCTTTAAAGCTCTTGTCATTCTTACAATTATCGCTATCCAAAAGCCCAAATAAAACAGTGCGGCCGGAATTCCGGCATAGGCCGCCACATTCAGCACGTCGTTATGCGCATGCGTGAATATCCGATTTGAAAATTCGTCCCGGTAATTGATATATTGAGTGCCGAAATTTCCCGGTCCGACGCCTATAATCGGATTGTCCGCACTCATATTCACGGCGGTCCGCCAGATCGATAATCTCGAAACGTCGCTTTTGCCTTCCCATTCCATTTCAAAATTGGATGAGAAGCGGTTCAGGAAATCCGGCGCGGTTAAAAGAATTATGACAATTACGACCGCTATCAACGGCAGAATTATTTTAAAATATTTTCGACCCATCCAGATCAAAAGAATAATTATTCCTCCTATAAGCGCCGTAATAGGTCCGCGGCTGTAACTGAATAATGTCGCGACAGCTGTCAGACAGAATCCCACATAAAAGACTATTTTGTTTTTCCGTTCATGGGCACATAAGGCAATCCCCAGAAGCAAAATCGATGCAACTGCATAATAATTGCCGAACGTCAGAGGGTGCGAAAAAGTGCCCAACGATCGATAACCATGCGAGGGCGCCTCTATTAATTGTTTCCCGTGATACAAATCCATACCGGAATAATGCTGCCATACGGCATAGAGACAAATAATTACGGCCGAAATGGCGAATAATCTTAACGCCGTAACGATCGATTTTTCATCTTTTAGAATAAAGGCGGCAACCGGTATCATAAAAAACAGCCACTCTTCTTTTAATTCGAGAAGCGATGCCGACGGTGTCGGTCCGAATATACTTGAGATTATTGACCAGACGAGGAAAAGAAAAATGAAGATATTAAACGATGAAAATTTGAACGGCTGTTTGTAAATTTTTTCCTTGACGACAATGATTAAGGTAAGCAGAAGTGACAGCCCGAGGAAATTCTGTGCCAACGCATGCGAGAAGGTTGTCGAAAGAAAATATCCGAAGAGAACATACAATGCAATCTTTTCCAATATTCCCGATCCGGCCTGTTTCATCCGAAAAGAACGCTTTCAATCAATTCGACCAACATGTGTATCAGAAAAATTTGTTCTTCCTGAATCCTCTGGACGGAATTATGCGGGACAATAATGGCTTTGTCGACGTGGGGGGCCAGTTTTCCGCCGTCGTTACCGAGAAGGGCCGATGTCAAGATTCCGATTTCCCTTGCGGTTTTAACAGCCTCCAGAAGATTCGGCGAATTGCCTGAAGTTGAAATCAGAAATAGTATGTCACCTTTTTTACCCAATCCTTCCACTTGCCGGGCGAATATCTTGTCGAAGCCGAAGTCATTCGAGGCCGCCGTCATGACGGCCGTATCGGTCGAGAGGGCGATGGCCGGCAGCGACTGGCGGTTGCGCGTTGACGTCAGGCGGACAATCATCTCCGCCGCCATGTGAGAACTGTCCGCCGCCGAACCGCCGTTACCGCAGATAAGCACCTTCCCGCCGCTGCCGATGACACCGGAAAAAATATCGGCTAATTCGACCAGAGGCTTCGCCAGGTTTTGCCCGACTGTCCGGCGGAGCACCGCCGATTCTTCGGCTTCCTTAATGATATATTGTATTCGCTTGTCATCGTTCATAATGCAACCGCTGCCAGAGGATGAGCCGCTTCCGCAAATTCATGCAACGCTTTTAGATCATTATTGTTCTCAAAATGGTGACCGACCACCACAAATGAAGCTCCGGCTTTTATTTTGCTTTCTACCTCCCGTGGTTCGCGGATACCGCCGCCGACTATAATGGGGAGGTTGATATATTCCGCAACCGATTCAATCATGGATAACGGGACCGACTGCCTTGCCCCCGACCCGGCTTCCATAAAAATCGCCTGCATGCCCATGTACTGCGCCGCCAGTGCATGAGCGCAGGCGATATCATTTTTATCGGATGGAATCGGCATTGAGTGCGAAATGTATTGAACCGAAGAATAACCGCCCGATTCAATCAGCATATAACCGGTGGCAATCGGCTCGATACCGTACTCTTTCACCAGCGGGGCGCCCTTCACCTGTTCATCTATCAGGTAAGTCGGATTGCGTCCGGAGATCAATGACGTGAATAATATGGCATCGGCATTCGGCGATATCTGGCTGTGCGTCCCGGGAAAAATTATTACCGGGAGTGACGTCCGTTCCCTGACATCTTTAACGGTTGTCTGAAAATTATTCTTGGTCATCAGACTGGTGCCGACCAGGACAGCATCGACTTCCGAATCCTCCGCCGCTTCCGCAAGCATCAGGATCATATCTGGCGTCGTCCGATCCGGGTCCAGCAGCAGAAAAAATCCGCCCCCCTTTTCAATTTTGACCTGCAATAATGACTCAAATACTTGCATTATTAGCCCCCTGCTTATTTTCCTTCAGTTTATCTTCAACCGCCTTAAAGACGTCGTCGGCTTTTACATCGAAAGGAAGACTGCCCCGCGCGAAATTTTGTTTACCGCCGCCCCGACCTCCAAATAGCTTGAGGATTTCTTCTGAAAATTTTCCGACATCCAACCTGAACGCACTGCTGGCCGATGACATATATGTTCTTTTGCCGTCGGACAATCCAATAGCGACGCTGATTAATGAATAACCGACGCCTTTGCCGCTATCGACCCACCCCGCCATCGCCTCGAGGTCGGTTTCTCCGAAATCATGAAAACGCAAAGTAATATCACCGATTTTTTTCTCATGTCCAATTGATTCAGCCGATTTCGAGAAATGTTCCGCTTTGAGTTTTTTGTTTTCCTTCTGAAGTTCCAGAAGTTTGTCGTACATCTCATTAACAGCGCCAGAGACTTCTTCCGCGGGACGATTTATAGTATTCGTAATTTCCTCCAGCGACTTTTTCTGCGCCAGCATCCTCCGCACCGCTTCCGTGCCCGCGACCGCTTCTATCCGTCGGACACCGGAGGCAATCCCTGTCTCGAGCGTAATCATAAACGGCCCGATTTGCGAGATATTTTCGACATGTGTCCCGCCGCACAATTCTTTCGAAAAATCATCGACCGCTACGACCCTGACACGTCTGCCGTACTTCTCCCCGAATATCGCCATAGCGCCGGATTTTTTGGCGCTATCGATGTCGTCTTCTATCGTCGTGACAGGTACAGCCTCGAGAATTTTGTTATTTATAATTTCTTCGACCCGATATATTTCCTCCGGCGCCATCGGCTGAAAATGCGAATAGTCAAAACGCAGTTTTTCCGGGCCGACGTACGATCCGGATTGATGCACATGGTCACCGAGAACTTCCCGCAAGGCGGCCTGCAGTAAATGCGTCGCGGTATGATGTCTCATAATCGCCATCCGGCGGTTTTTATTAAGCGACAGCTTAACTTTTATATCGCCGAGTTCTTCGATATCAGAGTATCTTTTCTCGATAATCCGGCCGATATGGACTATCGCCTCTTTATATTTGATTAATTCCGAAATCCCTAATCGAAAAACATCACTCTCGATAGTCCCCATATCTCCAATCTGCCCTCCGGCTTCGACATAAAAGGGGGTCTTTTCGGGAATTATAACTAATAGTTTGTCGCTTCCGTCAGATAGCTCGAACATCTCCGAAATCCCCGACTCGATTTCGAATTTCTCTCTTACGAATTCGGTTTTCAGGTTCTCGTCGGGGATTTTCGCGAGGATTTCATCCAGAACCGAATGAAGTTGCTCTAATCTCTCGGCGTCATGTTTGGCGGCGGTCCGCGATTGCTCCTGCTGGTGCTTCATCATCTCATCAAAACCATCCATATCAAGAGTCAGGCCCTGCTCTTCCGCCATCACTTGAGTCAAATCGACCGGAAAGCCGTACGTATCGTACAGTCTGAATACTTCCTCGCCCGGCACCATTTTGCTTCCGCCGCTTTTGGTCCGCCGCGCGACCTCATCGAAAAGCATCAGCCCGCTGTCGAGCGTGCGGCCGAATGATTCTTCCTCAGTTTTAATTACATTCTGAATATGTTCCTGTTTTTCCTTTATTTCGGGATAAACGTCACCCATCAGCATGACCAACGTCGGCACCAGTTTATAGATAAACGGCTCACGAATATCGAGCCGCCGCCCGTGCCGCGCCGCCCGCCTTAAAATTCGCCTTAATACGTATCCCTGCTTCTCATTGGACAGACCACCGCCGTCGGCGATACAGAATGTTAGAGCGCGAATATGATCGGCGATTACCCGATGCGAAATCCCTCGGTCATCGATAAAATATTTCTTACCACAGATGTCGGTAATCCGGTCAATCAACGCCATAAAACCATCGGTCTCGAAGTTGGAGTTGACATCCTGCAGGATACACGCGATTCTTTCCAATCCCGCGCCGGTATCGACTGACGGTTTCGGAAGCGGCTCGACGGCGCCGTCCGGTTTCGCATTGTACTGCATAAAGACCAGGTTCCAGATTTCCACAAAGCGGTCACCGACACCGTTTACCTTATACTCCGGGCCAACACCGAAGCGCTCGCCGCGATCGAAATGAATTTCACTGCAGGGGCCGTTGGGACCGGTTTCACCCATCGACCAGTAATTCTCTTTTTTATCAAAACGCAGAATCCGTCCGTTTTTCAGTTCCGGCGCGATTTTGCCCCAGAGCACAAAAGCCTCGTCATCTTCCTCATAAATACTCGCGTAAAGCCGGTCTTTCGGTAATTTAAGATATTTCGTCACCCATTCCCATCCGTAGAAAATCGCCTCTTCCTTGAAATAGTCGCCGAATGAGAAATTGCCCAGCATTTCAAAAAAAGTATTATGCCGCGCGGTGCGTCCGACATTCTCCAGGTCATTATGTTTTCCGCCGGCACGCATACATTTCTGCACCGACACCGCCCGCGGATGTTCGGCCTGCTTCTTGCCCGTAAAAATATCCTTGAACTGGTTCATTCCGGCGTTGGTGAACATCAGCGTCGGATCATCGAAAGGAATTACCGATGATGAAGCATATTCTTTATGGTCGTACCTTTTAAAATAATCGACGAATGATTTTCTGATTTCCGAAGTCTTAATTTTATTCTTCCTCCTTGGCAACTTTCTCAAATGCCGTCTTAGCCGATCTATAATTTATTGACCGCCGGGACAGGTAATTATACGCTTTCCGTCTGGCGGTTTCAAGTTCAAATTTTGAAAAATACCGCCATCGGCCGCGCAGCAGCCTCACCGCCATTTCGGTCTCATCGACATCCCGTAGACAATCATCGACCGTCGCTTCGGCCAGTTCACGGGAAATATATTTTTTACGCAACGCCGCGACCAAAAACGCCCGCCCGGCCGGTTTGTTGCGAAGAATCGACTCGACTATCAGGCGGGCAAAACGAGTGTCATCGATCAGCCCCGCCTCTTTTAAATCGGCCAGAGTCCTGATGGATATTTTTCGGTCATATTTTTTCTCATCCAGTTTGACCAGAAGCTGACCATAGGAATAAGCGCTTCTCGACAACAGATAGGTGACATAATCGCGGGCCCGCTGTAAATCCGATTCCAGCTTGATTTTTTTCAACTGAATATCGGAGATTTCGCTTTGCTCTTGAAGCGAATATTTTTGTGACACACTCCCCGATAAATTTATTTTTTCGCCGTTTGACAGAATCAATTGGTGGCTTTTACCTTTATGTATAATATTCAAAATTCGCGGCATGATAAGTAAAATCAGGTATAAACGTGTAATTTCCCTATTTTATTTTCAATCGGCGCATCTTTTTATAAAGATGCGACCGTTCCAGGCCAAGCTGTCGCGCGGTCTGCGCGACGTTTCCTTGGTTGACCGCCAACGCCGTCTCGATATGCTGTTTTTCGAACTCATCAAGCGCCTTTTTTAATCCGACCGACGATTCTTTAGTTACTCCGGGCATCAATGGCCTTATATCTTTACTGTGTACGGACACTGCCTCACAATAAATATTAATCCGCTCCATGAGGTTTTTTAACTCTCTGACATTTCCGGGGAAATCATATTTTTGCAGGAATGACCGGGCATCGGTTGATAATTTTTTTCGCTCATTGCCGATTTCCTTCGCGAAACGGCTCAGGAAAAAATTCGCCAGCAGGGGAATGTCTTCCCGGCGCTCCCTTAAGGGGGGAACGTTAAATTGTATGACATTCAATCGAAAAAGAAGATCCTGACGGAATTTGCCCTTCTCGACCATCCCGCTTAAATCTTTATTCGAAGCCGCAATTATTATGCAGTCGATGGGCACCCCGCTATCGGCACCGACCGGGGTAATCTCGTTGCTTTCGATGACCCGAAGGATTTTTGCCTGCGCGGCGGCTGACATCTCGCCGATTTCGTCAAGAAAAATAGAGCCGCCATCAGCCTCCAGAAAACGTCCCCGTCGATTTTTGGCCGCGCCCGTAAAGGCGCCGGCGATATGGCCGAACAATTCCGATTCAATCAGTTCATGCGGCAGCGCGGCGCAGTTGACGGCGACAAACGGCCCGCCGCTGTTGCGGCCGTAGCGGTGAATCATATTGGCTATCATTTCCTTGCCGGTGCCGTTCTCGCCCTGAATTAAAAAGCGATTGGCCCGGGGCGCCGACCGGGCGATACTGCTTTTTAATTCGGTAATCGGTTTCGATTCGCCGATGAATTCGCCGTAAATAATCGAATCGAGTCTTTCTTTTTCGGATAAAAGCTTTTTTTTCTGCGTCGCATTTGCCAGCGTCACCAGAACTCTGTCCAGTGAAATCGGTTTTTCGATAAAATCATAAGCTCCGGCGCGAATCGCCTCGACCGCCATTTCGATATCGGCGTGCCCGGAGATCATAACCACCACCTGCTTATTATCGCGGGTCAAAATCGTTTTCAGCAAATCAAGTCCATTACCATCGGGAAGTAAAACATCGAGAAAGATGACATCGAAGGCCGCCTGCGAATAATTATCACCCTCCTTATAATCTCTGGCAAGTTTGACATCATGTCCGCGCTTGGCCAGGGCGGATTTCAACGAATTTCGGATATTGAGTTCATCGTCGATTATTAATACATCAGCCATTATCAAAAGGCAGGTCGATTATCAACCCGGCTCCTCCTTCTTCACGGTTATATAATTCAATGGTCCCGCCGCTGTCATAAACAATTCGCTGGCAGATGACCAGACCCAGCCCGGAACCGCCGGCTTTGCCGGAAACATAAGGCCTGAAGCCGGATCGCAAAATATTATCCGGAAAACCGGGACCATCGTCTTCAACTTTCATCGTTACTCCGGTTTCAGTATCATTGATTTCAATTCGAACCGAGGTTTCGGGTGATGATTCGAATCCGTTTTTTATAAGATTTATCAGCAACTGCCTGATTCTTTCATGATCGATTCTGAATATTTTTCTCCGGCTGGAATTGTCTATCTGTAATTTTCCCGAGTCAATTTCTCTTTTATAAAGCGTCTTAATATCATCTGTCAACCTATCCGATTTTACATCGGCAATCACCGGCGGGGTCATCCGCGCGAAAGACGCGAACTCGTCGAGCATTTTTGTCAGTCTTTTTATCTCGGCTCTTATCACACCGACCGTTTCATCAAGCGTGCTGTCAAAGTCGGGTAGTCTTTCCTTATAAGATTTCTGCAGGTCATCGATCGAAATGGATATCGGCGTCAATGGATTTTTTACTTCGTGGGCGATTTTTTGTCCGATTGCCTTCCAGGCGGCGATTTTTTCGCTCGTGGCCAGCTTGGTTTGTGTTTGTTTTAAATCCGATTTCATTTTAGAAAATGAGTTGGCCAGCTGCATAAATTCGCCCGCCTCGTATGCCATAACCGGTGTCGTCAGGTCGCCCGCCGCGATTTGAGATGTCGCCAAAATTAAATTATCTATTTCCCTTTTTATCCGTCCGGTTATAAACCATCCCAGGAGTATCGCTATCAGAATCGACAGCAGCGCCACCACCCCGGCCACCTGCAGCAGTGTGCGGAAAAGCTGTCGTTCGGTCGTCGATTCAAATTCGGCCGTCAGGAAAAAATCTGAAATTTCGCCCCCGGCCAGAATCGCCGTCAACTTTCCTCCGGTCTGGTAAAGCTGGTTACGGCGCATATTTTTATAGAAGGCTATATCATTTTTAGTCGTATCGTCGGTAAACCATAAATTCAATCGGGCGGATATCAATTCTTCCACTATTTTTATGTATGCCGAGTCAATATATTTCCCGGCGTACAGGAAGATGCCGGGCTCCATCAACGAAATTGCTGTAAAGGCCGCATGCCGACCATCAATATCAAATTCTTCCGTCTCCAGAAATTCACCGGCATGAAGACCTTCGATTTTAACATCATTATTTATATATTGGCCGATCAATCCCGGCCGGTGATTACTGGCCCAGACCTTTCCGGAGTCATCGAGTATTTCCACAAAATCGAGATCGGTCTGTAAATCGCTGATATCCAGCCCTTCTGTCTGAGATAATTTTATCCGATGTATCACCCGTTTCAACACAGGCGTTTCCATCAATTCTCTTTCCTTTTGATTCATGTCATCTCGGAAAACTTCCTGGTACCGATTGAACTTCTCGAGATTTTTCAGACCGCTGTTTTTGTCGGCCAAATCGAGCTGGCGTATGGAATGGAAGTATATGACCAGCATAATCAACACCGGGGATATGAGAGCCACCAGTATCAGGTACACCCGGATTTTACCGGTAAAGGTCATCACTTGTTCTCCGACGCAGATCCTGCTAACCTGATTCTGGTCAGCGCCAGCAGATTAAAATATCCATCGGGGTCAAAACCGAACCCGCGCAGATGCTTGTCAGCCGTGAAAAATATGATCGGCTGGAACAGGGGATAAGCGCCGATTTCGTCCTTTAGACTTTGCAATACACGTTTTATATAGTACTCTCTGGCCTCCTTTGAAGTTGTCTGGCGACTTAATTCCAGACAATCGGCCATTATTTCCACAGTCGAATTGCTTTTTCCATCCGGGATTGTATCACCGGCCAGAATGTTATAGATATAATACAGGCTGCTGTCGATTTGACCGGCTAACGTGGGGATAAACATCAAATATATATCGGCATTGTCTTTGTCATGGGTTAATGTAGTTTTTATCCGGTCGCGGTTGAGGACGTCGGCATAGTACCGACCCAGTTTTTCAAGTCTTCCATCGCCGATATATATATTTATTTCTTTGGGGAATTTATCAAGTTGCAGTAATAAATCCTCGGCCTTTTTCCAGTCATATTCCGATTGGGCAGTACAGAATTCATCGAGCGGGTAAAAGCAACTATATGCTCGAATATTGTCGCCATCGAAATATAAAGATAATCGTGTCTTATCGAATCTATAATAAAGTGATCTCGTCATCAAACCGCCGTCATTGATATCTCGGCTGATATTAGGTATTATGGCGGCGAAATATGGAGTATAATTAGAAATGATTCGCGCCTCGGTTTTGTTTGTGATTATGTTGGAGTGGGAGAAAAAACCGTCAATACGACCCGATTCAAAATCCAGAGCCATATCAATTTCGGAATCATAGTGTTTTAGAATAATGTGATTACCGTTCTGAGCTGTCATCGACAAAGTAAATTGCATCGATATAATGGAAATATCACCGAACGAATATGAAGGCGGATTTCCTATAATCGGCCCCACCGGAATATCATCGGGCAGGCCGATAGCGATATCGGATGTACTATCGATGTCGGCCGATTCGATTAAGACCCAGCAGGAATCGATTGCAATCGTGTCGAAAAAATAATGGGTTATTCGGCTGTATGATATTCCGAGTTGAGATGATTCAATAATTCCATTATAAATCGAATCTCCGGCGGCATATACCGTAAAACGGTTCGACGGATAGACATTTTCTTCGGTTCCAATCGGGAAATACAATCGATCCAGTTTATACTGGAGAATATTACAGTTGATGTCTGTCGCCGCGGCAGAGTTGAAACAGCTAATAAAAATCAGCATCGGTAAGACCAATATATAATTTATCTTCTTGACAGTCATATCAATCCCATTGAACACTCAGGATACCAACATATAAAAGGCACTCATGCCGATTTACAAGACTTTTTTTCAATATATTCTTTTCTGTGTCGTATATTACACACTTAATTAGCTGTCTTCCATTTAATTATACATATCGGAAACACGGTGTGTCCATTTTAACACGGTTTTATGCATTTTTATGATCCTCCTCAGACTTTAACTCGTTGAACCACAAGATGATAAAAATAACGGCATATGATTTGTATTACTTGCTTTTGAACGCAAACCTTAAAACAAAGGAGGAAAAAATGAAACGGTTCATCACATTCAAAAACCTGGGGATCGCTTTTACGGTCGCGGCCTTTTTGCTGGTTGGCTGTTCGGGCGAGAAGCCAAAAGGAAAGACCGGCCTTGTCAATCAGGTCGTCAACGATTCCGTCAACAAATTCGTTGAGAATATCGTCGATGCCTCATTCTCGGCCGCACCGGTTGAGGTCGACACCGAGGGTACAGTTTCCGACGTTGCCGATATGGTCATCCTGGATTCGGTGCTTTATGCCGTCTATGACGGCGGTCTGGTTACTTATGATTTTCGAAATAAGGAGACGTCTTTTATTCGGAACGGCGAAAAATTCAATTCGATTGCACGACATAATGACCGGATTTTTATCGGCGGTGAGAAGCTGTATACCGTGTCGGGTAATAACCTCGAACCAATCGATATCGTGGTTGAGGGGACGGTCAAAAGCCTGTATAGTGACGGCGATCGTCTGTTCATAGGGAGCGATCGGGGGTTATACGCCGGGTCAGTTCCGGGTATGGAACGGCTTATGGATGATGTCTCGGTGACCGCGATGGTGTCGGATGGCCACAGTCTGTGGGTCGGCACCGACGGGCAGGGGCTGTACCGATGGGATGGTGACATTTTCCAAAAAAGGTATCTGCTGCGGGACACGTCGATTTTCGACAATGTCTATGCTCTCGATTTCAATCACGACCATCTGTATGTCGGAGCGGCCACCGGATTCTTCGTTTTTGACGGCGGACGCTGGGAGCAGTTTACATCCAATGATGGTCTCCCTGACGATAATGTCAAAACGATCGACGCTTCATCCTGGCTCGTGTATATCGGCACCGGCGAGGGTGTTGTTTCATATTTCGACCATAACATCATCCCGGTCAAAAAGTTCGAAACCACCGTCGCGAGTGTTCTCAAGTCGATGGGCGGAAAGTTGATTGTGGGGACTTATGGTGACGGCGTTATCATGAAGGCCGGCTCGTTTGTCAAAACGCTGGTGGAACCGAAGAGTGAAAGAAAGGAGGAGATATTTTCAAAATCAGAGGATGAAACAATCTAAACACGCGGAATAAGGCTAACCCTTCGTGACTCGGCCGGGATATAAACTGATCCCGGCCGGGTTTTTTAATCTTAAGGACAATTCGGATCAGGGCCGCCAAGATACAAATATGATATCAAATATGTTACATCAAAAATGTTGACATCACTGTCATTGTTAACGTCGGCCGCCTGCATAGGATTCGGCGGCGGACCACCCAGGTACAGGAAACCGATTATGTAGGTAATATCAAAAATGTTTATGACCTGATCGCCGTTGCAGTCTCCGCATGTAAATTCGCAGACATCACCGACACCATTACTGTTGGTATCGGCCTGATCCGGATTGTATGTATGAATACAATTATCGCAGCTGTCCCCGACCAAATCGGCGTCCGCATCTTCCTGCAAAGGATTAACGTAATTGATGCAATTATCACAGCTGTCGCCGACAAGGTCGGCATCGGAGTCCTCCTGGTTGACATTGGCCACGTTGATACAGTTGTCGCAACTGTCACCGACCTGATCGGAATCGCTGTCCTCCTGCAGAGGATTTTCATAAGCAACGCAATTATCGCACGGATCGCCGACACCATCACCGTCGGCATCTTCGGTCTGAATCGGATTATATACTGTCGGGCAGTTATCGCAGCCGTCGGGGATGCCGTCGCCGTCGGTGTCGATATTATCATCATAGCCCGGGCATATATCGCAGGCATCACCATAACCGTCGCCGTCGCTGTCCAGTTGATCGGGATTGAAAATATCGGGGCAGTTATCATCAGGGCAGCGGTTCTCAGGAACACCGGGATCGCCGTAACCATCGCTGTCGGAATCGAGACAGTACGGCGGCGACCAGTTAGAAAGGAAATAAAGTATATTAGCGATGACCGTATCGCGGTTATTGTACGAGGGAAAATCATTCGAGATCGCTTCGTAACCCCAGTTGAAATAGACGACCCGGTAATCACCGGCATAACTCAGGGCGCTCGGACCGTCCCCCTGGAAATTAAAGGCGGCCATCGCCGGCGGAACAACCACGATTCGCTGCGAGAGGGTATATTCCTGATTGGTAAAACTGGGATATCGCAATATTAATCCGTCGCCTATTGGCGAGCCGGGGACTCCCTGATGAAAGAGGTTAAAATAAAAATCGCCGGCCCGGGCGTGCAGATAATTTTCCATAAATGCGGAATCTTCATTATTAAGTTCACTGGCCAGCATCTGTCCGGTCAGAAACAGATTCCCTCCGTTATCCAGATACTGCTTCATGGCGTTAATGTCAGCCGTTTGCAGTAAGTCCGACGACGTGTCACCGGTAAACCAGATGACGGTCCCGTATTCACTAAGTTTGGCTCCGGCAGGTGAACCCTGGGATTGTTTCTCCCAGATATCAGCCGGGGCCAGTTTCTTTTTCAAATCATTATAATAAAGTTCTTCGTAATTCGCGCCGCGGTCATCATCGACTATTAGAATATCGGTCCGTCCGATTACTTTTTCGATTGCAAAATTGCTGGCGGGGGCACCTTCGTCCGATGTTACCGAAACAAAAAACGAATCGTAAATCGGGTAGGATATATCGGGGACTGTAAATTCAAGCGGCGTTGAGGCATTATTGCCCGTCCCGCCGTCACCGAAAATAACCGGGATTGTCGCCATCGAGGTCGTGAAATCGACGGCCGCATCATTCGAGGTCATGGTCAGGACGGCATTGTTGGCCGTCAGCCAGTCATTCCTAAAATAGAAAACACATTGCACCGATTCAAACGGTTCAAGGATGCCATCGGCATCGCTGTCGATGAAAAACATCGAATCGATTTCCAGATGCGGGCGCGACCATTCAATATCCAGATTGGCGGTCATTATCGAATCATTGTCGGATATCATCCAGACCGAGACCTCCGTCGTGGCATTACTATATGAGCGGCTGTTGGGCGTCGAAAGGTCGTCGAATGATCTTTTATTGGTAACGCCCGGCCAGGGATCGGCGGCGTCGCCGTCGTTGGGCGCCCATTCGAGCTGATATAGACCGTCCGCCTGCTCCAGTGCAACCTGGTAATGATTGACGTCGGAATTGCCCCACCGGGAATCATCGACATGATAAATAAGCAGACCGGAACCGGGCAGAGGGCCGTCAAAACCTATCTTTTGCCGGTTTGCCACCAGAAAATATTGATTGCCGACGCTGCCGTTGGCCCAGAGCCGATAAACGGCCGGCTCGGTTTCAACCGGGGGAAATTCGACATCGGTCATATTTTCGGTCAGGATAACCGGGTCAACAAAACCGACATACGATTTAGACCAGGCATCCATATGTGCCGGGCGCCGCCCGGCGTCATTCCAGCTTCCGCTGGCCATCAGCGACCAATCGCCCAGGCCGGCTGAGGTCGAGGGGGTATAATCAACGTCATAAAGATCGGGAAGCCCCAGTACATGTCCGTACTCATGGCAAAAAACGCCAATATCGGTAATCGACGAAGTATAAATGCGTTCTTCCGGTTCCGTTGAATAAGTATTTATTGTCACGCCGTCAAGATATTGCTGGTGCGGGTATATTGACCATTGATGCGAGTGAATATCATCATTACTCCCGGTTTCTTCATAGCCGGGGCCGGAATGGATAACGAATAAACCGTCGACTTCACCGTCATTATTGGAATCATAAAGCGAATAATCAATGTCGGCGTCGGCCGCCTGGACGGCATCGACAACCATTCCCTGCGCATTTTGCGGATAACTGCCGAAACCTCGTTGCCCGTCCACATAATAGGCATAGGTATGCGGCATTGTGTACCAACCGTAAACGTCGCCATAAATGTAAAATTTGCCGTACGAATTCTCGAGATAAAACTCGGTCATCGATCCGGTCGGATTAAGATGACCTTCGGAAAATAAAAGAGAATCAAAATCGGCCGGAGTAGCGGCCACAACACCGCCTTCGTAAGGCTGATCGGTAAAATCGACCAATATCAATAGAGCCCGGACAGTATCCACAGCATCAGGCGAGGCCTTGGCGTTTATTCGATAAATAGTGTTGCCCGAATATTGGGGATTGTCTACCCCGCGGCTATAGGCGTCTTGCATAGAAGCACCATATTCCTCAAGCCTTCCGTCGGCTCTCATCTGTTCGACCAGTTCAGGCGCAAGCGGCGAGCCGTTGACGGCCGGGGTGAATAGCAATACTATGGGAAATAAAGCGATAGCAAGGTAAAGATAATTTTTTATTCTCATATTTTTCCAATCCTATTTTTATATGCTTTCATCTAAACAAACATCTCCAAACAATGTTTTGTTCACGTTTTCCGATGAGAAAATAAGAATTTCGTATTTTTTTCGCCTTTCCGCTTATTTACAGAACATATGTAATTTTTCGGCACATCTTAATCTACCCTTCATATATAGAGCATCCGGCGGGAGGGTATTAAAGGGCGGGTCCTTTTTATTATACGCATAAATCGGCTTTTGTCAATAACAACTTATCCGGGAGGTGATTGGAAGAGGGATCCCGGTAATATAGAACCGGGATTTCTATAAAAATCCCGGTTAACATATTCCTGAATTAAATCTTATTTCAGGTCTATTAATGCCATTCCCACTCGATATACGGTTTATCGAAATCGGTCATGGCATTGACGACGAGTTCCACCAAGCCGCCGTAAAGAATATTGCACTTTTCAAACAATCCGTAAGCGGCAAACATATCCCGCATAGCACCCTTACAGTTCGAGCAGGGGGCACAGACATATTTTTTGTGTTCCGGTCCGATAATATCCTGGAAAACATTGAGAATCTGCCTCAATTTGGCGCGACCGGACAGAATCTCCCGCCATTCGGGGAAATTGAGATCCTGAGTGATGGCAAAACCGCTTCCGCCGCCACAGCAATAATTTCTTACCCCATGCGGCGTCATCTCGCGGAAATGATTACAGACGGCGCGGATAATTTCCCGCTGCGGTTTGACAATGCCCATCAATCGGACAACGTTACAGGGATCGTGAAGCGTTACCGTGATATCATCGTTGCGCGAGGGATCGAGTTTCAATCGACCTTCTTTGATTATTTCATTGATTAGCGTCAGCGAGCTTTCCCGGGGAATGTTAAATTCGCCCGTGAAAACGCGGTCGGCAATAACGGTCAGGGCTTTGTGGGCGTGACCGCATTCGCCAAGCACGATTTTTTTGACACCCAGCTTCTTGGCCACTTCGGCATGTTTGACAGCCACCTTGGCGAACTGAACGTCGTCGTACCAAACTCCGTAATTAACGCTGTCGTATCCTACCAGATCGCTGGAAAGAGTGTAATTGATACCGGCCGCCTCTAAAATTATGGCGAAAGCCTCCGGATTTTCCGGCCAGGCCAGAAATTCACCGGCGTTGTGAATCAAAAGGATATCCGCTCCGGCTTTATCCATCGGCCATTTGAATTTCATCCCGGTCCGGTCTTCCACTTCTTCTTCCAGAAATTCGATGTTATCCAGAAACGGCTCGGGAGCCATGCCGGTCGAAGAGCCGACTTTCAGCTGAAGCACGGAACCTTTTTTGTGCAGAGGGTCAATATTGATACCCATCTCCTGGCTGAAGATTTTACGCAACTCGCGCGTTACCAGACCGTTATCGGCGCCGATCGGGCAGGTCTGCGCACAGCGGCGACAGATAGTGCAGCGATAGCTCAGTTCCATCAAACGGGCAATCATCCGCCAAGTGACATCGATATCATTGCCCGATATTTTCGCAAAAAACTTGCCGCCGTTTTTGACATATTTTTTATAAAGCCGCCTGAGAATATCGGCCCTGTAGGTTGGACGATAAATGTCCAGCCTGCCCGATTCATTATAGATAGGGCAAGCCTTTGAACAGGTTTGACACTTGGCGCAATACTCCATAGTCAGAAAAAGCGGCTGCAAAAAAGTCCAGTTGTTTTCTTTTTCAAAAAGCTTTTTTAATCCGGCAAGAAACTGCTCGACCAGTTTCTGTTTTTCCTCTTCAGTTTCGGGACGCGGGTATTTGATGGTTACGACACCGTCAAGATCGCTTTCATATTTTTCCCGGGCTTCTTCCGAAAGCGGTTTCAATTTTGGTTCCAGATCCAGCTTATCATAGGGGGGTGGCAGGGGAAGAAACTGGGACTGGTCAAGTCGGACCAGTTGTCCCGGTGCATTTGCGAATTGCTTCAAATTTATTTTGCTGTCAGCCATTGTTGTTTTCCTCATCAGTTGCCGCCTCGGCCCATGTACCACCGGTTTTTATATGCGGAGCCGACCAGTTTTGCCGAAATCCCAGCGAGGAACTGACGGCTTTCTCGATTTTACCGCCCCGGACATTAGGCGAATCTTCCCATCTAATCCAATGATAGGTAAAGTATTTGCCGAATAAATGAGTCATATGTGTGAATGGATAATAAAACAACAGTGCCGCCGTCACCCAGAGTTGCACCGTGACCGCCGTCGGTAAAGTCCCTATCGCTTTAAATGTAATCAAATTCCGAACGAATCCTCTCAGGATCGAATAACCGGGATCGACCGTCAGCCATGATACGAATCCGGCAACAAAAACCGCCAGCAGGAAAAGAAGATTGGAGTAGTCGCTTCGAACGGTCGATTTATGAATTTCTCCCCAGAACAACCTGCAGATTAAAAGCCCGAGAGCGCCGACTATGGCCAGAATCCAGCCAATCGTACCAATTATTACGGTCAGATGATAGACAACAACCGCGAGACCGCTTGTCGATGCGCCTGATATTCCGATTCCCGCAGCGGCCAGAATGGCGCCGAAGACCAGCAGAAAGATAAATCCTATAAGGCAATACATCCCGAAATGAAAGGGGAACGAAAATATCCATAAAAAGCGATTGTTATTAAAAAGCGATTGAATGAATATAATCTCTTTGGCCATCTCTTTCAGTTCACTGAACATAGAGGAATTAGCAGGTTTTGTCCACCAATCGGCATCTTCAAAATAAGATCCTCCATATTCTCCTTTCCCCTTTTCATGCGGTATCGGATACAAATCCCATCTGAGATGAAGCGGCATCCGGGCGATTTTGGCCATCTTCAGGACAAGCATCACGATGAAAAAGAGGATTGAAATGTAGAATATCGTCTGAAATCCGCCCATCAAATCCTCCATTATTTCCTAAATAAATACGTTCCTAATTCTACGTTCATAAGTACATCAGTTTGAGAAATAATTCACAAACTTCGACAAGATAGCTTTATTTGCTTTTTCTGTCAAGCATAATCAGACGTGCCGCAACAATTTATTACATTAATTATGGACTTCAATGAGCCTTTATGGTCTTTTTTGGAAGAGCGGTAATCCTGAGACGCCCTTAAGGGTATAAATCGCAGGCGATTATGGAACCGCTAAGGGGGCCCCTGACTCAAGTAACGGTCGAATTTAGCCGATGATATTAATGAATCATGGTTTCTGATTGCTTATGCGGAAGAATAACAATCAAAGCCTAAAAATGTCAATATTAGAAATTTGGTTTCGGGGGCTGTCATGAATGAAACCGCTGCGGCTCCGAGAGCCGGGAATGATATCGGCGGTGATGAGTCCGGATTCTTTAATTCCAGTGCGGGATCCGGAATCTGCCGTCCGCTGGTCCGTATCCTGGATCAAAATAAATCAGTCTCGAGACGATTTTTCGAACTTATCAACCGGCTGAATAAATTTTTCTCAATATCCAGAGCGGTTTTAATAATAAATGACAAAGACGGCGATTCGCTGAAGATGATGACAGCCTGGGAGCAGGCCCGATTGCGCGAGGGTGTAATGCTCACGATCCCCCGGGAAAATTCGCTTCTCCGCCGGGCGTCGGGAATCAGGGTAATCATTAACCGTTCGGCAACGGGAGAATTTCCACCCGAATATCAGGGTAATTTTATCGAAAATAATATCCTGTTTGATAAATCGACAAGTTCTTTGGCAATTTGTCCACTGTTTGCCGGTAAGACATTGATGGGGATAACCTGTTTGACGTCTTCGGCCCCGTTTGCCTTCGAATTAATCGAAGAGGGTTATTTTGACGGCATTTTCAGGCAACTGGGTGAAGTTCTGGCCGATGAATATATGTTATCGCTTTAGCAAATCCCGATTGATAATATATCCCTCTATCGCCGGTTGATTAAAAAAGTCCATAAAGGTTCAATATTCATTCCTCCTTTTTACCGACTATAAGCTTTTAAATTAGTATATTTAAAATCGCGGCCCGCGTAATTAAGCCAAAATGTTTGCCATCTGTCGGGTCAAAATATAGTTGAACTAAACATGATATTTGTGTATTTTAATTTGTTAGGGGAAAAATCGGGTCGGTAAGGCGGAGTAGTATGTTGTCTTTAAAAAACGTATTAATATCGGTCTTTCTTTTAATATTTTTCGGGATAGGCATTGGCTCATTACGGGCGGCCGATCAGGATTTTTTCGATGTTTATGGTCTGGAAATCGAGGGCGAAATATATGGTTTTTTAACTGGTGAATTCAACGGCGATGACCTAACCGATATCGTGATTATTTATTCGCCCGCCGACGATTATAACACTCGTTACCTTGCCCTGTTTATACAAAGAAATTTGAGCGGATTTAACCCCCGCGCCGATTATCTGGCCGAACTTCCGAAAACCGCGGCTCAGATCAATGCGGCCGATATAAATAATGACGGACGCGCAGAGATTCTTGTTATCGACGCCGACGGTGTCGGATATTTCCGCTTCACGCAAAACGTCGGCCTTGATGGCCCGACCAGGCTCATTCGATATAAAACCGTTTTTGCTTTTCCTCTTTTTCACGGGATTATTACCGACCCATTCATTTTTGAGATTAACGGCAGTCGTGGCCCGGAAGTTGTTGTCCCCGCCCCCAGAGGTTATGTAGTTTTCGAGAAAGGGGAGGATGGCAACTATCAGATTTTGAATCAGCTGTCGATTTCGATAGCTTGTCGCAATTCTGCCAAAAACATGGGAGATTTTTCGGTACGAAAGAAAACTGATATGACCATCCGATTTGCCTCCGTACAGGTTCTTGATGGCAATCTCGATGGAAAAAACGATATTTATTTCTTATGGGACCGAAAGTTATGCTGTTTTTTCCAGGATTCGACCGGCAATTTTTCCCAGGCCCCCGACGTTTCACTTACATTTTTTCCCTCGAACTCGGACGGATATTTTGAAAGCCAGCTGGTTGATTACAATAATGATAAAAAACCGGATATTGCCGTTTCCTGCACGTCCGGAGGTATTTCCAATTCCGAGACCAGGATTAGATTTCATATTGCCGATGCCAATGGACGAATAAGCGCGGCATACAGCAAAGAGATTTCATTATCCGATTCCCACTGTAATATGATGGTTAATGATTATGACGGAGATAATGTCCCGGAACTGGTGATTCCTGCGATTGAACTTGGTTCTATGGCGGCGACCAAAATCCTTCTGATGAAAAGAGCCGATTTGAATATTTTAATTTATCCTTTCAAATCGGGGATGCCGGCCAAAGAGCCGGATAAAAGACGAAATTATGAATTCCGGTTTAATCTTGAAGATGCGCAGCCGACCGGCGAAGTGGCCATCGATTGGTCGGCTGATTATAATGGTGACCGATATAAGGACCTTGTTTTTTCTTCCGGCAAGGGAGAGTTGAAATTTTATTGGGGGGAGAAGAAAGAATATCTGTCCAAAAAAGCGGATCTGGAGATACTTCTTGACCACCCCTCGGAGATTTATCCCATTAAACTCAATAATGGCCGTTATTCCGACCTCATTGTAAAACATAACCTGAACGGACGAGTTGACCGGTTAACCGTCCTGAAAAATAAAAACAATAAACTTTAACGGGGGACTTAAAGCATGTCACAACCTGAATATCCCGTTTGTCTCAAATGCGAAAAGGGTCGCTTGTTGCCGCTATCCGACTATGGCCGCGAAGGGGCAACCATCAAATATAAGGCGTGGGTTTGTTCGAATCCCGACTGCGGTTTCTCTCTGCGGATTGATAACGGAGAAATAAGCTACGGCAAACCTATCGGGGTCTCGAGCAAGTAGATATTATGCCGAAGCTTTTTGAAAATCTCTGGGTAAAAATCGCGGCCATCCTGCTGGCGATACTTCTCTGGTTTCATGTCGCCACGGAAAAGACATACCAGATGGAAATATCGCTGCCCCTGGCTCATATCGAGATATCCGAAGAACTGGTAATCGCCGAGCCGCCGCCCGATTCTATCAGGGTCCTTGTCTCGGCCAGCGGCAAGACGCTTCTGCGAAGTGATTGGAAAAAAAGAGGCTTGAGGCTGGTGGTGAGCGGCAGCCGTGCGGCCAAATTCGTAACCCATATTTCAACCACGAATCTGTCTCTGGTCAAGGGAGATAAGGTCTCCTTACTGGAGGTGATCCAGCCGCGTGAGATTGTTCTTACCTGCGAGCGAAAAATGCAGAAGACCGTCCCCATTGTCTCGAAACTGACCGTTTATCCTGATGAGGGATATCTGGTCGATGCGAATGAATCTATTTTCCCCAAAGAGGTTACCCTGACCGGACCGAGAGGACTTATTCAGGATATCGATTCCATCGAGACAATTTCCAAAACCATCGAGGGTGTCCGGGATGATTTTTCGAGCAGAATCGCCCTCAAACGGCCCGATATTTATGGTCTGATTATGGAGCCGGATACGGTTGTCGCCTATTTCAATGTCACACCTGTCAAGCGAAAAGAGTTTAAAAACATTTCCATCAAGCTGATTAATACGCCGGGCGGCGAAAATTATGATTTCGCTCCGAAGACAATCGACCTGCGCGTCGCCGGCAAAACCAAGACGATTGACAGCCTTTCCGTCGGGCTCTTTTCGGTCATTGCCGATTATGTTCTGGCCGACAGTATGGGTGTCACACCGGTGCAGGTCGTGCTGCCGCCGTCAGTTACACTGCTTTACAAATCGACCGATTCGGTAAAAATTATTGAAGACAATGCTGACTCTCGGAATTGAAACTTCCTGCGACGAAACCGCGGTGGCCGTCGTCAGGGATGCGGATGAAATATTATCCAACGTAATTCTCAGCCAGATGATTCACGGGGGATTCGGCGGCGTCGTACCGGAGCTGGCCAGCCGTGAGCATCTTAAAGCGATAACCACGGTTTATGAGGAAGCTCTCAGTCAGGCCAGCGTAGGCCCCGAGGATATAGACTTAATAGCCGCCACCTATGGCCCGGGTCTGGTCGGAGCGCTTCTTGTCGGGCTGAATTTCGGGAAGGGATTGGCATACGGTTACGACAAACCGTTTAAGGCGGTTAATCATCTGGAAGGACACATCGCCTCGAATTTTCTGGCACATCCCGATCTTCCCGAAAGACATATCACTTTAATTATTTCCGGCGGGCATACATCGCTGGTGCTTGTAAACGGTTTCGGGAATTATAAAGTGCTGGGACAAACCAAAGATGATGCCGTGGGTGAGGCGTACGATAAAGTCGCCAAGTTGCTGGGATTGGGCTATCCGGGCGGGGCTGAAATCGACCGCCTGGGCGATATCGGCAACAGAAAATATTTTAAATTTCCGCGCGGGATTATCAGAGAAGACAGCTACGATTTTTCATATTCCGGTCTGAAAACGGCGGTGGCTTTGCACGTCCGGGGTATGTCCGGGAATGAGCTGAAATCAAAACAGGCGAATATCGCGGCATCATTTCAGGAAGCGGCGCTGGAAGTGCTGGTCGTTAAGACTATGCGGGCAGTGTCTGAATTCGGCGTCGAAGCAGTTACGCTGTCGGGTGGGGTAGCCTCAAACAGCCGCCTGAAAAAAATGATACAAAAACGTCTGGGAAAAAACGGAGCCCGTTTCTATTTTCCCCCGCAGCAGTTATGCACCGACAACGCCGCCATGATTGCCGCCGCAGGATATCTCAGGTATAATATCGACGGCGCCTCCGGTCTGGATGTAAATGCCATACCGTATTTAAAACTGGTCTGATAATTCAACCTCGTTTGACTATTCGCCGCTTTCTAATTATTATGCATTGTGATAATTATTAGACACGCTGGGAAATCGATAAATTATGATTAGCGGTTTTTCATACATTCGAAACGGTTTCACCTACGGTTATCCGTTTCTGCAGTCGATTCAATCGATTCTGCCGATTTGCGATGAATTTATAATGGCGGTCGGTGATTCGACCGACGGTACACGTGAGGCTATAGAGCAATTAAATTCCGGAAAAATAAAAATAGTAGATACCGTCTGGGATGAAAACCTGCGCGAGGGTGGCCGGATTTTTGCGCAGCAAGCCAATATCGCCCTCGATAAGATTTCCGGCGACTGGGGTTTTCATATTCAGGCCGACGAAATTGTCCATGAAGATGATCTTAGCACAATTAAGAATACTATCGCGGCCTGTGATAATGACGAACGTGTCGAGGGATTGCTTTTTAAATTTCTGAATTTCTGCGGCAGTTACGATTATATCGGTACCAGCCGCAGCTGGCATCGGTATGAAATACGCATCATTAGAAACAAAGGAGCGGTCAGATCATATCGCGATTCACAAGGATTTCGGAAGTACTCCAGTCTTGAGAGTTTCAATAAAGGAGAGAAAGGCGAAAAACTGAAGGTCAAAAAAGTCGATGCCTCGATATATCATTACAATTATGTTCGCCATCCGAAACTCATGAAAAAGAAGTCCGATTATTTTCATCGTTTCTGGCATGATGATAATTGGCTGGAAGAAAATCTTGATAAGGAGAGTGATTCCGGATTCGAATTCGACGGCGAACTGGAAAGATTTAACGGGACACACCCGAAATTGATGCATGATATAATAAAGCAGCAGGACTGGGAGTTTATCTACGATAAGTCGAAAGTCAAACAATCACTGCGTGAAAACGTACTCAACGCTATCGAAAAATATACCGGCTGGCGGATCGGGGAGTACAGGAATTATATTTTGTTGAAGTAGTCGAAAAAAATCTATATATTGTGGATGCGAATATACTCGGATTTGGATTATGGCAAAAAAGAAGGCATTGGTCTCGGAGAAAAGAATAGAGGAATCTATTCTGTTAATTAGAGGGCAAAAAGTAATATTGGACAAGGATTTGGCCGTTCTTTATGATGTAGAGACGAGGATTTTGAATCAGGCTGTAACCAGAAATATTAAAAGATTTCCTGGCGACTTTATGTTTCGGCTTACAAGACAAGAACTTAGAGACTTGAGGTCACGAATTGTGACCTCAAGTTGGGGCGGCAGCCGATATTTGCCAAGAGCGTTTACGGAGCAGGGAGTCGCCATGCTTTCAAGCGTTTTGAACAGTGAGCGTGCTATACAGGTAAATATTGAAATCATACGTGCCTTCGTTCGCTTACGGCAAATACTTTCAACGCATTTGGAACTGGCAAGCAAACTTGAAGAATTGGAGAAAAAGTACGACAAACGATTTAGAATTATTTTCGATGCTATTCGTCAATTAATGGCACAGCCCACACCCAAACGTCGCCGGATAGGTTTTGAAACGGAACACGCAAAAAAGTAGTGATAGGGCAGGTCCCGCCGAGAGCTGCCAAAACATTAAAAAGGCAGGTCTGAGGGCAGACTTGCCCTACCGTCTCTTACAACGTCACGCGAAGCGCAAAAAAAGTAAGGGTGCCCTATATTATAATTAAAATTATTGTATGATAGTCCCGGATTCCTGATCGTATATATTGCCGGCAGACATAAAAGAGTTATGGGCGAATCAGCATTTAATATAAAACCGATCAATACAAACGATCTTGATGCCGTCTTGGAGATATATCGACAGAGTGAAGACTTCCTGGCTCTTGGTCCCCAACCGAAAGCATCCATGGAAATGGTACTACAGGATATAGAGACATCCCGGAATGAGAACGGTCTTTTCTGCGGTATTTACGCATCAGAAGGGTCATTGGTAGGTATTATTGATTATATCCCCAACGATTTCGACGGAGTAAATCATATCGCCTTCATTTCACTGCTGATGCTCGCTGCTCGCTGGCGTAATCAGGGAATTGGGTCGAAAATCCTTGAGATTATTGAAGGCAAAATCAGAGTGAATAACCGTGTTAGCGAAATTCAGACGGCCGTTCAATCAAATAATCTCGCCGCCCTTCGCTTCTGGCAAAAGAACGATTATCGGGTCATCGGTAATCCTGAGCCTAGACCGGATCGGACTGTGGTATTGTATCTGCGCAAAAAGCTCTTCATCTCGGATTGAGACAAGCCAGCCCACGCGTCATACACCGGAGCGGCCGGAGAATCCTGATTCGCGAAATCTCGCCCGGGGCAGGTTCCGACATAATTAGAAAGTCGAAACCCCGAAGGTGATTTCGACCTGCTTGACCTTTCGAAATTTCACTCGCACACTGGCGGCGGGCCATCCAGGTACAGAAATGCAATTAAGTACGTAATATCGAATATATTCACTTCCGTATCATTGTTGACATTACCCGCCTCGACCACCGGCACCGGCGGCGGACCATCCAGGTACAGGAATGAAATTAAATGGGTCACATCAAAAATATTGATTATCTCGTCATTGTTGACATCACCGCATAAATATTCGCAGGAATCTCCGATTCCGTCAAAATCGCTGTCGGTTTGATCCGGATTATACACGCTCGGACAATTATCCTCCGGACAGCTGTTCAGCGGAAAACCGGGATCACCGTAACCGTCACCATCGCTGTCGGTACAATAGTCGCACGAATCACCCAGGCCGTCACCATCATAATCTTCCTGATCCGGATTTGAAACACTTATGCAATTATCGCACGGATCGCCGACACCGTCAGCATCGGCATCTTCGGTCTGGATCGGGTTGTATACCGTCGGGCAGTTATCTTCGGGACAGGTATTAGCCGGATAGCCGGGATCGCCGTAACCGTCGCCGTCCGTGTCGGTGCATTCGTCGCAGGCATCGCCGACACCGTCCATATCGGCATCACTCTGATCAAGGTTGGCCGTCATCGGACAATTATCGCAGTCGTCACCGACCCCATCATTATCAATATCGTTTTGATTTATATTGGCAATCGAGGGACAATTGTCGCAATCATCGCCGATGCCGTCATTATCGCCGTCGGCCTGCGATGAGTTGGCCACGCCGGGGCAGTTGTCGGAATAAAAATAAACGCCGTCACCATCGCTGTCGAGCGAATCGAGTCGAATGATTCTGTTTAAGATATCATCGCTGCGCCCCGTTTGATATTCATAAACTACCCGTACCCCGGCCTCCCCAATATCGGCGGTACGATATTCTTCGACAACAATATCATCAGGATTACTGACCTGCTCCGGAACGCTCCAGTGCGCGCCGCCGTCATTGGAACGGGTCGCATACAGAATATTATTGCTTACATAAGTACAAACAAATATACTATCTTCGACATGCGAAATCTCGGGGAAATTCTCCGATTCTGCGATCGCCGCGACAACACTCATTTTATTCAGGCTATCCAGGTCGCCGTCATCGGTGTACCAACAGACAATATCCTTATCATCGGGAAGACTATCATTATATGTTGCCGCGATAACAAGAACGACATTATTATAAGCCGCCACAACCGGATAGATAATATGCTGATTACTGTCGATGAAATTTTTCTCCAGCGCGAATGTCGAATCCCAGTCGCCGAAATCGTCCTGCCGGACAAAAAGCTGATACTGCTCGTCGTCCGAATCGTAGCGGTCATAAACGGCATACGTTTTCAGGGTGACATGGTCGATATCGGCCGACGTTGTTCGACAGCTGTCGAGATTAAGGTAGTAACTTAACATGGAGTAAGTAGAATTCAGCAAATAAAGGATGTGCGGGCCGTCGTACACATCATAGACCGGATTACCGGTCGCCCGGCTGAGAATGGCCGATTGAAAACCCCAGTTCCATGATTCAAGGCTGTTGTCGCAGGCAATCTCGGCCATTTTCATACCGTACCACCCCTGCGTATACCATGAAGCCCAGGAAACAGACCAGTAAATGGCGCTATCGGTTCTGGGGATCGACACTATCGCAAAAGCGGCGCCATTCTGGAATGTAAGCGGCGGCACAAATGTGCCGTAAAACTTTGTCCCCGCACCCCAGTAATCCATTGAGGGATAAGTACAGCCATAGACTCCGCTGATATAGCCGGATACCCAATTTTCACCGCCGTCGTCCGAGCCGTTTAGAAAAATGAAACTCAGCGGATTGACACCGTCGTAGTATTCATAGCTGTAGGCCAGATTGCCGTCACCGGCATCGGCCAGCGCCGGGCATATATATTCGACTGCGGCTTTGGCGCCGGAGCCGTTTTCTGATAGCGTATCCGATCGTGTAATTATAAAATTAGAGTAGAGGGAATCGATTTCTTCGATTTCGGTCATCTCCGTCTGCGGTTTCTCGGTAATAATTTGCGAGATAACATTATCGGCCTTATAGACTTTTGCGGATTTATCCACTGCCACCTGATTTAAATTGCCTCCCACAACATTCGGGACTACTAATATGAATAAAATTAGCCCGGTTAAATAAATACGTGACATTTTTCGGACTCCTCTTCCAAAATTAAAAAATTTCCTTATTTACAATTTTTCTCCAAATAATGAGGTTGTGTTAACCGTACTTGAAGTATGTCTATTGGCAAATAACCCCAAAAACTATAATAGCAAACATATAGTACAACAAAAACGCTCTTTTGTCAATGAATTTATCGGCCGCCGACTTGACTGGATTTTTCAATTACGCCATACTTGTTGCCTTCAAGATAAACAATCATCCCAAGAAGACCATAGGGATCGGCCGCTTCGCATACTTCTTGGTCAATTTCGACGGCTTGAATTCGACCGAGAATAATAATTTCATCTCCATATAATATATGTTTATCAAGTGTGCATTCCAGATGCGCGCGGCATTCGGCCACGCGCGGCGGTTTGACTTTAACAGCCGGAATCGATGTCAGGCCGATTGTTTCCGCCGGCCGCGGATGAGGTAAGTCGCTGCATTTCCATACCAAATCGGCCATATCCGACGAAGCGATATTTATCACGAATTCTTTTCGGGCCAAAATATTTTTTCCCGTCTGATGATTAATATTACATCCCAGGGCCAGAATCGGCGGGTCAAAGGCCATCATTGATATCCAGCTTTTGGGTGCTATATTCGACGAACCGTCTTCATTCAAGGTCGTGACAAAAACGATTTGCCCCAGAAGCGGCGATGGTGACCAGGTCCGTTTATCCGGATCGAGATGAATTTTCTGTCTCATACTTTGGATTCCTTTTTGATGCCTTAATTAAATCGAGGTCAAAATTCCTTCTACAAAAACCGCAGGACTTCATCGTGCAGCCGGGCGCGATAACTGAGCCCGCCCGATTCCATCCGGGCGATTATTTTCTTATATTCCTCGAACTCGACCAGATCGGCCAGTTTGGCCTCGCGGATTTCGCGGATATCGACAGGCTTGATTTTGCCCGATTTGTATTTCGCCGTGAAAACATGCGTTTTCCACGGAATTGATTTGCGGCCACAGGAAAATGCGACATGCACCTGAAGAATATACTTTTGAAGTATGATTTTTGTCCCGGTTTCTTCGTATGCCTCGCGCTCGATACCTTCAAGCAGCGTCTCGCTCGGTTTCAGTCCTCCCGAGGGCGCCCGATACAGGCCTTCCGGATAATGATGTTTGGCGTTGACAATGACTTTATTGTTTTTGAAGATATATAGCGTGACATCATGGCAGCGACCCCAGGTCTGCGTGGAACGGATAAAATCGTACTCATCCTCGCTGACCGGCGCCTCCATCGAGATTGTCGGCGGGTAACCGTACTGGTCGGCGGCTATCTGTATCATACGCGGCGTGAAATACATCTTATCTCAATAACGGAATAATTTCCTTCTGAACCGGTTGGGTGGTGACTTCCGGGCCGGTTTCGGTCATCATACAATCGACTTCGCTGCGAACACCATAATTTTCGAGATAAATTCCCGGCTCAAGCGAAAAGAGATGCCCCGGAAGAAGTCTTCTTTTATCCTCGGTTTCCATATTATCGATATTCGGCCCCGGGCCATGCACTTCTTCAAGAATCGAATGCCCGGTCCGGTGAAAGAAGTATTCCCCGTAACCCGCGTCGGTTACAACTTTGCGGCAGGCATCATCCACTTCGTAACCATAAAGCGGCCCCTCGGAGAATCTTTGTCGCATAAATTCGACTGCGCGATCCCGAGCCGAAGACACTACTGCAAAAAGTGAGCTATATTTGTCGGGGACTTCAGCACCGGCGTACGCCATCCAGGTGATATCGGCGTAAACCGCGTGCGGTGATTTCAATTTGGCCCAGAGGTCGATTAAAATCGATGAACCTTCTTTGATTGACGAAGCCTTATTCGGAGTCGGCTGGTAATGCGGATTGGAAATGTTGGCATCGATCGCACAGCAGGGCGCAAAATCGAAGGTCAGATTATTTTCTCCAAACCGTCTTACGATAAAATCGACCACCATCCATTCGTTGAGAATAGCCCCAGATTTAATTGTCCGACCAATAAAATCAAATGCCTCGTCTTTACATCGATTTATAAGTTCTGCCGCCTTTCTATGACTGTCCAACTGCGGCGGAGTCATTCGCGCCTGAAAAAATGAAACCAGATCGGCCGAGGAAATGATTTCTACGCAGGTCGATCTGACCAGTTCGATAGTTCCGGCCTCGACCAGACCGATATACGGCAGGCGACTGGACGGCGAGTACTCCATCGCAATCCTTTTGTAGCCGTTAAGCATCTCCGCCAGTTTTAATTCAAGCGTTCGATATGAAGAAAATATAATCTTTTGCCCCGGCAGATGTTCGAAGCGATCCTTTTCGATATTATGTACCAGCGCAACCGGCTCGCCCTCGGCGGGAATCATGTAGAATGATCTTCTGGTTATATGCGGGCTCAATTCAAGAAAATTGACAGCGATACTATTTCGCGCGTGGAAATCGGCGATCAGCCAGCCGTCGATTTTTTCCGATCTCAGGTATTTTTGAATTTTCTCAAGTTCCATGATCCACACAATTACCCGGGTCACATTTCAGGCAATCCAATAAATCCAACAAATTGACGTGCTAATTATACTTCGCCCGGTTTTATTTTACAACCTTTTTAGAACCGAAAATATAAAATAGAATCGATACCAGAAGTCCCGGGAAAATCGGCTCGATTCCCCACCAATAACTGCCGTTTGCGCTGAAGTACCTGGAAAGCAGCCAGGCCAATGATAAGCCACTCGAAAGAATTACCGATACAAGGGCGGCCGTGGGTGCCATCCGGCGTTTACCGTTGAAAGCGAAAAAGAGCGGCACCAGCAAAGCCGGAGTCCCCACCGAACCGAAATCATGCCAGATATCCACGACCGATTTAAAATATAATGCCGCAATCATGGCCAGCACGGCTGAAATGATAAGGCCTAGACGAGTATAGAATGTAATTTTATTTTCGGCGACGCCGAAAATTCGCCAGATAATATCACGACTGAAAGTCGATGCGGCTATGAAAGAGTATGAATCTACCGTTGACATAACGGTCGCCAGCAAAGCCAGGGCAAATAATCCCAGAAGCCCGGTCGGCAAAACCCTGGCGGCGAGGGCCGGGTACGAGCCGACCGGGTCGGCCAGATTCGGAAGCAGCGCCCGGGCATAGAGGCCGCAGGAAGTGGTCATAAAATCAAATGCAGCCCAGAAAAGAATGGAAATGAGTATGCCGTTACGGGCAATCGATTCGCTTTTGGCGGCGTAGCATCGCTGATAAAAGGCCGGCTCAATCAACGTCGCCAAAGCGATTACATACCAGATAGCGATATAGAGTGCACTGTTGCCGCCTCGCCACGTAAGATTCTCGGGGGGAACCGAATTTTTTATAAATTCAAAACCCCCGTAACTGACGAAGAGCATTATCAGGAGTATAAAAAACCCGGCAAACATCAAAGCGAATTGAAGAAGATCGGTTCGTACGACCGAGCGAAATCCGCCCAGATGCACATAGAAAAGTGAAAATATCGTACCGGTCAAAGCGCCCAGCCATAGCGGCCAGCCGAGAAGGAATTTTATCAGAACCGCCAGCATGAGGATATAAGCGCCGGGTAGCGTCATCAGGAAAATTATCACCGAGCCGACAATGGCGGTCGGCTTGCCATAGACCGAATCGAGCCGATCAGGAATCGTCAGGGCTTCAGCGCGTCGTGCCTTTTTGGCCAGAAAAATCGCGAATAAAAAAGCGGCCAGATAATACGGCAAACCGAAAACGAGCCAGTTGGAGACACCATAACGATAACTGAATTCCCCGACACCCAGAATACCGCCGTACCAGGTCGATACCAGCGTGGCCACAAAAGCCGGCAGCGTCAGCGTCCTTCCGCCAAGAATAAAACCGGCGGCGGACTCGGCTTTGCCGGCTCGCTCCGCCAGGCCAAGAACTACGAGGAATACGAGGTATATTAAAATTATTGCATAGTCGATTGTTGTCAAAATCTATATTATTTTATCTCCCATTTTAACTGTGCATAAAAACTCCGCTCGGCGGCCGGAATATAATAGGCGACGCCTTCATCGACAACGCCGAATAACTCATACTTTTCGTTAAACAGATTATCGATCCTGCCATTAAGAGTAAACCGCCCATAGCCTTCCATCCTACCCAATGATATCGATGCGGACAAAGAAGATACCATATACGAACCGACGGCAAAGTCCTCGTTTTTTCCGTTTTCGATGTACTGCTTGCCTGCCAGACGTAAACTGTACGTAAGTCGGAAGGGGGCTTTGACAAAATCCACAATCAGGTTACCGAGGTATTCCGGAAATCCGGCGGTGGGATTTCCGGAATAGTCGGCAGTATCATCTATAATACCATTCCAATCATTGTCGCTATAAAGAATAAAATCTTTGATTCGATTGTAATTATATGAAGCATTTGCCGAAAAATTAAAATACTTTAAAATTTGAATCGAACCATTCATTTCGATTCCTGAATGAAATGATCTGTGGGCGTTATCGAGCAAAGGTCGTCCAACCTCATCAAGACCGATGGCCGTTACAATTTCATTCCTGAATTCCATCCAGAATAAATTAATTCCCAATTTGTGATTGTCACCCCGATGATTGCCGCCCAACTCGAAATCGTAGACGCGTTCGGCGTCGGCCAGCAGATTGCCGTTATTATCAATGGCGGGTTTGGCGTAAGGATAATCAGCGTCATAAATCGTAGCGTCATCCGGTTCACGCGATGCAACGCCAAAGCTGAAATAAATATCCGCCCGATCATTCAGCAGATAGGTAATGCCGAATCGAGGCGAAAAAAACAACCAACCAAGCGTATATTTATAGCCTTCGTAAACCCCCATTTTTGTCTGGTCGAATTTATAGTTCAGATATCGCAATTGCAGATTCCCCATCAGTCGAATCTTATCATTCAATGAGTAATTTTCAATTAGGTACACCGATGCTGAATATTTTTTTCCGGAATATTCATAATAGCGATATAGCGGCTGCAATTCAACATTTTCAGCCCAGACAATCTCACCATAATGCTCCGAATTAAAATAATAGAATGCCCCCCCGATCGAGGCTGTGCCTTTGTTATGTACCCAATCCAATCGCGGATTCCAGCCGTATTGATTCTTGGGCGCCCACTTCCTGCGAACCAGATCAATTTCATGAATTGATGTATCGATTATCATATTGTCCGGGATATTGTACTCATAATATCCCTTATCGCTTTTATAACCCTCATAATAGCCATTCCCCTTGATATAATATAGCGTGTTATCCAGTGTCATGCGCTTGCTTAACCTGTACGTATTATGTAACTCGTAATGTGGCTGGCTATAATCATCTATTTCATTTTTGTAACTACTCCAGTTTAAGCGCCGATCGATAGCCATCGTCTGCCGACTGATTCCATAATACGCAAGGTGGGCTTTAAGCGGCCCGCCATATGTATTAAAGGTCGTGGTCATTTTTGGATCCAATCGCGATATCGATATGAAATATGCCCAGCCATCATACCAGGCGTATTCTCGATACCCGCCACTGTAAAGATTGGAATATCGGGCCGCAAACGACCATCGACCATCGACTAAGCCGGAGGAATATTCAATTGCCTGCTTTCGCATCTCATTAGTCAATTTGTTATCGGCGGTAAAGCGCCCGTAGCCTGTCGTAAAGCCAATCTTGCGCTTGCGTTCCAGGCCGGCCGAGGCGATGTTTATCGATCCCCCAAAGGTCGCGTCACCATAGGCCGAATTACCAACTCCCCGCTGGACCTGAATATCTGAAACTTCGTCGGCAAAATCAGGGATATCATAAAAATAGGTTGTCTGGTCCTCGGGGTCGTTGAGCGGAATTCCATTTACATATACACCTATCCGCTTTGAATTAAAACCCCGGATGCTGAATTCGCTGGCGCCGGTGATGCCGCCGGTGTAGGTGAAAGAATACAAATTGGGCGTTTTATCCAGCAGGACTGGAAACTCGTCAAGGGTATAATCCCTGTAAATATCATCCGCCGTAAAATCGGAATAGGCCACCGGTGTTTTTCTTTGTTCAGCGCGCATAGCGGTGACCCTGATATTCTGGCCGGGATATACGGTCGGCTGCAGAATTATTTTCAAGTCGGTCATATCTTTATCGGCGGCGACACGGATCATCTCCGGCTGATAGCTGACATGGCTAAAAGTAAGATAGGCGGGCTTTTCCCCGTCCGTAACCAGCGTGAATCGGCCGTCTTTATCGGTGATTGTCGATAGCGTGTTGATATTAGTCAGGACATTGACGCCTTCAATCGGCTCACCGGCGTCGTTGATTACGGTTCCGCCGAATGTCGCCGCGAAACCCGGAGCGGAAACCACGATAATTAAAACTGCTGCGATTGAAATAAGTCTCATAACAAACTCCTTTGTTTGGCAATTATTTTGGCCAAAAAAATCGCCGCCTTTCGGATAATTACCGAAGCAGGCGGAGTAAAGGAGTCTGGCTTTCCGTTTCCCTACGCCGGTATTATCCGGATCAGGTTATGGGGGTATAATCTCAGGTGTCTCCACCACCCCCAACGGTCCATATTTATAGAAAATTACGTGATTTGATTAAAATAAATCAAGCAGTTTTTTTGGAAATATAGGATTGGCCAACTGCTATAATCTCGAACTAAGGAAAACAAAGTATTTGTATATTTTAACGTATAATAAATTATATTGGTGAATAATATGCGAATTATCGGACCGTTTATATTTGCGCTATGCGTCCTGACTTTTTTCGGACTCCTCGTTATTTTTCTTTTGAAATATTTAAATAAGGATTGGTGGGAGTATCGACCTGTTAGAAGGATAGCTAAAGCCCTGCCGATTATAGGCGGCGCCGCGATGATCTTATGGGTGGTCGGCTATTTTACGAAAAATATCCCGATATCAAGTATTGGATCGACAACGACAATTATTATCTTGATTTCCCTTATAGCTTTGATACTCACACTGCCGCTGTCAGGCATCATCAATTCAATAAACCGCTGGCTCTCAAAGAGATCGCAAAAAAAAGGAAATGGTGTGGACTCCGCCCGGCGCACAATATTGAAAGCGGGCGCGTCGCTTTTTCCGGCCGCGGCGCTTACTACCGGTGGTGTGGGAATCGCTCATAGTTATCAGCAAACCAGAGTCTATGTGCTGCCGATGGCTTTCGAAAATTTGCCCCAATCTTTGCACGGTTTTCGAATTCTGCATCTGTCAGATTCCCATCTGGGAATCTATCGTATGCTTGATGATCTCGAAGACACCCTTGACCGGGCAAAAGAGCTGAGGCCGGATATTATTCTCTACACTGGCGATATCGCCGATGAACTCGATTTACTTCCGCAATCCCTCAAAATGGTCGCCGCGCTTAATCCTCGATGCGGCTGCTATGCTTCTCTGGGCAATCATGAATACTACCGCGGTATCGCCAAGGTCCTCGCTGCCTTTCAGAAAAGCGACGTTACCTTGCTTCGAAGCAGCGGCCTTTCAATCAATACCGGTGCCGATCCAATCTATCTGGCCGGGGCTGATGATCCGGTCAGTATGCGAAAAGACAACACCCCGTTTCTCAATCGAACCGTGGGAGAATCGATGGTAAATTATCCACCCGAAATTTTCAGCATATTGATGTCGCATCGGCCGGAAGGTTTCGATGCCGCTGTCAAATTTGATGTAGATCTGACTCTTTCAGGACATACTCATGGCGGTCAGGTCGGCATCAACGGCCGCAGTTTCTGGGAAAACTTTATGTCGGATAGGTACTTATGGGGGAAGTATGCCATAGATAAAGCGCAGATGTATCTTTCTTCAGGAATCGGCCACTGGCTGCCGTTCAGGCTCGGCTGCCCACCCGAAGCGCCGGTTATTGAGTTGACGCGAAGGATTTAATACATTACAAAACAGGGGGTTTATTTAAATTAAAAATCTGCCGAAAAAAAAGTAAAAGCAGTTTATATTCGGCATTCGAGAAAGTCTGATTTGAAACGTAATAGATTTTTTGGCAGGATTGAAACCGGAAGAAAATTGTTTGTATAATTTGATGAAACCGGTATGATTTAGTTTATAAGGGGGCGGAAAAGGATTTTAAACGCTCCAAGGAGGAAAAATGATAAAAGAGATTAGCAGAAGCAGTTGGGCGAAATTCTGCAAAAAATTCAGTACCGAAAATCGGTATCGGCTGTTCAATGTTGATGTCACAAAAAGGGATCACAGCAACGGCAAAATCGTCTGGGAATCACCCTTTATGGGCCTGGAGCTTGAAAAGAACGGCCGCCTGATTGACGGACTCCGGCTATTTTCGGCCTGGGCTGATCCTCAGTACGCAGCGCAGTCGATTGCCTCATTCAAGCAACCTACGAAATTGATGCTTGAAAAAGATAAGCAAGGAAACGACTGCAAATTGACGGTCCATACCAAGGATGGTACCCGGGCGACGGTGGAATTGATTAGCGGCAAAGACCCGAATCAACATCGCGTGCTGGTCGAAAAGGTGGCTTATTCGATTTACGAACGGCGTGGATACTCGCACGGAAACGACCAGGTCGATTGGATTGAGGCGGAAAGGAAGGTCGCCGAAACCGAGGCTCAATTCGCCTGATCCGTCCACCGGGATTGACGGTTAATTCATATATTTAATTTGGGGGCGAAGGTTGTTTATGCAATAACCTGCGTTAATTATTTTATATTGTCTAAATTTTATTCAGCATTATAATCTCATGCGGTAAAAATGTGCGTAAGGCTTTATTCTGCGCGCAGATGAATTGCAGTCGACAAGGCCTGATAGCCGAATAAAATATCCCTGATAATCAAAAGATTTAACAATCTAAGAACAAACAAACGACTGAGGTTTTCTGGCCGTAAGGTGTACAGTTATTTCAACGGAGTATGGAGTGCCGACGAAAGAGTTAGACATCGTGAAAGGGGCGTTGAATAACATTCCCGACGGCGTTATTGTCGCCGATCTGGACGGTAATTTTCTGCTGTTCAACCGGGCCGCCGAACAGATATTGGGTGTCGGCGCCGGAACGTCGAATCCGGCCGATTGGAGCGAATTTTGCGGATGTTATCTTCCCGATAAAATTACGCCTTTTCCGGCTGAACAATTTCCTTTGTATCGTGCCCTGCGCGGCCAGCGAGTGATTGATGAACAAATATATATTAACAATTCGAGTCGGCCGTCCGGTGTATGGATTTCCGCAAGCGGCAGGCCGCTTCGAGATGATGACGGCGATATTTGGGGCGGTATGGTTATACTTCGGGATATTACTTCTCGCCAGAGGGACAAGGAAGAAATCAAAAGCTACGAGCGAATTTGCTCCGCTCTGGAACAGACGGCCGATAGTGTCATCATTACCGATCGGCAGGGTATTATCGAGTATGCCAACGCCGCTTTCGAAGAGATGACCGGGTACAGCATCGATGAGGCGATCGGCCATAATCCGCGCTTTCTGAAATCGGGTAAACATGACGAGACATTTTATAAAAATCTCTGGGGTGAGCTTCTCGAGGGACGTCCCTTCCGCGGCACGATTATCAATAAAAGAAAAACGGGCGAGCTGTACTGGGCGCAGCAGACGATTACACCGATTAAAGAAAACGGTGACATCACACATTTTGTCTCCGTTCTCAAGGATATTACCGACCTGATAGAGAAAAAAGATCAGGAAGCGAAGATGCTTGTCGCTCGTGCGGTTCAGCAGAGATTTTACGGTATTTCCACTTCCGCGGCCGGCTATGATATCGCCGGGTCGGCCTATCCGGCCGACGAAATCGGCGGTGACTATTTCGATTTTATCGACCTGCCCGACAATCGTCTCTGTATCGCCGTCGGTGATGTCAGCGGCCACGGTATCGGGGCGGCACTGCTGATGGCCGAGACACGAGCCTACCTGCGCTCCGCCATGAAAAAAAGTTCGGATATCGCGCGAAATCTCCACGAGATTAACAACGCGCTTGCTCCCGATATGGGACCCGGCGAATATGTTACTTTAATGCTCTGCTGTCTTGATTCGGTTGGGCGGACACTGACCTATGCCAGCGCCGGACATGTCCCCGGCTTTTTGATTGATACCAACGGTGATGTCGATCTGACCCTGGGCGGCACCGGCCCCCCGCTCGGTCTATTTCCGGATCAGGAATATTCATCGGTCATTATCAAATTTTCGACACCGGGACAGATATTGCTGATGCCGACCGATGGCGTCATGGATGCGGTCTCCGCCGAGGAGTATCCTTTCGGTATCGAGCAGACAATAGATTACGTCGGCGCCCATCGTCATGAATCATCGCAGAAACTTATCGAAGGCCTATATAAAGCGGTTCGCAACCACGAAGGGCTTCTCCCGCAACTTGACGACATCACCGCCGTCATCATCAAAGCATTGTAGACATATCCGCGTCATTGCGATTCGAGACCCCGTAAAGCGGGGCGAAGTGTCACCCAATCTACTGGAAAATTCCGAAATTAGGTGGTTGACCATATTCCCTCGATATTTTATATTTTGGCAAGGTTATTTAAAATTTATGAGGAGAAATCACAGGTGCCGAAAATCAGGGTTCTGCTGATAGAAGATAATCGCCTTCTGCGCGAAGGCATCACGGCCATGCTTAACGAACAACCGGATATCCGAGCCGTGTCGGCAACGGGCAATGGTGACGCTATGGAAAAAGCGAAGAAAGTCAAACCGCAGGTTGTCCTCCTTGATCTGGGTCTGAGGAGCCAGAATAGCCTGCGAATAGCGGAACATATCAAGAAAAAATATCCGAAGGCCGAGATTGTCGTGATGGATCTTATTCCGGTACAGGCCGAAGTCGTCGAATTCGTCAAAGCGGGCGTAGCCGGTTTCATCCTCAAGGACGCTACTATTGATGATTTTCTGCATACGATCCGATCGGTTGCCGAAGGGAAGAAGGTGTTGCCGCCTTCTCTGGCCGGATCACTATTCTCTCAAATTGTGGAGTATGCCGTCCATAGCGGAAAAGCCGACCGACTGATGAAAGCGGTCAAGTTGACCAAACGCGAACATGATGTCGTTGATCTCATTGCGAGGGGTATGAGCAATAAAGAAATCGCAAGAGAACTCAATATCGCCCTGCATACCGTTAAGAGCCACGTTCACAACACTCTGGATAAACTGGCTCTCCATACGCGATTGGAATTGGCCAGCTTCGCTCTTACCGAGGGAATGGTGAGAACATCTAAGAAGCCGTCTTCCAGGAAGCAACGTTAGAAACTCAATCTTAGGGACTAATCCTCTTTTCAATCCTATGGCCGATTGACCGGTCATTTAATTCAGCTATATTATACCAAAGAAAAGGAGGTAGATTTATGTCTACCATAAAAAAGCGATCGGGTTCGGAGGAAGAATTCAGTAAGGACAAAATTATAAATTCGATGAGGAATGCGGGTATCAGTCAGGAAACGGCTCGAATAGTCGCGCAAAGCATCAGCCACCATGAGGGCATCACTACGTCGGAAGTCCGAAATCGAGTTATTGGCGGGATCAAGAACCGCGAGCCGCAGGCCGCCAAACAGTTCGAATCGTATCCGAAAAAAAGTCATAATGCCTGAAAAGGCACCCGCTATGATTGTTTTGAAGCGAGTCATGGCAACGGTGAAATCAGTTTGATAGGAAATAATTTTCTATTGATTAAAAGTAATTTTATTACCAAATTAGGCTTGCTTCGGCTTTTTTTGAATCTCTTGAAACTGGGGTTTGATGCGTAAATTAAAAATCGGAATCATCGATCTTGTTGCCAAGGCGCCGACACGGGCGATATGGATGCGCGTCATGGGGGCCAACTTTGTTAGCATCATGCCGCAAGTCGTTGCAACATGGTGTGAAGAACAAGGCCATGAAGTCACGCTTGTCACCTATACCGGCCGGGAGGACCTTCTCAGGCAATTACCGGAAAACGTGGACTTTGTTTTTATCAGCACATTTACCGAAGCGGCTCTGCTATCGTATGCGCTCAGTAATCTGTTTCGGACACGAGGCGCGGTTACTGCCATCGGCGGGCCACATGCCCGCTGTTACCCGCAGGATGCGCAGAAATACTTTGACTACGTGCTGGGATTTACAGACAAAACGTTGATCCACGAGGTGCTTCGTGATCGCGACCAGCACCGGCCTACAGGTCTGAACCTTTCGGCCGACCAACAACCGGTCGAGCTGCCGGGTGTAAGTGAGCGCTGGAAATTCATAGAACAGACCCTGAAGAAAGCGCCGTTTATTAAGATAGTCCCGCTTTTAAGCAGTCTCGGTTGTCCCTATAGCTGTGAATTCTGCATCGATTCCACCGTGCCTTACCGGCCGTTGGATACTAATGCCATGAAAGAAGACCTGCGTTTTCTGCTCGGCAAACTAAAGCGCCCTCGTGTCGCCTGGCACGACCCGAATTTCGGGGTCCGTTTCGATCCTTGTATGGATGCCATAGAGGAGGCGGTACCGCCCGGTCGTATCGATTTTATCGCCGAATCGACTTTGTCTCTGCTGTCGGAGGACCGTGTCAAGAGACTCCAGCGTAACGGTTTCAAGGCTCTCCTGCCGGGAATCGAATCGTGGTTTGAGATGGGCAAGAAGTCGAAGACTGGGAAAAAGAACGGGATGGATAAGGTCAGAATGGTTTCTGATCACGTTAACATGATTCTGCGGTATGTCCCCTATGTACAAACCAATCATATTTTTGGCCTTGACGGTGACGAGGGACCGGAACCGTTCGAACTTACCAAGCGATTTCTGGATCTTAGTCCGGGATCCTTTCCGGCCTATTCAATGCTCTCGGCGTTCGGGCAGGCGGCGCCGCTCAACCTTAAATTTCAGCGAGCGAATCGAGTTTTGCCGTTTCCCTTCCACTTTCTCAGCAACATCCAGATGAATATCAAACCGAAAAATTACTCGTGGTCGGAGTTTTATGATCATCTTATCGATGTCACCAAATACTCGTATTCCCCCCGAATGATTTTTCAACGGTTTCTGGCCAATGGCGAGACGATTCCGCGATGGCTGAATGTCGTCCGCGGTTTCTCATCGGAACGCTACGGCCGAGTCAAATATTTCACTCAAATGCGGCGACTGCTGAAAACCGACCGGCAGTTCCGGTCTTTCTTCGAACAGGAGACGACCGAGATTCCCCGATACTTCGTAGAGAAAGTACGTAAAGACCTCGGGGATTTTTGGGAATGGTTGCCGGACGGGGCCATCCGTCATGATCCCAACGCTTATCTCTCATCACAGCAAAAAACATGTTCTTACTGTTCGATTCCGGGCGTCAATGCCGCCTGACGGCACGGACGACGCCATAATATTCGTATTTATTTTTAAGTTATTGTGAGGAGCTTAATCCCGATGGCGGGATTAGCGACGTGGCAATCTATCCTCATGTATCTGCAGACCGCCTATCGGCAGGGCAAACTGACGCCAAATAACATTCTGTTTGAAAGTAGTTGTAGACCGGGCGGCGCACCCTCGGGGCGTGTTTCTCTTCAAGCCCGGTGGGTTGAAACCTTTCCGGTTTCAACGTCTTTTTTTTCGCGCTTGCATGAAGTATGCTTCGCGCGAAAGTCAGGAGTACAGGGCTCGCTAACCTCCGAAGACTTGAAATCAGGAAAATAAAAAAAGGAGGCCGGCCGAAGCCGGTCTCCTTAGAAATTAATCCCGCGCCAGACTCGGCGCGGATTTCATTTTGTCGTCATCAATACGAATTGCGATAGCCGCCGCCACCGCCGCGATTACCTCTGTCGACACGCGGTCTGGCTTCGCTGACCTTGATCTCTCTTCCGTCGACTTCGGTTCCGTTCATGCCGCTGATGGCAGCCATGGCCTCATCCTTCGCCGACATCTCGACAAACGCAAAACCTCTCGGCTCGCCGCTGTTTTTGTCGGTAATAATGTTAACGGTTGAGACTTCGCCATAGCCCTCAAAGGCTTTGCGTAATTGATCTTCTGTCGTATCAAACGACATGTTTCCGATGTAGATATTCATTCTACACTCCGTAGTTGCTTATCTCGAAGTGAATTTCTTTCCATTGAAATCAGTTACTCCAAGATAAAAGACATCTTGCGCGTAATTGCGCGGTCAATTCGAGATTAAGCTTTTTCGGAGAGTTGTAAATAAAGACAAGACTGCGATAAAGGCCGAACTCAAATTTAAACTAACAATTCATTATACGCTATCTATCGACAAAAACCTACATTTATTTTCATAAATTATCGGTTATTTTCAAATAATTCGTAAAAAATCGGTAAGCCGGTCAGCCGGTGCGCTTTGGGGCAGTTTTCCTGATAAATTATTGCGGATTTGCCGGATTTCTCATATCCTATTTAAACGGGCCATCCGAAACCTGTCCTGCGACCTTAGACAGGAATGTTCGAGCTACCCTTGTACAAGTACCTTTATGTGTTCAGCCAGTAGCTGACTTTCACCAGAAAGATGTTGCGGGCTTCACCTTTGAAAAAGCGCTTGAAATCTCGCCAGAAGATCAATTCATTGACCGTATTATCCACTTCTGTCCGCGAACGGGTCCAGACCAGGTAGAGCGTACTTCCGGGCAGGTACTCCCAGCGCAGCAGAAAGGTCGAATTCAGTACCGAAAAATTATAATCTTTATTGTATCCCGATTGCGGTCTGGTATAAGTAAATCCGCCCAAATAACGGCGGTAATCATAATAATCCAGACCGGTCAGCAATCCTGCCGCCGACAACTGGCAGGAAAGATTATTGCGGAAAACGACACTGGCGCTGGCGTTGATATTCAGAATATTCTGGTCCTTATCGGCAAAGATGGATGTTTTATCATCCGGATTATCGACCCACATCAGCTGGTCGAAATCATGGGTATATTCGCCGTAGAGAATAAACTCCATATTGCTGGCCGGACGATAGCGAAACAACATTTCCGTCATCCACCAGGGGGCGGTCCGGCTGTTGCCGGCATAGAAATCGAATTCGTACGAGAATTTCTTTCTGGCATCAGTGTCGAACCAGAACCAGGTATACCAGTTACGCGGGATTTTCCAGATAACGTTGCCGCGCGTCTCGCGGTCATCGTAGTCGGCCCAGTTTTGCGCAATACCCATCCCCGCGTACCAGTAATTTGTAAATTGTATGGTGTTATTAAAATTAAAGGCGCGTTCGACATTGTAGCCATCGTAATTCCAGCTGGTCGAAAAATTGATATTGTTCCAGCTGTTGCGGACAATCCACCAGTCATCGGTGGTGCGGTACTGCCACCATGTCCAACCATTCCGGATGTCGTTTCGCTGCGTATAACCAAGGCGATTAATTTGAAGGTCCGGATTTTTTATAACCGTTCCGACCGCACCGAGAATATGTTTCCCGGCCGTTTTTTCGATTACGGCATCGGTTGCAAAGCCGAAGTTCTCCTTATTAACGCGGCTGAAAATCGACTGTCCGCGAAAACACCAGGCGGAATTGTTAGTGCGCAGGCGCCAATCGATTCCGCCCGTATAGGCCGGATGACGTGTGTCCTGACCGACTGCGGTCAATATGGCACCGATACTGGAGTTCACCAGGACATCCTGTTTGACTCTTAGAACCGAATAAGTCGCCCGTGGCTCGACAACACCTTCTTTGAAAGCGGTATCGATCGACAATGTATCAACCTGATATGAATCGCCTGACTTGGTCGAATCCAGTTCGAGGTATTCCGCGGCGTATTTTGCCTTTTCCTCATCGGTGACCGCACTCAAAAAGGCAATCGATGTTCCGGTCGATAGTTTTCCGGTCAGCTTGGACGCCCCGAGAATAGTAGTCCCTTTCGGGTAGCCGGTATAATAAATCAGATTGTCATCGTCAACGTCACTTTCCGGAGAACGCCCGATCCGCCGCGAATAAAACATGGTGTATTCGGCCATGTATAAGTCAGCGCCTTCCATAAAGAAAGGCCTTTTCTCGGTGTAATAGGTTTCATAGGTGGAAAGATTCAAGACCGGATTATCCAGCTCGACCTGGCCGAAATCGGGATTTATGGCAGCATCCAAAGTCAGATTGGATGACAGCCCGTATTTCAGATCGAGGCCGACGTTGCCCATATAATCGCGGCCATCAGGATTGCCGAGGCTTTTGGGCTCCATTTCAGAGCTTGTTACGATATGGGGGAGGAGTTCCAGCCGGCCGGCCGGTTTAATTCTCTTTAAGCCGGTTAAATGTCCGAAATTGGACACAAAACCGCCCTCGGATGAAGGCGTGTATGCCCAGCGGACATTCTCCGTTTTGCGGCAAATAGTCCTGACAAAATCTACTCCCCATGTATGCTCCTCTTTTTCACCGAAACGCAGGCAATGATAAGGTATTTTTATCTCTGCCGACCATCCCCACGGTTGAGGCTGCACCGCCGAACTCCAGACGCCATCCCAGGCATCATCGGCGAATTCTTCGTTAAAAAGCCGCCGATCGCGCTGAACGCCGGAAGCATTGACATTGAAAGAATATCCGCTCTGGTGGTCATGATACGGGTCAATACGAACGTAAACCTGGTCCGACTCGGTGGCGCGGTCTCTTCTGGTCAGCTGCCGGATAATCTTATCTGGTTCGGAGTCATAACACCAGAAGGCAAAATATACGGCGTCATCATCATAAGCCACGGCAACAACCGTTGATTCGGTTGCGGCTTTACCCTCGTCGGGTTCACGCTGAGTGAAATTACGGGCGAAATCCGTGTTCTGGCTATTCCATATTTCGTCATTCAGAAAGCCATCAATTACCGGCGGATGCGGATTAGCCCGTGTGGCACGGATTTCAGGTACCACTCTTTCTTTGGAAACAGGAGAGTCTTCCTCAGCCAAAAGGGGAATAGCCGGCAATAGCGATAGTAAAATCGGGCAAACTGCCTTTAAGTATAGTTGCATGATAGGACCTCCGGCCAGTCATTTCCGATATTATTCGATTTGCCCGTATCTTCCTATCATCTATTCATGACGTTGAAAAAATCCCGAAGTTTCAATAAATCGATTAAATTGCCTCGATTTTCAAATTAATCGTATATTCTTATGTGTTGTAATAACTCCAGGGAAAGATGGAGTTCCGCGGCATGCGAATTGATAAGAAAAATAGGGCAAATACATATTGACAGTGAGTGTCGAATGGTTTATTTTATGCATAAATAAGTTAAGCGGCGTCTAATAATTGCTTTCCCGCTTGTTATATCTGTTCGGATTCAATTTGGCGGGAAGCGGAAAATCAATAGTCTAGAACTCGGATGAGTGATATTAGCTGCAATCGGCAAGGAGAAGACGTTATCCTTATTTTAGATCATCAATAAGAAAGTCATGAATCAAAAGAATAATAAATCGCAGGCAGTTATCGATGGCGAACAGAGATTTCGTGAGTTGGCAGAGATGTTGCCGCAGACAATCTTTGAGCTCGACCTTAATGCCAATTTCACATATACAAATCGTTTTGGTTTCGAATCTACCGGCTATACGCAGGATGATATAGATAGTGGTTTGAATGCGTTGCAGTTATTCAGCCCGGGAGATCGAGAACGGGCCAGAGAAAATATTGCCAGGATTTTGAGTGGTGGCGAACTTAAGCCGCATGAATATACGGTAATGAGAAAAGACGGAGGGACTTTTCCCGTATTGATTTACACGAGGCCGATTGTTCGCAATGGAAATCCGGTGGGACTGAGGGGAGTTGTGGTCGATATCACTGAACGCAAAATAGCTGAAGAGGCCCAGAAAAAGGCGCATGATGAACTTGAAAAACGAGTCGGGGAACGAACCGATGAGCTTACGGATGCCAATCGGCGGCTGCAGGAACAGATGGAAAATCTTAAGAAAGTCGAGAGGGCCTTACGGGACAGCGAAGATCAATATCGGTCGTTTTTAAGCAAATTCCGTGGCATTGCCTATCGCGGGAAAATGGATTTTACGCCGCTATTTTTTCATGGGGCGGTCGAGGAAATCACCGGCTATACGGAAAAAGAATTCATCTCGGGCGAAATCAAATGGAATGATGTAATCCATCCGAAAGATCTGACCGGAATAGCCGGAATGTATGAAGTAAAATGTAAGCCGGATTATTCGGTCTTGCGAGAGTATCGCATTATCCGCCGGGACGGGGAGATAAGGTGGATTCAGGAGTTCATCCAGAATGTCTGCGGCGATGACGGCAAACCGCTTTATGTGCAGGGGATAGTGTACGATATAACCAAGCGCAAGCAGGCCGAAGATGCGTTGAAAAAATCGGAGGCGAAGTATCGCGGTCTTTTCGAAAATATACTCGACGGCGTATATCAAACAAAACCGGACGGAGCGATTCTTTCGGCCAATCCGGCCTTGGTAAAGATGCTGGGGTATGATTCGGAAGAGGATTTGCTTAAAATCGGATTGGCCCAAAATCTGTATGTTAATCCGATAGATAGAAAAGAATTAACGCAGAAACTGGATAAAGACGGGGAGCTCAGAAATGTCGAATTCCGCCTGCGGTGTAAGGACGGCCGTGAGATTACGGTATTGGAAAATGCGCGTGCTATTTTAGATGAAGAAGGTCGGATTTCGCATTATGAGGGAGTCCTCACAGACATAACTAGACGCAAACAGGCGGAAAAGGCATTACAGGATAGAGAGGAGCATTTCAGGAATTTTCTGGAGAATCTGGGCGACATTGCATATGCAATCGATACCCGACAAATTATCACCTATACAAATAAGATGGGCGAGATTGTCGTCGGTCTGCCCCGGAGCAAAATAGTCGGAAAGAGTTTTCTTCCTTTATTTACCGAGGAAAGTCAAAAGCTTGCCCTCGATGTCTATAAGCAAACGCTAAACGGCGGAAGTCCCGAGTATGAACTGGTTTTTTTAAATGGCAAAATCTGTCGTTTTAAGAACGAGCCGCTTCGTGACAAAGACGGCAAAATTACAGGTGTTTTTGGAACCGCCCGGGATATTACTGATCAAAAGAAGGCGGACCTGGCGCTTCGCGACGCACACGAACAATTGAACGCGACCCTTAATGCTTTGCCCGATCTTCTATTTGAAGTTGATATAAACGGCAAAATCATTGATTTTCGCGCTCCTCATCCGGGACTCTTATTTCGACCGCCGGAGGAATTTCTCGGACAAAGGGTGGACGAGGTTCTTCCCAGGGAAGCCTCCAGGATTATTATGGCGGCAATTAAGGAGGCGGCCAGGATGCAACAAAGCCGGGGAAAGGTTTATTCGCTGAAGATGCATGGGGAGACACGCTGGTTTGAATTGTCGGTGGCAATCAAGGGGGATCCGGAATCGCCGGGGAGGCATTTCATAGCCATGGCACATGATTTGACTGACCGCCGGCAGGCCGAAATTGCACTGCGAGAAAGCGAAGAAAGATATCGGCTGTTAATCGACAGCTCCGATTATGCCATTACACTTTTAGCGAAAGACGGTACGATTTTGTTGATAAACAAAACCGGGGCAAGGAATTTGAGCCGGAAGCCGGATGATATTATCGGGAAATCGATTCGAGAGTTTTTGCCGGATTCCTTTGAAGAGATTCAGAAAAGAAATCAGAAAATTTTAAAATCGGGAAAAGGCCAGGAGTTTGAGGATTTGCTGGAACTTCCCGCCGGCAAACGATGGTTCTGGTCAAATTTACAGGTCGTCAAAGATGCCAGTGGCCATGAAGTTGGAATTCAGATAATCTCCCACGACATCACGGTGCGAAAACAAAACGAGGAATTATTGAAACAAAAGACCGAGGAATTAAGAGAGGAACGTAAGGCCTTAACAGAAAAGAACATAGCACTTAAAGAGATATTGGCGCATATCGAAAAGGAAAGACAGGATTATAAGCAAAATATATGTCGAGACGTTGAACAGGTCACCACATCAGTGCTAAAACGTCTTAAACCAAAAGTCGGCCCGGCCGGTGCAAAAGACATAGAGACTCTCGAAACCGAACTTAATATTATGTTGGCCAGAGACATAGATATATTCAAGGATCGTTACGATCGGCTTACTTCGCGCGAATCTGAAATTTGTGATATGATAAAGGAGGGAAGGTCTTCCAAACAAATATCTGAAGAACTTAACCTCTCGATCCTCACTATTCAAAAACACAGGGAGCAAATCAGGAAAAAGCTGGGAATCACAAATAAGGGGATAAATCTGGCAACTTATCTGAGATCTCATTAGAAAAACAGGAAATATACGTATTAAATACGCAATTACTTCGCATTGACTATTTTCAACTTTGACCGTAATATATTGTAGAATTTGAAAGAGGACATGCTTAACCCGGCGGTGTTTATTGTTAAGACATCATGCTTATACGCCGAACACCGCCGGGCCTCCTTCATAATATCGTTGCAGTCTCGGGAACGAATCGGTGATCAATTGTGAATTGACAGTGAAATTATTTTGAAAAAGTGGGGGCTAGTTCGTAGCTCTTTTGGAGGTAATAGAAAGTAATGAATAAGAAAGTCATTTTGTATGTTAATTCCGACGACCCATGCTTTGGCGAGGTGCGCGATTATCTTGAGGAGCAGGAGGTCAGTCTTCACATTCATAACATCGGAAAAGAACCGTTGAATCATCCGCAAATCTCGGGTCTTATCCGACATTACAATCTTCATCATTTCCTAAATACAAACTCCAAGTCGTACAAGAAAAACAAACTGGATAAAGCCCTGCCCAGCCGGCAGGAAGTTATAGACCTTATCGCTCAGGATAACGATCTTCTCAATCGGCCGATAATAATCAGCGGAAGGCTGATGGCGGTCGGCTATAATCGCGAGGCGATCAAAGAGATACTCATTGATACGCCGAGGGAAACGAATCACAAGCAAAAGCCTGACGATCAATCATTAGATTAAATCGTTTT
>CAYXTW010000024.1:41912-49247 GCA_964467955.1 uncultured Ignavibacteriaceae bacterium | reverse complement strand
TGGCGTTCGGTGATGCGCCAGTTGGAGGATTTATCCGGGTCGGTATTGAGATCATTGTAGTCTTGTGTCGAGCCGATGTAAAACAGCGAAAAGGGACTTATCCGATATGTTATCAGAGGATCGATATCCCATCGTTTCGATTTATAAACCGGCAAATCGGCGACCGGCCAATTCTCGGCCCCCGGAAATGTATATCGCATTTTCAGATCATTATATTGCACCACCAGTCTGACCGACAGCCGGGTATTCAGTTGCAGCTCAAGTCTGGTTCGGCCGATAAACTGCCGGAACAACTCGACGCCCTGGTTGACATCGGAACTTCTTACATAGCTTGTGGTCGGTACTATGGTCAGACGATCCAGCGGTTTCAACTCCGCATAAGCCGACAATGAGTTTTCGTCTCCCGACAAGCCGACACTCAAGGCGGGATTGCGGCTGAAGCTTAAATTGAATCCGGTACCCACCATGTCGCTAAGGCGGCAGTCGGTCGAAAATCTTGCCGACCAGAGGCCGTTGTACTGAATGCCGCCCCACAATTCCTCGCCCCGTGAATAAGCGATACCGATAGACGTCTGGGCGACTCTTAAAGCGGAATTGAGCGAGATAGTGGCGTGCCGCCATTTTCGTATACCCTCGAAATTCCAGCGTCCGTCGACATTTATTTCAGGCGTGATATTGACGAAAATGGATTTTTCGGGATAGAAATTATAGTGAAAGTCGACAAAAGAGTTGCGCTGATTATTCCATGGATCATAGCCGGTCTGAGTCCGATATGACGGTGAGACTTCGTTATAATCCCACATAAAGGTCCAATCTCGACCGAATCGCCTTATTTCGGCAATCAGGGCATGACCGTAATAGGATTCCCCGTCCAGCGCCTCGGTGTACCGGCCGAAGTCGAACCATTTTCTGTCGTTCAAAACGCTGTCTCGAACGTTCCGGTCAAGGGAGTCCGGTGTCGCCGCGAGCAGGCTATCTAAATAGTGAGTGAAGTGATCCGGCTCGGCGGTATGTGAGACGATAAATTGACCGAGAATCGCCAGGGCCGGCGTCAATCGAATCCGTCCATCGACCGTCGCGATCGACCCGGAGCCGCCGCCCTCGAAACGTCGATCAGTCAGCATGAATCCGACCTGGTTGCTGTTCCCGAAAGTGCGCTGCCCGCGCAAAACATTAACGTAACTTTTACCGGCATCAATAACCGAGCCTTCTTCTTCGAAAGGTGCGCTGTAAGGTGAATTTTCATCGAGCGCGGTCATAAAGCCGATACTGTTGCGCTCGGTTCGTTGAATAAGTTTGGCCGCATATATCGGATTCCAGACGGTTCGAGTATAGAACGAGTTGAAATAAGTTCGGAATATATCGGCGCCCTCCTGGAAGAACGGTCGTCTTTCGGGAAAGAGCAACTCAATCGTCGAGTTGACATCGATCTGCGCCGCATCCGCCTCAACCTGGGAAAAGTCAGGGTTATAATAGCCTTCGATAGTTGTGGACGACGAAACCGAGAATTTGCCGCCGAGTGATAGTTCTACATCGGGATCTTCATTTTCGAACGGCACGTTTATACTTTTCGGTCGACGGTAGCCCGACTGTCGGCCGACCAGGCTCGGCAGAATTTCGAAGCCTTTGCCGGGGTGGACATTTCTGATACCGGTGACCGTTCCCCATTTACAGGCAAAACACTGGTCGTTGCGGTCATCGGCGCCCCACGAATACTGGTAATAACTATCACGGGGACGATTGCGCCAGAATTCGACACGCCATGATTGTTCGTCCCGGTTGGGAAACCTCATGCCGGTAAACGGTACGGCGATTTCCACCTGATACCCGGAATCGGTTATTTGCGCGGCTGAATTCCATATTAAATCAAAGCCGACATCTTCGCCGCCGGTCATGGTCCAGAGCCTGTCTTTTTGGACTCCGTGGGGGTTGACGAACAATTCGTAACCCCATGAGGATTCGCCGTAGGTGTCTATTAAAATACCGACGAGGTCATCACCCTCGTACTGATCCCGCTGACACATCGTCGCGCGTAAATCATTCGGATCATCATAACAGACAAAGGCGACATATAAGTAATCTTTATCATAAGTAAGGTAAGCATCGGTTTTAACGGCCGGTTTTATATTTTCTCCGGGATTACGCTCGACAAAATCGGTAACGTGGCCGACATTTTTCCACCCGGGATCACTTAAGTCGCCGTCGATTTTAATCAAACCGGTAGCCTGTTTGGTTGATAACGTCGGCTTTATAACCGGCGTGAAATCATCGGCGGCAAGTATCGAGGTCATAACCATTAATATGGCCGCTACCGATAACGTATTTATGGCTAAGCGCATCAATAATGCGTTTTTTTGTTTTTTCATATATAATCCCCGTTGCGGCAACAAATGACCGGATGGCAAATCGCCCCGCCTGCCTAATCACCGGTTCAAAATGAATCCGGACTTTATCTATGAACCAGTCTCGAGCGCAGGATCGGTATTCAAATCAGGATACTCATGCGAGTAACCTGGATAACTGGGTTTTATATACGTGTGATAATCAGGAAGGTTGCGGGTATTGCCGGAATGGGACAAATTTTCGCTGGCAGACGAGGGGATTCACCAGCCGCGGAAATATCGTAAGAGATGCGAAAGATATGATAATATCTAAAACTGGAGAGAATTTAGGCTGCAGATATAATACTGTTGAGCCCGGCATGTAATTATTGAATTATACCGCAACTTTGGGCCGCGACTATTCCCTCAAGTATCTGGGTCGGGATTCGATCGGTGGCGGGCCAATAATGTTCCCAAATCAGGTAATCGCGGCATAACAATCTAATAGAGGGAGTCCCGTCACAATCGAAGTAATTCCACGAGCGGCCATTCTCTTTGACAGCGGCGAAACTGATGTTTTGATCCTTGAGATAATTCTCGACGATTTCGTCAGTCGAGCTCTTCGTGACTTTGGTCAATCCTACGACTTCCAGCCCGAATTGGCTGTACTGTCGATGAACCTGCTCCAGTCTAAGCATGGCTTGACGAGAAAACGGGCACCAGGTTTCAAAAAATACCAGTAATTGAAACGGTTTGCTTTCCAAATCAAATTTTCCCTGAAAAACACGCTCAATACCAAACTGCTCCGGTACTTTTCGATTTCCGTACAGGATTCTTGCCGAATCGATATCACCCCGTATAATGTAGGCTGCCGCAAGACAACTCCTGACTTGTTTCATCATTATATGATTCTCACCGTGAACCTGTTTCTTGATTCGATTAAAGGCGTCGCGGCAAATTTCTTTTGCCTCATCAATCCGTCCTGACTCCATTAGTAGCCAGGAATATCGAATCTGTTCTGTCAGAGTTGACGACGAGTCAGCCCCGACATTCATTTTTAAACCATCCCAAACCTCTTTGGACAGTCGTCTGGCTTCGGTATGATAACCATAATCCTCCAGGGCGCCCGCCAAATCGCCTTTGGCATCCAGAGTCTTAATGTCCGAATTGCCGAATCGTTCACTAATTGCCGTCTCCATTGCCCTGATATTATTTAGCTGGGCGGCTCTGTCATCCACAATACCGAAAAGTGCCGCCAGTTCTCTCCGTACATCCAGAGTCTTATCGTCCGATTCGCCCCTCGTTCTTTTATTCAATTCCAGTGCGAAATTTAATTCCCGTTCGGCCTGATCCCAATGGCCCAGATTCATGTATGCCTTCCCCAGAGAAGTTCTCAGGTCGGCCTCGATTTCGGGATCATCCGGAAAAGCCCCGTTAAGCATCTGGCTGGCTCGATCAATGACGCCCAGAACGGTGGTTTTGTCACCATAACCGGGAGGGAAAGCCGAATGAAGCACATCGGAAAGAAACGTCTGCCCGGCTGTTGCCTGTCGCGATGCAATTTCCGCCTTCCGGCGTTCCTGATCGACTTTTAAAAGCAGTGAGGTGGTTATAATAACACCTGCCAGGAGCAATGCAAAAGCTCCGGCCACGAGTCCGATAATCGTTTTATTCCTTCGGGCAAAGACACGGAACTGATATGACAGTCCCGGCGGTCGCGCGACAACTGCATCACCGGCCAGAAAACGATTAATATCCTGGGCCAAGCCGAAGGCCGATTGATATCGGTTTTCCCGATCCCGCTGGAGTGCCTTATGGACAATGGCCTCCAATTCGCCTTTAAGCGATTTGTTCCGCGTTCCCAGCGGGATTAAATTCCCTTCGCGGACTTCGGCAGCGAAATTAAAAATTTTCTCCGAATTGGAGGCGTACGGCAAAGTCCCGCTCAGCAACTCGTACAGAACCAGCCCGAGCGCATAAATGTCACTTCGGGTATCAATGTCATTGGGATCGGCATCGAATTGCTCCGGACTCATATATTGAATCGAACCGACTATTTGACCCACCTCCGTCTGGGCGGCCGCCTGTTTCATATCGGAATCGGTGGCACGCGCGACGCCGAAATCGATGATACGCACGCGGCCATTCGAATCGACAAGGATGTTTGAGGGCTTCAAATCCCGATGCACGATACCGCGCTGATGACCGTGATGGACGGCATCACAAACCTGCAAAAAAAGGTCAAGCCGTTCGCGGACACTTAGTTGCTTTAAGACGGCATACTCGGTGATTGCCCTGGCGTTGGGAATATACTCCATGGCAAAAAAGGGAACCGGGGATATCTCATCATTATAGGATCCCGCTTCATAAATTTGAGCGATTCCGGGATGCCGAAGTCGAGCCAGCAACTGAGCCTCGTATTCCAGGCGCTGAACCGCCCCCTCGGTCGCCAGAGAACCTTTGATAATCTTGACCGCCACGGTTCTTCGAGGATTTCTTTGCTGGGCTTCAAAAACCGTTCCCATCCCACCCGACGCAATAATTCTTTTTAAAATATATTGCCCGATTTGGGTGCCGATCGTTATCGGTTTCAGTGACCGGGTGGATTCATCATCAAAGTCATTTAACTCGGACATAATTAGTCCATGATTCCCTTATAAAATAAATCTACGAAAATGATACGAATGAATAAAAGGTAATAATAAAGAAATCTCTGGCCGGCGATCCCTCAAAGAGCGGAAATAATAACAAAGGTCGCATTGCAATATTATCCTGTTCTTCCGCTGATCGGATTACTGCCGCTATATTTCCACAAAATCAGTACAGCTTCGATGGAAAACCTGTTCGAGGCCGCTTTATAGAAACGAAAAATATCGCAGTGTGGCACAAGTATTCAAATTCGAAATTTCCATGGCTAGCGTACGTCCTCGTGCGCGGATAATTATGCAGGGTGCAAGCGGGAATATATGTCGCCCGAATAAAAGTCGTCCCCAATTCCTGCTATCTTCATTCACCCCATACCCTTACGCCGGCTTTTGCCCGGAAAAACACCGATGGAGGGATTCCTTGAATATAGGAAACGAAGCAAACTTCGTTGTCAAGTGAGGACTCGCCGGGCACCGCTCGGAATCATCGCCTGCTTGCAGCGGGGTATCTGATGGATTACATGTATTACCATGCCATCCGGCACATTTTTATTGACTTTACCGGATGTACAATATAGCTTTAGAAAGTTGTAAAAATGAAACGTATTTCTTAAGTTATTATTTGTCCCATCCGGCAAATATTAAAACATGGAGTTCGAAGTCAGATTGGAGAACCGCTGAATGAAAACGATACCAATGGTAATCTTAATAGTCTCGGTGATAGGCAACCTGATCGGCGCCTATATCTTATATAAATCCGTCAGGCTGAGGGAGGAAAATGGGCTTCTGCACAAATATCAGGATGATTTGTTGAATAAATTTAAGAACTTGCAGGCGGATTATCCGGCGATTTCCTTTTATTCCGAAGAAAATAGGCGTCTGCTGACTGAAACGTCGCCGGCACAGAGAAAGGAAATGACGGTTTTTTTCGGCGCTTCAATCACAAAATCCTGGGATACAGAAAAATATTTTCCTGATTTGAAGATAATCAATCGCGGTATCGGCGCCCAATCCGATATGCAACTCCTGGCCCGATTTTCCTCGGATGTTTTGCGGCTGAATCCCGGCCGGGTGGTCATCAAATTCTGTTCCGGCAACTTTCATCCGCAGGCTGATCCGGAGATGATATGGGATGAATACGAAACCATGGCCAGAATGGCACAGGTGAGAAATATTGAGCCGATTCTGGCGACGGTCGTTCCCTTAACGCGTCGTGCCGAGGAATACGAAAACTACAGCATGACGGAGCATATCAAAGAATTTAATAATCGAATCAGAAAATTCGCGGCTGACGAAAAATTGGTCCTGGCCGATTATTATCAAGCTATGGCCGACAAAGAGGGGTATTTGCCGGATTCGCTTGCCCGAGACGCCATTCATCCTGATGAAGAAGGTTACCTGATAATGACCCGTGTTATAAAGCCCCTTTTGGAGTAACCCTGTCCGTTACTGCAATCTAATGATAATGATAATAATTGACGATAATTACTGAAATGTAATACTTGTCCTTCAATCTTTGCCGGCAGGATTGTCCGGACATCTTGTCGGAATAATGGAGATTACATGTCGCTTAATCTGACAGAAATTAACTCCCCCAATAATACCGTTATTGAGGAACATAATTATTTTTCGAGGGATGGCAAAAATCTCTTTTGCGCCGAATTCGTGCCGAATTCCAAGCCATTGGCGGGCCTTGTCTTGTGCGGCCCGTTTGCGGAAGAAAGGGTCCGTACAATCAGGGTTTATGTATCCTTTGCCCGTGCTCTGGCATCAATGGGAACAGCCGTTATTTGTTTCGACTATTATGGCGACGGAGACAGTGAAGGAGCTTTCGGGGACGCGTCATTTAATGATCGAATTGCAGATATAAAAGGAATTTATCGATATTTTAAGGAAAAACACTCCCTCGACAAAACAGCTCTTCTGGGATTACGCTGGGGAGGAACGCTGGCCGCCCATACGGCCGAGATATTATCGCCGGAAGCTTTGATTCTCTGGGAGCCGGTGATAGACACCTCCGAGTATTTTTATAACCACCTCAGGTCGCATCTCGCCTCTCAAATGCTGATTGAAAAGAAAATCATAAGAGACCGGGATCAATTGTTAAGCGATTTAAAAGCGGGACAGACAATAATGGTCGAAGGATATGAACTGACCGGCGAATTCTTTGTTACAGCCTCTGAAAACGGATTGAAAGATAAATCGTCGGAGTATAAGGGCGATGTTCTGGTTGTACAAATAGGGCCCAATGTGTCCAGTATTCGTCCGGAATTGACGGCTCTGGCCGATTGTTATCCGAAATCGGAATTGGTGGCGATTCCGCGCGAATTCGAATGGTCGAAGACGGAAACCTGGCAACCCGCGCCGCC
>CAYXTW010000024.1:0-41812 GCA_964467955.1 uncultured Ignavibacteriaceae bacterium | reverse complement strand
AAAAAGATATATTTCTACGGGCTGTGCGGCGGTGCCCTGACCGGTATTATAACCGCGGCCGCTGATAAATATATTGACGGCGTTATATTTGTGGCCGGGCCTATTCTGGTTACATCAGCGGAGGCCGAGCAATCCAGTATGCATCCGATCGATGCCGATATGGTATTTTCAATGTACCTGCGCCGGGCACTTAATCCCAGGGCCTGGATGCGGTTTTTTTCAGGGAAATCGTCATATAAAGATCTATTCGCCTCACTAATGGTCAAGTTCACCAAAAGACTACCGTCACCGAAATCGAAACAGCTAATCGATGTTGATGTGGATGAAAATGATACAAAGGGTAAGCATGGTTTCTATAATCGTGTCTTTCATAAATCTTTTGACAGCCTTGTGAAATCCGGCAAAAAGGTCCTTTTTGTTATGCCGGATTATGATCGAGCGGCGTATGATTTTAAGAGAATATTTGTCAAGTATATCGTGAAAGACTATTCCGGTCATTCTGATTATTTCAATATTGAGGAAATACCCAAAGCGAATCACACATTTTCCACGCGCGAATCGTCTCGCCAGCTATTCGACACGACGATTAAATGGCTTAACAAAGAACTAATCTCTGAATAATGAAACTGATAGTTGTTATTGTTAGTTGGAACACCCTGGAGCTGACAAGAAACTGTCTGAATTCGCTTTTCCCGGAGCTGCGTGATATTGACGGTGAAGTATGGATCGTCGATAATCATTCGACTGATGGTTCGGTTGAAATGATTAAAAAGGAGTTTCCGGAAGTAAATCTGATTGAGAATGCGGAAAATGTCGGATTTGCAAGAGCCAATAATCAAATCCTCAAAAAAGCTTCGGGTGATTTGTATTTACTCCTGAATACCGACACAATCATACCGCAGGGATCGATTAGAGGTCTTTGCGCTTTTATGAAGAACAATCCGCTGGCCGCAGCCGCCGGGCCAAAATTGAAGAACGCCGATGAAATCGTCGAGATGCCTCTTAAGCCGCTTCCAACTCTGATGGGCGAATTTCGATATTGTTTGTCGTACCATTTCTTTCCATTCGAGAGCCTGTTCCGGCGAATTCTGGGCTATCGGCAGATTGACTGGCGGAAAATTACCGAGCCCACAGAAGCTGAGGTTCTTTCCGCGGCTTGCCTGATTATCAGAGATGAAGTGATTAAAACGATTGGAGTTCTGGCCGAAGATTATTTTTTATTCAGTGAGGAAAACGATTATTTTTATCGGATGCGCCGGGCCGGTTTTAAGGGGTACTATATACCTGAAATCGAAGTCATCCATCTAATAGGTAGAAGCCGGAAAAAACGAGGGCGGCTCGATACTGAAGTAAATTTTTTCAGGAGCCGGTCACTTTTTTTCAAAAAATTCTATGGCCGAAAGGCTTACGTCTTTAAAATAATATATAATTTCTTTTTTGCCTGGTCGTGTCTGATGGAAAAATTATATATACTCATAAAAGGCAGAACCAATATTAGCGGGGAAGTAATCTACAGCGAGTTGTTGCGAACTTTGCGAAAAAATGGATAGCTCGAAAAAAATTCTTTTTGTCTCATATGTTTTTCCTCCGATGGCGGCCGTGGGCGGCCATCGCATCGTAAATTTCTGTAAATATTTACCCGATTTCAAATGGATACCGGTCGTTCTTACAGTAAAGAACGGCTTTAATTTTTCCTGGGACGAAACACTGCTGGAGAAAATTCCAGATACAGCTGTTTACCGGTCGATTGCCATCGAGCCACTGGCCAGACTGGAAAGATGGGAAAAGGCAAAAAATGAAAAGCCCTCGCCGGGGAAAAGGAAAAATACCGTTAATATTAATGATGTCCCCCGCAGGTTGTCGATTTTTGCAAGACTGAAACGTTTCGTACGCTATTTTTTAACGGTACCCGATGATGCCATATTCTGGATACCTCTGGCGATTATAAAGGGTCTCCGGGTAATTCGTAAAGAGAAGATCTCGGTCATAATGTCGTCATCACCTCCGGTCTCGACCCATATTCTGGCATCAGTGCTTTCACGCCTGACCGGATTGCCTTATATCGCCGATTTCCGGGATCTCTGGACTTTAAATCATACTTATCAAGATCGAGGGTATCCGAAATATGTAAAGAGCTACGATAAATTCTGGGAGACTTTTTCGCTGAAGCGCGCCCGGAGGATAATTACCGCCTCGCCCGGATTTTCGCAACAGATGCAGGAACATACCCGGGATTATCACGGCAGCCAAATAATGACCATCACCAATGGATTCGATTATGACGAAGTCGATATCGAGCAGGAGATATTCCAATCGAATGGGAAGACGCTGGAGTTTCTTTATACAGGCTCTCTTTATGGTGACTTCAATCCGATGTTTTTCCTGGAATGCTTGTCGGAGTGGATTAAGAGAAATAATATCGACAGGAATACAATTCGGGCCAGCTTCTATGGCAACCATGATTTCGATTATAATCACTTTGCGGAAGATCTGGGTCTCGGTGACGTAGTCTTTTTCCATGGTTTCAAGGCGCGATCAGAATTGCTGCCGATTTATCCCCGAGCCGACTACGCGCTGCTTCTTCTTGGTTTCAAGGAACAAACCAGAAATGTTATCCCGGCCAAATTATTCGATTATCTGGCCTCCGGTCTGAAAATTCTGGCATTGTCACCGGAGGGTGTATGCGTAGACCTGGTTAAAAAATATAATGCCGGGGTATATTTGAATAAACCAAATACGGAGTCTATGATAGGCATTTTTGATCAGATTTACAAGGAGTGGCTTGCGGAACCGAACCGCGTGAAAAAATACAGATACATCGATGAGATTGACCGGAAGAATCTGACGGGGAGACTGTCCGAGTTGCTTGACGGCGTTACCATTCAATCCGGCGGAGGAAAAGCCCGATGATTTTTTTTAGTGTCGGGATAGCCGAGAACGAAAACACTTCGGTTCCGACCAACGGTACCGATGATATAAAAACCATATCCAGGGATGGTCTTATAATAAATTACAGGCTTGGCCCGATGTACGGCTTTTGTCATGAGCTTGATAAAAAATTCATAATCGGTGAATCAAACAGGACATTCGATGCCGGGGAAATCAAGGCCATTGCCGATCGGTTCGGCGAGGAGATAAATCATGCCCGGACTCTGGGCAATAATATACTGGGATTAGCAATTACAGATACTTATCAAAAACGAATAACTCTGGTCAATAGTATCACCAACAGCAGGCCTTATTTTTATCATTTCCAGAAAGGGAAGTTTGCTTTTTCCACTGACTTCCGTCAGTTGGAAGAGGCCGGTATTAAATTGGAATTCAATGAAGATATCCTGCCTGAATTGCTCGTCTATCGGATTGTTGTCCCACCGGGCTCAATGTGTAAAGGCATTTTCAAAATGGCCGCCGGACAATTAATAGAGATCGACATGGCTGAAGGTACGATAACGCGGAAACGTTACTGGAGGCCGTATGATTCTGAGTATGGCGGAAGTTCATCGGTTGAATCACCTGATTTAAAAGTAGAACAAATAATTAAAACCGGGCTGGAAGAAGTGATAGGGGGACATCCCAGGCCGACCATATCATTAAGCGGGGGAAATGATTCTTCACTTCTGGCGGCGATCAGCCATTCTATTGACAGGCGGGTTAAATCGGTTTCAACAAGTTTTTCTTTTCTGGACGCCGATGATGAAGAAACCAAATACGCGGAAATGGCCGCCAATAAAATAGGTCTCGCGCATCGTAATTTCGAGTGGACGCCGGAGCAATATTTGACGGGTCTAATTGATAGTATAAACCTGGTCGAGGAACCAATCGATCATCTGCAGACCGTTTTGCTCCATCTATTGTATAAGGAAAATGCCGGGGAAGGTCAGGTCCTTTATATTAACGGACTATTGGCCGACGGAGTTTTCGGGGATGATTTGCACATGTCCATTTATCGAAATCGCCGTATGCTGAGCTTCCTGAGATTCACCGGACTGCATAAAATATATCAATTTATTTTCCGTCTGATTCAACCGGATAGTTACACGCTGGGTTTTTACGCGAAGAATTTTGGCCGCAATTCGGCGTCCGATCAGCATATTCTCTGGACGATATTACAGCATGTTCAGTTTGAACAGATTGAGCAATTTCTGTCGGTCGGCCCCGATGCGGTGACAGCCTCGCGAAGGACATTATTGAAAAACTACAACAAAGAATCAATCCTCGACCAGGTCACTATGGTAAACATCATGTGTACGATGGACCTGATGATCTGGCATAAACTCGCCGAGCGGCACGGACATCACCTTTTCTACCCCTATATGATTCCGGAACTCGTTAATTACATGAATTCCGTAGCGTGGAGTGATAAACTGATCGAGGGAAAATATATTGTCAAACAGCTTTTAAAAAAGTATGATTTCTCCGGGGAATTTATTTATCTTCCGAAGAGAAGTTTCGGATGCCCGACAAAATACTGGGCTTTACCTGATACTCTGTTCCAGCCCCTTGTCGATATGGCCACCGAAATGTATCCGGCCTCGTATCTCCGCTCTCTCCAGAGCGAAAATTATAATAAAGCTATGCTGTTATGGAATATTTTAAACGTATTTATCTGGAAGAAACTATTTATTGAGCGAATAAGTGCCCGGGATTTATCGACGGAGGTTCTGGAACGGCACCGATTATTGCGGAAAAAGCAACAAAAGCCTTGAATTGGGGACTATTTAAGTCTTTATTGCTCGTTATAGATTATAGACTGGTGTTCAAATTTTAAGCAATTTTTGCGGGAACGGGCGTAAGATTTTGAGACCGGGGAAGATACAAAGAGGCGGCTTTTTTTGAATAGATACCGATAATTTAAGGTGCGTACTTAAATATTGCATTGAAATTTACCGAATATTATATTCGAGCCCGGGAACTATTTGATTGATGTCTTAAAGGCTGAAATTGGCCTAATTAGGATTGTTTTTTTGATAATTAAAATACATCAGGAGAATTTTATGAAAACAAGAAAATTTAACGCATTGGATAAAAAAGCCGATAATGGTACCTTTTCATCGGTATCGGGATTCCTGATAGTTTTGGCAATAATTCCGTTTTTTCTCATATCGACGGCGGCAAGTACCTTCGGTGAAGAAGTTACGGCCCCGGTCTATGTCGCGACCTCCAGCGTCGTGGGCGCAACTCTGGCGATACCCCGCTGGAAAGGGTATATGTCGGAACTCAATACAAATAATTTCTGGATCAGTTATTCCAACGGCAGCGTTAACTGTAATATGAAATATACCACCGATGCCGGGCAAACCTGGAGCAGCAACGACATTCACATAGACGGTTATCTTGATTTCCATCTTTCTGCCTTCGGTGAAGGCGAAAATTTATATTTCACATTTCCGGCCGGCACCGGAGTAAAATTCAGGAAATTTAATTCTCCGTCTCATAGTGATGCCGACGCCGAGCCGTTGGTACCCATCGAGGGCACGACGGTATGGAATCGTTCGAATATTATGGTCCAGAACACCGGTCGGATTTGGCTTTTTACACGCCGGGGCGGTGACATAGGGGAAAATGTACTTTATCATTATTCCGATAACAACGGGGCGGATTGGACATCCGGAGTTGCCGTGGCCGCCGGAATCCCGGATGTAAGGATAGGTTCGATGCCGTATGTTAACGGCAATCCGGCGCTGATAGTTTTTTATGATGGCGATGATCGTGGTTATGAATATTACTTCTGGAACGGTTCATCCTTTGAGGCGAAAAACGACCACTCGATTTATGCTCTCAATATGGGTTCGACCAGAGTTTTTACGCATAATGTCATCAACGATACCACCATGCACCTGATTTTCGGCTATGGAAACGAGCTGCACCACCTCTGGAAAAATTATAATAACGGTAATGGTGCCTGGAATCATCAGGTTATCGATACTTCATCATCTACATTTGGAAACGACTGGTATAATGTCTCGACCGTTCAAGGTAATAATCTGTACCTGTTCTACTGCAAAAAGTCGTCCGGGGATGATGCCTCGTCGAGAATATTCTATAAAAAATGGTCCCAGCTTTCGGAAAGCTGGACCGATCCGGTAATGGTTTCGGCCGGAGCGGGCCAGTCCAGTTGTCGTGATCCCAATACCTGTTTTCATGTCCCAAACAATGCGAATTATATACCTGTTTTCTGGGGCAGCGGCGCCAGTTCGGTCGATATTTACTTCGCGAAAATAATGACGGAACTGGATACCATACCTCCCGGAAAAATTATTGATCTGGGCGCTTCATCAGGTACCGATCTCGGCGAAATAGATCTTATATGGACGGCTACCGGTGATGATGGATATGTGGGGACGGCCGCTCGATATGAGGTCAGATACTCGGTCGATAATATAACCGAAGCGAACTGGTCATCGGCCGCCATTCTTTCCAATCCCCCGAATCCATTGCCGGATGGTGAGACAGAGGAATGTACTATCGGCGATTTAATCGAAGGGGAAACATATTACATCGCCGCCAAGGCACTCGATGAAGCTGATAATATTTCACAGATATCGGATGTCGTCTCCGCCAAGGCGACCGGATTTTCGCTTGATGTCGATACGGACGATCCGATAAACATGCCGGATCAGGGAAAAATAATTAATAATACTCCCAATCCTTTTAATAGTCTGACAAGAATCAAGTACCATGTTCCTTTTCGTTCGTATGTGTCGTTATCTATTTATGACATTTTAGGGAAAAAAGTAAATACTATCGTTGACGGTCCCCGCGCGGCGGGAGATTATTTCTCATCATGGGATGGCTGTGATAATATGGACAATCTGGTCGCTTCCGGAATATATTTCTGCCGCCTGAATATCAGCGGACTGGTTGATTCACACAAAATGCTTTTATTGAAATAGAAAGTCGAAACGGCCGGATGGACAGGAGTGCGGCCGTAAATCCGGTGCGTATGATGAAAATTCTGGTCATCGATGAAGAATTTCCCGTTCCCCTCAACAGCGGCAAGAGAATCAGGACTTTCAATCTATATCGCGAATTATCGAAATCAAACGAAGTCTCATATCTTGCATACGGCGATGCCCGAACGGATGCCGGTCGTGTTTTAAGAGAGAATAACATTAAACCGTTCAGCGTGCCCAAGCCCGATCGCACCCAGGCAGGCATAAGATTTTACGTCAGGCTTTTTCTCAATCTGTTTTCCCGATATCCATATATCGTTACCAGTCATTATACAAAAGCCTTCAAAAGAGCTTTCTCCCGGCTTATTGAAGAAAATCAATATGATATAATTATCTGCGAATGGACGCCGTATGCGATGTTCATTAAGGACTTATCATTCCCGAAAAAAGTAATAGTAACGCATAACGTCGAATCAAGGATTTGGAGAAGGTACCGGGACACCGAATCCAACCCTGTTAAAAAAATATACATAGCTATCCAGTATAAAAAAATATTGGCCTTTGAAAAGAAGTGCTTTAAATGGGCGGATGGAGTCACGGCTGTCAGCAAAGACGAGGCCTCCGTAATACGTGAATTTGATTTCGGCGGACAATTGGAAGTCATCGAAAACGGCGTCGACATCGATTACTTCCGTCCGCTGGATACCGCCATCGATCCCGATATGCTGGTCACCACCGGTTCGATGGACTGGCGGCCCAATCAGGATGCGGCCGTTTTTTTTGCCACCGAGATATTTCCGATTATAAAGCAAATAAATTCCCAGGTTCGGGCTACTTTTATCGGACGTAATCCACCGGGGAAAATCAGGGGGCTCGAGAAAATTGACGGAATCACTATTGTCGGAACGGTTGATGATGTCAGGCCGTACATTGCCGAAGCAGCTCTGTTCATAGTCCCGCTTCGGGTGGGAGGCGGAACGAGACTAAAAATCCTCGAAGCCCTGGCGATGAAAAAAGCGGTTGTTTCTACAACCGTGGGGGCAGAGGGGCTTATGGTGACGGATAACAGGAATATCATTCTCGCCGACGATAAAAAGCAATTCGCCGACGCGGTAATACGTTGCCTTGAGGATTATTCCCTCAGGTCAAGGCTTGGTGAGGAGGGTAGAATTTTAGTCGAGAAGCATTATTGCTGGCGGGATCTGGGCCGGAAACTAAATGACTTTCTGGAATCAATTGTAAATTCGTAAGAAATGTCTTTATTTACAGTACTTTGTTCCAGTTGAAGGTGATTGATTGTGAAAAATGCGAAACCTTCGGTTATGCATCTGCGCGGATCGGAGTTCTATGGTAGCCCCGAAAGATTGATTATCGGACAAACCAGATATCTTGACTCCTTTAATTGCCTTTGCGTGTCATACAAAAAGCCGGATAAAACCAATGATTTTCTGGAAGAACTTGATAAACAGGGATTTCCCTCCGCGGCGGTCGAAGATAACCGCCTGTTTGATCCCCATATTCCCGGGAGACTCAGAGAGATAATATCAAGTAGGAAGGTTGACCTTCTTGTCAGCCACGAGTATAAATCGAACTTCTACGGATACCTGGCGACCAGAAAGATAGATATTCCTCAGGTGGCTTATTTCCATGGCTGGACGGCTGAATGTCTCCGCATGAAATTTTACAACTGGCTGGACAGAAGGATTCTGCCCCGGCTCGATAGAGTCATTACCATCTCTGATGCAACCCGAAATCTGCTGCGGCAATCCGGTATTCCCGGCGACAAGATTCATGTAGTCTATAATGCTATTGAGATGGCTGAGGATTTCCGACCGCCCCCCAAAATCATCGACAAAAGGCCGATAATCGGCGTCGTTGGCCGTCTGAGTTTTGAAAAAGGATTACATATATTGTTGGAGGCTCTGGCCGGTATAAAGAAAGAAGCGCCTTCATTTTTGCTTGAAGTCTATGGTTTCGGCCCTGAAAAAAGTCGGCTCGAAAGAATGGTGCGTGCACTCGGGCTATCTGATATGGTCAGTTTTAAAGGCTTTGTAGCAGATACCGAACAGATTTACAAAAGGCTGAACTTTCTGGTTATTCCATCGTTATCCGAAGGCCACCCGATGGTAATACTGGAAGCTTGGAGGCAGGCTATCGGTGTCGTTGCCTCACGCGCCGGGGGAATCCCGGAAATAATAGAAGACGGCAAAACCGGCCTTCTGGCTGATGTCGGCGATTCCCGAGGACTCGGACAGGCGATTTTAAAAGGCCTGAAAAATCCCGAATTAATGACCGATTTCGGAAAGCGCGGTTTCGAACTGATAGGTCAGAAATATAATTTCAGGTATCAGGCGGAGCGGTTGACCGAAATCTATAAGGATGTATTAGGTTTGGGACAAATCCGCGAGGATTGATCGATTTATGGGAAAAATAAAAATCTTCTATATTATTGATCGTATGACTTCCGGGGCCGGAACGGAAAACCAATTAACCGAATTAATTGCCCATATCGACCGAAACCGCTTTGAACCGACCATAATCACTCTCAGGCAGCCGGTGAAAGATGATAATACTCAATTTCTGAGGATGAAATGTCCCCATATTCGGCTGCATGTAAATCGTCTTCTAAGCCCGGGAGGCCTATGGGGCGTGCTTAAATTGGCCGCTCTGGTTCGTCGGCAAAAAGTCGATATTGTCCATACTTTTTTTGTAGATTCGAATTTTATTGGTGTCCTGGGCGGCTTTCTGGGAGGCTGCCGGAAAATTGTTGTCAGCCGCCGCGATATTGGATTTTGGTATACCCCCAAATTGCTCTTTAGTCTGCGGCAGTTAAATCGTATGGCAGATTGGTTTTTGACCAATTGCGAGGCGATTAAGCGGGTCGTTATCGAAAAGGAAAAATTTTGTGCGGACAGGGTTAGAGTAATCCATAACGGCATTTTTAATCTGCCTGATGAGCAAGAATCAAAGCTGACAAAGACTGATATTAAGGTTCCGGAAGATGCACTTCTGGTCGGGATTGTAGCCAATCTGCGGGAGGTAAAACGGCTTGATTATTTTATTTCGCTCGCCGCGCAAATAACAAGACCGAAGACTCATTTTGTCATTATTGGAACCGGTCCTTTAATCAATCAACTTAAAGAGCAAATTAAAAGAGAAAATATAGAAGATAAAATTGATTTCACCCACACGTCAGAAAATATATATGATTATATAAAACTGTTTGATGTTGGTGTCTTAACGTCGGAATCCGAAGGTCTATCCAACGCCCTGATTGAATATCAACTCTGCGGCATCCCGGCAGTCGCTTTTAATACGGGGGGCAATCGGGAAATCATCGAGCACGGTATAACCGGTTTCCTGGCGGAAATGGGCGATCTGGAAACTATGAAAAAAATCGTTGAAAGGCTTCTAAACGACTATGAATTGCGCCGCGAAATAGGCAAATCAGCGGCAAAAAAGGCTCGGGTTCTATATAGTGGTCCACGGATGGTCAAACAAACCTCGGATTTTTATTATGAGATTCTGGGAATCAAGAGCGACCTGAATTGAACCTATTTCTGATGTACGATTATGGAGGCTTAAAGAATAGATTATGAAACCGGATTTTATCCAAAGATGGCAGCTGGAATTCGGCAACTTTTTAAGGTTTAATAAGGCCTGTTTGTTCGTCGCCAGTTATTATATTGAAAAATCGGAAAAGCTTAGAAAGCACAGAAGCCAAAAGGACATCGCGCAGTCTCTGAAGCGTTTAATCAAAGCGGCCAGGGTATGTCCTTCTCCGAACCAGTTAAGAAAATTGGAATCAAATATTCTTGGCAGAATGAAGGAGCTTGATGTAAGTGGCCTGGATTGGGATTGGTGCTTCCCGTCGACCCGGAACAGAGAAATTCAGAAAGGAATTATTCTTAAAAGACCGGTCGGCGAGCATGAAAAAGGCGTTCTTTTTATTGCCTTTGAGAATCAATGGTTAAAGCTTTTCAGATATGCAAATATCGATAGACTGGCCGCCGATTATGATCTTGTGCTGGCGCCGACATGGTCGCCGCCCCATGATTTTCCCTTTCTCATTGCCGCCAAAATGTGGCCGGGGACTTTATATCATATATTAAGTAATTTCGATGATATTCCGGCTTTTCAGAGACTTGCCGACAATATTATCACAATACGTCTTCAATCATCCAACTGGGTCAATCCGGATCTTTTTGATATAGATAATCCGGTACATAAGGATTTTGATATTGTCATGCTCGCCAATTTTGCCTTTTATAAAAGACACTTTCTGCTATTTAAGGCTTTGAAGAAAATGCCGCCGTCGACAAAAGTTCTTTTGCTGGGAAGGAGTATGGATGGTCGCACGGAAGAAACGATAAAACACGAGGCAAAAATTTATGGGGTTGAAGATCGGATAACTCTTCGGGCCGGACTGCCTGATAAAGAGATGATCAGGGCGTTACGATCCGCGAAAATCAGCCTGATATTTTCCGGAAATGAAGGATCATGCGTATCCATTGTGGAGTCGATGTTTGCCGATGTTCCGGCGGGCGTATTTGCGGACGCGAATATCGGGTCAAAATTCTATATCAATGAAAAAACCGGGAAGCTGCTTCACCATAAAAATATCGCAGTTGAATTGAGTGATTTCATAAATACGTATGACAGGTATGCTCCTCGGGAGTGGGTATTATCGAATAATATTTCGTGTTTTGACAGTACCGCGGTGTTGAATTCCGCCCTCAGAGAAAATGCCCTGAAATCGGGCAAGATCTGGACTGAAGATATAGTTCCTCACTTTTGGCGACCGGAGCCGGTGTATATTGATGAACGACACAGTCTTAGCTTTGGGGGGGTATACGCGGAATTTGAGAAAACATACGGAGTCCCGATTATAAAGGAATGATTATTGTCTTGACCTTGAATTCCAGAGAACTGAAATATATCTTATTTGTAGGAGATTGTAGAAAATCGAGGAAATTGGCGAAAACCCACTATGATAACCGGCCTGCCGGTTGCGTATTTATATTGGGTATGAAGAGCTTAAGCCATTGCCCTTAGTACGAAAATTTTGAAAGACCGGAATTAACGGCAAAACAGACAGAGGACTTTTTTGTCAAGCAACGATAAAATCGCTCTATACGGAAACAGGACTAATGCGGTTCATGTCCCGGAAATAATAAGTTACAAACATTTAATATATTTATTTGTAATTGTCGTTTCCGTGGTCAGTGCCGGATTTTTGTTGCTCCCCGACCCTTATAATTTGCTCCCTATCATTTTGATACCGGGCACAGTATTTGTGGTAGCGACTATAAGGTATCCCTTTATCGGATTGTTCTTATATTTATTTATTTTCTTTTTCAGACCGTATGAACTCTTTCCGGTACCAGTACATTATGAAAAAATTGTCGCTTTAATACTCCTGGCAATTCTGGCCGTCCACATTGCTTTAAAACGACACGAGATAAGACTGTCCCGGCTCGATATGGTCGTCATGGCCTTTGTTGGTGCCGCGCTGGCATCGGTTCCGGGATTCACTTATCTCAGCGATGTCACCATGGCCTGGAATGCATTTTTTGAATTTTTTAAAACATTTCTTGTATTTTTTCTCGTTATACAGATTGCCAGATCAAAAACAAAGCTCGAAGCAATAGTATGGCTTTTTCTATTATCCAACCTGTATATAGCTTTATCTTCATCGATCAATTATTATTTTGGAACGGCCCGCTACAGCATGGGGATCCAGAGGGCAAGAGGCGTTGCCGAAGACGGACTTAATTCTCATCCGAATGCGGTTGCGAATTCCCTTGTGCTTGGACTGCCTTTTCTATATTACTTTATAAAAAATTACCGAAACATCATAATCAGAGTTTTGATTGTCCTGATTATAATTGCCTCGATCTGGACCGTTATTCTTACCGGCTCGAGAGGCGGGCAGTTGAGCATGTTTGTCTTTCTATTGGCGGTCGGCTGGTACAGCAGGCATCGGGCTATCGGCATTCTCGCGGCCGTGATATTTAGTATTACAATATTTTTCGTAATGCCCGATCAGTACAAAAAAAGAATTGAAACATTGACTAATATAGACGTCGAAGACGGTATGGTTGCCGATGAATCCGCTTCAGGAAGGATTGACGGTTTTATTTCAGGAATGAAGTTTTTTAGTATGCGGCCGCTGACCGGGGTCGGTATCGGCAATTTCCCCCGAGCTCATTATGAGACCGGAGGAGTATATAGCAATGCCCATAATCTGCCCGGGCAGCTGCTCGGTGAACTGGGTCTGGTCGGCCTGGTTGCCTTTGTCGCTTTCATATTCATGTTTGCAAAAACTCTAAAATATATTTTACACAAATATAAGGATCGAGAATGGCCGAAAGATTTCCTTTTCTATAACGCCGTGGCGATAAGGACCTCATTCATTTTACTTTTTGTTCAGGGAATCTCCGGCCATAATGTCTATCGTTTTAACTGGTATATTTTTGCCGCTTTTGCCAGTATCATGTTCTTCCTTGTAAAAGACCGCCTCGGTTCCGAAAGCAAATCCGATCAGTCAATGACGGTGCTGACGGAGCAATGATTGCTGATGACCTCCTTCAAAATTGTGTTCATGGGCCGATAGATATGAAAACATGATTTTTAATATGAAAAATATTATATTGCGGCAGTTAACAACATAGATGACCGGGAATCGCTTGAAATGGTTTTATTTTTATGAAAAAGCGATATCTGATTACGATATCAATATTGATTTTCGGCGGACTGCTGGGCAATTTCCTGCGATTTATTTCACATAAACCTGAATCACTGCCTGATTTTTCCGGAATCCCTTATAACTTGGCGGGATATAATGGATCCGAGATATTTTTTGACCAATGGGCCTATGATGTGTTAAACGCCGATGTAACGACGTGTCGCGATTATGTTGCCCCCAACGGTTTGCATAATGAACTTCTTATCGCCTATTTCGGGTCACAGAAATTCGGTCGAGCGCCGCATTCACCAAAGAATTGTCTTCCGGGCAGCGGCTGGACAATAAATGAAATTAGTCCGTATCGCCTGACGATTTCCGATAATTTATCAATTGAAGTCAATCGTCTGGTGATTTCCGCTCCATCACAAAGCAGCGTGATGTTCTATTGGTATCAAACACGGTCCGGCGCATTCAGAGATGAATACTCCCTCCTGCTGGATAAACTTAAAAACACTTTTCTCATGAGACCCGACGATATTGCATTCGTACGTTTTGAGACGTCTATCGTCGACGATGACATTCGCCGCGCGACCGAAGAGGCCGTTCAGTTTGTTACCCTATTTTATCCGTACGTTGAAGTATCATTGCCATTTTGAGGATAATCATCTTGAGATCAGAGAAACCCGGAAAATGACTGCCAAAAAAATAAGGATTCTAATTGTCTGCATGTGGCCGCTGGGCGGAATCAGGACATTTTTAAAATATAATTATCATTATTTCCCGAAGGATGAATTTGAGATATCAATCGTAGCCAATCCGACTATCGAGAAAGAATATCTGGAAGAGGACATGAAGTCCGAGAATATGGAAATCCACTGGGCATCACCCTTCTTAAAAAAAAATATGTTGTTTTTTAAAGTATTTGGGATGTTGATGCGGAATAAATATGACCTGATCCACAGCCAGGGATTTACTTCGGCATTTTACGTGTCCGTGTGTAATATTTTTTTCCGGATTCCTCACATTTTGACGATGCACGGCGTCCTTGAGAAAAAATACTTTCAAGGTAAGTTCGTCAATATCAGACGGCTTATTTTCGAGAAAATAATAAAACATGTTACCGTTTTTCACGCTGTCAGCACCGATATTTTAAATCATTTCCAGAGCGAATTCCCCAGAATAAAGAATAGTGGCGTGAGATGGGAGGTTATCCGTAACGGTATTCCATCCGAGCGCTTTTTCAGAGAGCAGTCCGGTGCGGGCAGTGAATTGCATAAACAGCTGCAAATTAAAGAGGACATATTCCTGTTCGGGTATTTTGGGCGTTTTATGCCGGAGAAAGGTTTCGGTTATATTATTGAGGCCGTGCGCAATCTTAGAGATGCCGGCAGGTATGTGGGAAACTTTATTGTACTGGCCGTGGGTTCCGGTGATTATGAAAGTATGTACAAAAAAGACGTCGAAAAAAACGGGTTGAATGATATAATTCGTTTTTTGCCGTTCACGCCCCATATCGATCAACTCATTAAAGGCTGCGATGCAATATTGATGCCGTCTCTTGCCGAAGCATATGGTCTGCTTGCCTGTGAGGTCCTGACCGCCGGAATTCCGATAATCGTTTCGGATTGCATGGGCCTTCGTGAGGCGACGCGAGAGACACCGGCAATATCGATTCCACCGGGCGATGCCGAAGCCATAGCCGAGGCCATGCTTCGAATTATGTCTCGACCGGAACTCAAAGAAGAATTCGTCAGATTCAAAACAACGGCGGCCGAGCGTTATGACGTAGAGAACTCGGCGAAAAAGTTAATCGAGCTGTTTCAGGACATTGTTAAGAATAAACAGGCCGGGAGCATGATTTGAAACGCGGCGATTGCCGCGTCGTCCCGTCGCTAAAGCGTCGGGACTCCTCGCTATGACATTATTGGTGGCGTCGGCACATCAATTAAGAACTTCGGCACAAAAATTAGACAAAATCATTCTATAAAAAATCGCCAGCCGCAGTAGTAGTTGCGTTCATTTTCGTCGGGCGGACAGGCGATGCATTCGGTCTTAATCCGCGGATCAATCGTCCGCGCAAATTCAGAGTACTCGACCAGGCCGACCGACTTACACGGAAAAGGCGGCAGATCTTTTCGCTTGCGGGCCGATTGCACGCGGCACTCGACCATTTTAAAAACAAAGGAGTTTTCGGTCTCCTCGGTAATGGTCTGCTCGTTCAGAACGGTGTACAATCTAAAACCGAGCGCTTTTTTGAGCGCTTCCAATCCGCCGTGGCGCGGGATATTATGCCTTGCCATGATGCGTTTCGCTTCTATTTGTGTAAACCGCTCCCACGCCTCGGTGTCAAGCTTGATGGCAATTTCCATATCATTTTCTTTTTCGACCGCCTGGAACCACAAACCGTCGTGGGCCAGCCAGTTCTTGGCGAAATCCTCGAGCATCCCCAGAAGTATCTCCTTTGGCATGCCTTTAAATCTATCGATACTCATTACACACCTTTCATTTTGTCTGAGGCAATTTTTTCCTAAATTACAGATATTCTACGCATAATCAAGGAAAAGATTGAAACGCTTTTCCAATTACCGGTACTTCATTTTAGACTTGACAATTGAAGATAATTATATATAATATTAAGTACATTACTAACGTTAGAAGCTTTTATCGCTCAACCACTTCCGAAGGAAGGCCGGAAGCCGAATTGAAATGGCAAAATACTGGAAAAAAGCAATCAGGCTACAGCTGACGATTTTGGGATTTCTCCCTGTCATTCTGCTGTCCATTGCAAAAGCCCAGTTGCCCAGTTCATTTGATCTGCGCAATGTTGACGGGGGAAACTATGTAACTTCAGTCAAGAGTCAATTGGGCGGGACCTGCTGGGCCCATGGTACGGTGGCGTCGATTGAGAGTAATCTCCTTATGACCGGAAATTGGACGGCGGCCGGCGACACCGGCGAGCCGAATCTGGCCGAATATCATATCGACTGGTGGAATGGTTTTAATGAATTCTTCAATGACGATATGGATCCGCCGGAAGATAATGAAGGTCTTATTGTTCACGAGGGAGGCGATTTCAGGATAGCCTCAGCTTATCTGACACGCGGGGAGGGAGCGGTACGAGATATCGACGGTCAATCATTCACCGATCCGCCCGACAGAACCGGGCCGGACTTTCATTATTATTATGTCCGAGACATCGAATGGTACACAGCCGGAGAAGACTTAAGCAATATCGATGTGATAAAAAGCCAGATAATGACCAATGGCGCTATCGGGACATGTGTGAATTCCGACTTTTCGACCTTTATGGATGATAACTATGTTCATTATCAGCCGCCCGATAATCCTGAGGGTTATGACCATATAGTCGCCATAGTGGGATGGGACGACAATAAGCCGTCGGCGGCACCGCAACCGGGGGCCTGGCTCTGCAAAAACAGCTGGGACGACAACTGGGGACTGGATGGTTATTTCTGGATATCATATTATGATAAATTCTGTTGCCAGTCTATCAGTGACGGCTCCGTTTCATTTTATAATGTCGTTTCCATGCCTTACGACCATGTTTTTTATCATGATTATCATGGCTGGCGGTTGAACGGCTCTTATTGGGATGCGGCCTTCAATGCCTTTGTCCCCCCGCATAATGGAAAACTGCTGGCCGTAAATTTTGTGACTATCGCGGACAATGTCAACTATACGGTCCGGATATATGATAATTTCTCAGGCGGCGCTTTGCAGAACTTGATAACTGAAAAATCAGGATCCATCGCACACCGAGGATGCCATACGATCGACCTCGACGAACCGGTTAATGTGACGGAGGGTAGCGAGTTTTATATCTATCTTTATCTTTCGGACGGCGGTCAAGCCTATGATGCTTCGGACAGGCTTGACATTGTGGTAGGCGGCCATTACCGGGCCTATGCGCAATCCAAATCAAATCCGGGTGAAAGTTATTATCTTAGTGGCTCCACATGGCGTGATCTTTATAATTACAACCCGACCGCCAACTTCTGTATTAAAGGATTGAGTCTGGAAACTTATATGAAAGTTATACAGGAGGAATTGATGGAATCCGAAGGTCCGTCAGGCGGCCCGTATGTTCCGGCCACGAAATCATATCAGTTCACTCATAAGTACGATCAGGCTATCGAATACCTCATTACTCCGGATGATTCAAGTAATTGGATCAGCCTTTCCGGCAACGTTTCCGGAACACTGCAACCTTACGATACGGCCGAGGTAATCGTCGAAATCAACAGTAATGCCGACACATTAAGCACGGGTGTGCACTATGCCACAATAAATTTCAGCAATCTTGATAATCCTCTAGATGATACGGTGCGGACAGTCAAGCTGGTTGTGGGAACGCCGACGGTTCAGTACGAATGGATGCTTGATAGCGATCCCGGGTGGTCTGCCGAAGGTGAGTGGCAGTTCGGTCAGCCGACCGGCCAAGGCGGCAGTTTCGGGTTCGGCGCCGACCCGACCGCCGGTCATACGGGTGATAATGTCTATGGTTATAATCTGTACGGGAACTACCCGAATAATCTGCCTGAAACATATTTGACGACACCACCCCTCAATTGTTCAAAATTGATAAAAACGCACCTGAAATTCTGGCGCTGGTTATGTGTCGATGGTTTCGGGTACGGCACGGTAGAGGTGAGTAATGACGCTGTAAACTGGACGGAAATCTGGTCGTGCGTGGAATGGCTGCCGGATTCAACATGGAACGAAATGGATCTGGATATATCGGCGATTGCCGACAGTCAGGCGACGGTGTACGTCCGATGGATGATGGCGGCCGAGAATGCACTGTATACATTCGGCGGTTGGAACATCGATGATATTCAGCTAATGGCCATCTATAACACGATGGGGAGCGATTTATTATGCGGTGATGCTAACGGCGATGAAGATCTGAATATATTTGATGTCACATTTTTAATATCCTATTTATATCTTGGTGGTATGCCGCCCGAACCGATTATAATTGCGGATGTTAACAGCGACAATGAAATAAATATATTCGATATCGTTTATATTATATCATATTTATACCTGGGCGGTCCGGAACCTGATTGTCCATAAAAATAAATCTAATCTCTCGGCTTGTCGACAATCCAGCCATCATGCAGATGGACGATACGGTTTCCGTAGGCGGCGTTTTTCTCGGAATGGGTAACCTGGATGATCGTTGTCCCCTCCCTGTTGAGCTTTTTGAACAACTCCATTATTTCCTCGCCCTGGCTGGAATGCAAATTGCCGGTCGGTTCATCGGCCAGGAGCAGTTTCGGGCCGCCGATTATCGCCCGCGCCACGCCGACCAGCTGCTGCTGTCCGCCCGAGAGCTGGCTGGGAAATAAATCTTTTTTGCCGACGATTTGAAAACGATCGAGCGTGTCACAGACCATGCTTTTGCGCTCGGCGCCTTTTACTTTTCGGTACAACAAAGGTGTCTCGAGATTTTCATAAACGGTGAGTTCATCGATAAGATGATAGCTCTGAAATACAAAGCCGATATGTTGTTGATACAGCGTAGTCCGTTTTTTGCCGCTCAGGTTGTGAACCGATTCGTCAAGGAAAAAATATTCTCCTTCGGACGGATCGTCAAGCATCCCTATCACATTTAATAGTGTCGTTTTACCGGCGCCGGACGGTCCCATGACGGTGACAAACTCCCCCTCGTCGACATCGAGATCGATTCCCCGCAGGACATAAGTATCAAAGACTTTGCCGGGATAAACTTTGGATATATCTCTCAGTTTAATCACACTTTCATCTCCATATTAATTCTACTCGTTTATGTTCTTTCACGTCTAACACTTAATAATCGATGTTACTCATATTTTATTGCCTCCACCGGATTGGTCGTGGCTATATTGATTATTTGAAAAGTAACTGTTAACAGCGCGATACAGAAAAATATTACGGCCGAGAGAATAAATGGCACCGGGCCGATAGCGACATAATACTCCCAGATGCTGGACATCAGTGAACCGACCAGGAAATACGCGATGACCGAGCCGAGGACACTGGCGATAATTACCAGATAGGCGAATTCCTTGGAAATCAACATACCGATATTCGCCGCGGTAGCGCCCAGAACTTTTCGAATTCCAATCTCTTTTGTTCTTCTGGCGATATTCAAAGACACGAGGGCAATTAATCCCATCCCGGAAATGATTACAACCATTACGGCAATATAAAGAAAGACCAGTCGGATACTTTCAGTAGTCTGGGCATCTTCAGCCAATATATCTTCAACACCAAAACTGCGAAATGGCAACTGGGGAAAAAGTTTTTCCCATTCTTTCCCGATATAGGCCGTTAAATTTCCTTTGTCATTGGAAGAATACTTCAATGAAAGATATTGATAATCTTCGGCCGGTGTTTTATAAAGTACAGTCGGCAAAATTTTCGAAGAAACACCATTGGGGAAAAAATCCTTAACGACGCCGACTACACGATACTCCGCTTTCTCATCGGCCAGTTCCATGGTAATAAATTTATCCAGAGCCGATTTCCAACCGAACTCCTTGACCAGCATATCGTTGACAATGACCGTTTGCATATCCGATGTTTCCGAATCGGAATTAAAACCGTGCCCATCGACGAGTTTAAATCCGACCGTTTCAAGAAAGTTATCTCCGATTCCGAAAATCCAACTGCGCCGGGTAGTTCCTTCATATTCCGCGTCCGACACCCGCAGGAACCTGCCCATCAAATGATGAGAACCACCGATACTGACGATATCGGGATGATTCTCAATGGCGCTTTTCAGCCTCGTATATTTGTCCTCTCCATTGATCGGTATGACAAGAATATTTTCCCGGTCGAATCCGAGATCAAGATTCCGAATATATTCGGCATTATTGCCGAGAATCATGGCCGCAATAATGGCCGTAATCGATAAAGCAAATTGAAAAACAAGCAGGATACGAACGAGAGGATTGGAGCCACCCAACTTTTGTTTACCGCGGAAAATGTTAATCGGATTATAAGCACTGATATAAAAGGCGGGATATGCCCCGGCCGCAATTGACGTGAATAATAACAGACCGATTAAAAACAATATCAGTTCAGGATTTTGCAGATAATTCATTGTCAGGGAAATTTCCGGCCAAAGGCTGTCGTACGCCGGTACAAAAATCTCGGCAAAAACGGCGGCAACAATCAATGCGACAAAACATAAGACAAGGTTTTCTCCAATAAACTGCATTACCAGCTGACGCCGCATTCCTCCCATGACTTTGCGGATACCGATTTCTTTAAGCCTTCGAGTCGCAAACGCGATAGACGTGTTTATAAAATTAAAACAGGCCAGTAACAAAACCAGAAGCGCGGTCACCGACGGTGCGATAATCGCTGCGGGATGCATACCGGAAGTATATGGGTTGCCATAGAGCTCACGCGTGACAAAAGCCAGCTGCGTCAGTGGAATCATATAAAAACCATCGGGTGACCATTCGGGATTAGCCTCGCTGGTATGCGGTATAAATTCCTGGAGTTGTTTTTCAATTTCGGCGGCTGAAACATTATCCTCCAATTGTACGAACGTTCCCCTGGCCCAATGGTCCCAATCGTCAGGATCAAATTCAAGCATCTCCTTGACATTTTCATAGGGAAGACAGACGGTCATCTGAAGGCTTGAATTTTTGGGAGGTTTTTCGATAACACCAAAAACGGTGAAAACGAAATTGCCTTTATTATCAGGATTTATAACAACTTGTTTGCCGATCGGATTTTCATCACCGAAGTATTTATGGGCAATTTCATCGGTAATAATGATACTGCTTTTATCCCAGGATTTGCCTCCCTTCAGGATTAATGGAAACGTAAACATTTTGAAGAAATCTTCATCAACAAAATAAAAGGCCTCGCGCAGGACTTTATCTCCGTATATCATGGTTCCGACTCCCACTGATACACGAGAGAATTTTATGATCCCGGGAATATCTTTCTTCAACGCCGGCGCCATCGGCATGGGGATATAAGACCAATTCTGCCTTTCATTATTGACAATTTTATAACTGCTTACGGCATAAATGTTATTCTTGTTTTTGTGATAAGAATCAAAACTCTGGCTGAATTGATAATTGACATAGCCGGCCACGCACAAAGCCATAGCGACACCCAGCCCGAGAATATTGATGAGTGAGTAATATTTACTCCGAAACAGATTTCGAACGGCCGCGACAAAATAACTTTTCAGCATTATTAATATCTCCTATTCATACTGAATGACATCGATCGGGTTGGCGCGCGCCGCCTTAACAGCCTGAAAACCAACCGTCAAAATTCCGATAACCAGAGCCGCCACGCCCGACATCAGGAAAATCTGCGGCCCCAGGTTTATACGATACGCGAAATCTTCCAGCCATTTAGTAGTAATATAATATGCAAACGGCCAGGCGATAAAATTCGCGATAACAATCAGTATTATAAATTCCCTGGTTATCAGACGAAAAATACCGGTTACCGATGCGCCCAGAACCTTACGAATGCCGATTTCCCTGGTGCGCTGGGCGGCGGAAAAAGCGGCCAGTCCGAAAAGACCGAGGCATGATACAAGTATCGCCAGAAAAGAAAATACACCAATTAGATTGCGTAGATATTCCTCGCGCCGATAAAGCCCGCCAAGCAAATCGCTCTCGTAGTAACATTCAAAAATACCTTCAGGACTGAACTGCGTGCAGGCCGCTTTGATATCTTTAATCGTTTCGGAAGCAGCCGTTTTGTTGATGCGTGCAAAAAGATACCAATCGGAACGGTCCGGTTGAAGGAGCAGCATCAACGGCCCGACTTTGGAACGCACCGAGCCATAATTAAAATCTTTAACAACGCCCAATATGGTATAGTCTTCGTTTCCCTGGGATATAGTCGTGCCGACGACCGGTCCGCTGCCGATAAAGCGGGCGAGTGTTTCGTTTATGACAACTCCCTTCTGCGCGCTACCCGACATCTCTTCGGAGTAAAAATTACCTTCGGCCATTTTCATCCCGAACGTTTCCGGAAAATCATAGTCAACGCCTATATATGTTATCAGAATTTCCTCGGAAGGATCTTTACCCGGCCAATTCCAGCTTCCGCCGTTCCATCCAACGCCGGTCAATGTATGGGTCGAGCGCGTCACAAAAGGAATATCGGGATTTTTCAGAAGCTCCGCTTTCAACGCCTCATAGTTATTATTCAATGTTTCGTCCATCGGAACATAGACCAGTCGTTCCTTATTATAGCCCAGGTCAATATCTTGCATATACTCGCCCTGCTTGTGAATGACGACGGTTCCGATTATTAAAATCAGCGATAAAGAAAATTGAATGACGACGAAAATTCTTCGAAACCAGATGAAGCCGGAACCGGTTCCGAAAAATCCCTTTATTGTTTGAATCGGCGTGAAGCCCGATAAAAATATTGCCGGAATGGCCCCCGAGATAATCCCGGTTATCAAAGCAACTGCCAATGTCGTGAAGAGGACAAAATTAAAGCCGTATTCAACATCATGCCCGATTCCGATGTACTGACTGATCGTCGGACCCAATATTTCAATAATAATTAAAGCGGCGACGGCGGCCAGCAGGGCATACAGAACCGATTCAAAGATGAACTGACGAATCAACACCAGGCGACCGGCGCCGATGACTTTTCGCAAACCAACTTCTTTGGCGCGCGTGTATGAGCGGGCGGTGGTCATATTTATAAAATTCATACAGGCAATTAATAGAATCGCCAGAGCTATCCACGAAAAAAGCCTGACCGACTCGATGCGGCCCCCGCTTCCGGAAATGCTGTGCAGATGCAAATCAGTAAGGGGAAAAAGAAACGGCTCAAGATTGCTATCCTCCCAGGAGGCATTTATACGGTCTTTTACTTTATTGTTTACGGCGTTAAAATCGGCATTTCTATCGAGCTGGACAATAGTCGTAAACGAGCAATTGTACCACGTGTCAAAATATTCTTTCCCCCACAATTCATAACCGAAAACAATTGGTGTAAGAAAATCGAATTGAAAACTTGAATTTTCGGGAATCTCATCCGCCACCCCGGTCACGGTAAATTCATATTTATCATCGACCGTGATAATTTCACCGATCGGGTTATTCTTCCCGAAGTACTTTTCGGCCATCGGCAGCGATATTACCAACGAGTACGGTTCTTTCAGCGCGGTTTCGGGATCGCCGCTTATCAAGGGAAACGAAAACATCTCCAGGAACGACTGATCGGCCAGCGTCAGATATTGCTTAAAGGCCTTATCGCCGTACTTGACTTTGCCATTAAAATATTGCAGCCGGACCGAATTGACGACTTCAGGCATTTCTTTTTTTAATGTCGGTCCCAGCAACGGGACAGTTCCGAAAGTGGTGTAGACATTTTCACTATATTTCATATGAGTCGGGACCAAATAAAGTTCATTCGCGTTTTCGTTAAACTTATCGTAACTGTACTCCTGACAAATCCATAAAAAGATATAAACACAGCAGGCCATACCGATAGCCAATCCCGCGATATTAATAAACGAATAACCTTTGTACCGGGCTATATTCCTGAAGGCGACAGACAAATAATTTTTTAACATGATATTTCTCCCTTTTTATTCATATTGAATGGCCTCGATCGGATTGGCGCGCGCCGCCTTGACGGCCTGATACCCGGCCGAGAACAAAGCGAGAATCAAAGCGATTGATCCGGTTATTACAAACGTACCAATGCCGATACTTACGCGAAATGGAAATTCGGTCAGAAAATCGGACATCACCCAGAAAGCCAGTGGCCAGGCAATAACATTGGAAATTAAAATAAGTACAATAAATTCTTTAGAGAGCATGTGGACAATATTGGCTATCGATGCGCCCAGTACTTTTCTAATCCCGATTTCTTTCGTGCGTTGTCCGGCGGTGAATGACACCAATCCGAAAATTCCGAAACAGGCGATAGTTATCGTCAAAATCGAAAAGACAAGAAAGAACTGTACCTGACCTTTGATTTCATTATAATTACTATTGATTTCATCATCGAGAAAGCTGTATCTAAATTGTCTTTCGGGAAGGGTATTGTTCCAGGTTTCTTCAATGGCCGCCAGCGATTGCGGAATGTTATCGGGCGGCAGTTTGATACATAAAGTATTGCACTTATCCTGATCAAGCATGATAAACGATTTCGACTGATAAGCGAAATTTATCGGCGTCCCGTGGTAATTTTTGACGACACCGATTACTTCGAAGTATAGATCCCCCCTACCGTAAAATCGATGTCCTATCGGATCGGTTATATGTAATTCTTCAAGCGCCGCCTCATTTAAAATTACGGCGTGATCTTTATCGGTCGGGATACTTTCCGAAAAGTTCCTTCCTTCAATCAGTTCCAAACCAAAAGTAGAAACAAAATCATAATCGGCCATAAAACGTTTGACGACAATCAAGTCCTCTTCCCGGCGATTTTCATCAGGATAAAACCCGTAAAATGTATATCCTTTTCGCCCGGGCGGACTATCGGAGGCGGTTATAGCCAATATCCTGTTGTGATTGGTAATTTCGCTTTTCATAAGATTACAATCATCAGATGCAGTATCGCCCTTAAAATCGAGGATAAGCATATTTTTCGTATCGAAACCGGGATCGATACCGGTAATATAATTCATCTGATTGAAAATAATGGCAGTGCAACATATAAACGCGATAGCTATCGTGAACTGGAACACGACCAGTCCTTTTCGCAGCCACGACCTTGTTGATTTGATTCCGGTTTTGCTTTGCAGAACAGCGATCGGTTTAAAGCGTGAGAGATACAAAGCCGGATAAAATCCGGCCAAAACGCCGACAACAAAAATAAGTCCAATTAACGATATTAGCATAATCGGGTTGGAATAAAAATCGGCCAGTGCTTCACGCGGAAGCATCGGTCTTACCCACCCTTTGAACACCTCATATATGGCCAGACCGATAACGACCGAGATAGTCGTAATCAGTACCGACTCGCCCAGAAACTGCTTAATCAAATGCGAGCGATAAGCCCCGAACACTTTGCGGACGCCGACTTCTTTGGTTCGATCAGCCGATCGAGCGGTGGCAAGATTGATGAAATTAGCGATGGCCAGAAGCAATATGAAACCGGCAATAAAGCTGAGCATATATAGCAAAGAGGATTCACCCAGCGGCGACAGTTCACCACGGCGACCGGATCCAATCCCGGCGAAGTAAATTTTATCAAGCGGCTGCAGGTCATAACTGTATTTTTTTAACTCTTCCGATTCGAGATGAGGTTTTAATACGGCCGGGACTTTTTGAGAAACGGCGTACGGATCGGCTCCTTTTTTCAATAGGACATAGACATAATCGCCATTCAGATTGGTCCAGTCGTCCATCACTTCACCGGATCTTTCCAGAGTGGCGCGAGAGACAATCAGGTCACAGTACAATTGAGTGTTTTCAGGTATGTTCTTTAAAATGCCCGTGACCTGGCATGGCAGGTTTTGATTGATTTTTATAAGCTGACCGATCGGATTTTGGCCGTGAAAAAATTCCTTCGCCGCCTTTTCGCTGATAAGCACGGAGTACGGTTCATCAAGCGCGGTTTCCGGATTTCCGATTACCAGCGGGAAAGTGAACACGCTGAGAAAATCGGAATTGGCGCAGATGACGTTGCCGCCATGTTTGTATCCGGCCCAATCGAGCTCATCTTCGGTAACAAAACTTTTCTCACCTATTTGCAGATCAACAGAACCCAATTGTCGGAAGACGGCGACTTTATCTATCTCCGGAATTTCCTCGGCAATGGCTTCATCCAGCGGTGACTGCACTCGCGCCGAATAGATATCCTCATCTTCCGATACATAGCGACCGTTCAGACGATAAATGCGGTCTTTATTCTTATGGAAATTTTCGAAACTGAACTCATAACTTATATGCCCGAGGACTATCAGGCAGCAGGCCAGGCCGATCGCCAGACCGAAAATATTTATTACGGCGTATAATTTATGCCTGATTAAACCTCTAACGGCGATTTTTAAATAATTTTTCAACATGTTTCATTTCCTGTATTTTTATTCATACTTTATTGCATCCACCGGATTGGACAGCGCCGCGCGTATCGCCTGATAGCTAATCGTAATCAATGCGGTCAACATGGCCACTGCACCTGCAATCACGAAGATCTCCCACGATACCGATGCGCGGTAGGCGAAATTTTCCAGCCACCGCTTCATAACGAAATATGCTATCGGCCAGGCGATTATATTGGCGATGACTATCAGCAATATGAATTCACGAGTTATTAATCTGATAATACCGGGAACCGAGGCGCCCATCACTTTGCGAATGCCGATTTCTTTATGCCGGCGTTCGGTCGCGAATGAGGCCAGGCTGAATAATCCCAGTCCCGCGATTATTATGGCCAGACATGAAAAATAAAGCACGATTGTCTGAAATTGTTGCTCCTGCCAGTATAAATTATTGAAGGCCTCATCCAGAAAACCATATTCAAACGGCAACGCCGGTGCGAATTTTTCCCACACCTGTTTCATGGAACTTAAGACAGATGAAATACTCTGACCGTCGATTTTTACGGTCAGCACATTATAGCCATTCTGACCCGGTTCATTGGTCAGAATTAACGGTTCGACGCTGTTATAGAGATTGGCGAAATTAAAATCGGAAACTACCCCGATAATCTTATGCCATCCATTTCGTCTAATCGTTTTTCCGACAGGATCATTCCAGCCCAACGTTTTAACCAGCTTTTCATTCACCAGGTAGGATTCGTTGTCGGTCGCAAACCGATCGGAAAAATTCCGTCCCTCGATGACATTAATACCGTACGTATTAAGAAAATCTTTGTCGATATCGACGACATGAATCATCATCGGTGTTTTAAATCCCTCCGGGAAATAGCCATTACTGGTAAAGCCGTTTATAGGTACTTCCGATGAAGCGGTCACGTCCAGGACCCCGGGTAAATCGGATATTTCCTTTTTTATCGTTTTGGATTGCTGCCGCAATTCATCGCTCGTAAGGGGAATAATTACCATGTTTTCTTTTTCAAAACCCAATGCTTTGTTCTTCATGTATTTTAACTGGCTGTTAATCAGGATAGTACAGATTATCAATGTTATCGAAATAACGAATTGGAGAATAACGAGCAGATTGCGTGAAAAAAGTCTATCCTTTCCGTGTTTGGCCGTGCCCTGTAATATCCTGGCCGGGGGGAAAGAAGACATATAAAAAGCGGGGTAGCTTCCCGCGCCGATACCGACTATTACTATGATGACAATCAGGCCGACGATATGAGTCGGATCGGAAAACCTGAAAACATTAAGGTTGTAATTTACCAGTTCACTGTAAAAGGGAAATAATAACTCGACCAGAATAAGAGCAATCCCGGATCCTATCGCCGCCAGCAATATCGATTCGGCGATAAACTGTCGAATTAGGCCTGCCTTGCCGGCTCCCATGGCTTTACGTATACCGACTTCGCGGGCGCGTTTGCCGGCCAGAGCAGTCGCCAGATTTATAAAATTGATGCAGGCCATAAGCAATATCAAAAAAGCAATCGCCGAGAAAATATAAATGTTGTACAGAGCGGAATTGGTATCCCCACTGTAGTGAAGATGAATATCTCTCAACGGCTGCAGGTACGGTTCGTATTTGACTCCGACATCGGACAATTGCTTATTAATATATCCCCACATAAAATCCGGGAATTTGGCTTCCACTGCGGCCGGATCGACGCCATCATGCAGCTTGACATAACTGATGTACTGATTGCCGCCGTTCCAATCCAGATATAGGTCAGGATTTTCATACAGTGTCGAAAACGATATCAGGGCATTAAATTGAATATGCGAATTGGACGGAGGACTTTTTATAACGCCGCTGATTTCGTACGATTTACCGTTGCTTGTCAGAACTTTTCCAATCGGATTATCGGAACCAAAAATCAGACCGGCCGTATTTTCGGTAAGGACCAGGGAATACGGAGCGGCCAGCACTTTTTTTTCATTTCCGGCAAGTAATTCAAACGAGAAAACATCGAATAGCGTCGAATCGACGTAACAGATATTGCGGATTTTATAGGCCCGACCTTCGTACTGGAAATAGGCGGTTCGCGGCGTCGAAAACCTGACATAATTTTCCACTTCGGGGAAATCCCGATACATAGCCGATCCCATCGGCGGTGTAAAAACATGACCGTCGAATTCTTTGACGCCTTCTTTGGTTTGTACTATTGAGACGCGATAAATACTGCCGGCGTTTTCATGAAAATTATCATAGCTGAATTCAAACTGGATATACAGCATGATTAAAATAGTAGCGGCAATTCCGACGGCAAGTCCGAACAGGTTGATAGAAGTATAGAGTTTGTGTCCGGTCAGGTTTCGGTATGCAATTTTAAAATAATTTCCGAACATTCTATCTCCGGCTCAAAACTTATTCATATTTGATTGCCTCGACCGGATTGGCCAGCGCCGCCTTAAGCGCCTGATAACTGATGGACAGCAAAGCAATAATCATAGCTGCTATTCCGGCCAGTATAAAAATCTGCCATTCCAAGCCGGTTCGGTAGGCGAAATTTTCCAGCCAGCTTTTGGTGGCGCAGTAGGCTATCGGCCAGGCAATAATACTCGCTATTGTTACAAGTAAAATGGATTCTTTTGATAAGAGCCACACTATACTCAACACGGAGGCCCCGAGGGTTTTTCGAATCCCGATTTCCTTGGTGCGCTGCTCGGCAGTAAAGGAAATCAAACCAAACAATCCAAGACATGAAATAAATATTGCCAGGCACGTAAAATATTTGACTATCGTACCCATTCGTTCTTCCGCCCGGTATTGTCCAAAAATAATATCCTCCAAAAACGTATAGCTGAATTCCTGCCCCGGACGGAGTTTCTTGAACTTATTTTCAATAAAGCTAATAGCACCGGCGATTTTATCCGGTTTTATTTTGATGCACAAGTAATTATATGACGGCAAAATCAACAGACCAAAAGGTTGAATTTCATAACGAAGCGGTCTTAAATGAAAATCCTTTACGACACCAATAATTTTTCCATCAATGTTATTCCATGAAAACTTTTTTCCGACAGGATTATCCATATTCATGGCTTTTACGGCCGTCTCATTGACAATATAAGCGCCGCCATTATCCGTGGAATATTCGTCGGAAAACGAACGACCGTCAACTATATCCATTCCGAATGTTTCGATATAATCAAAATCGGCAAATCCCAGGGCCATTACGAAACGTTCATCATCTTTCATGCCCTCCCACTGAGGACCGGCGGTTCCGATAGAGTACCATGCCGGCGGTGTAAAAGTGGCGGTAACATTCAATATATCAGGATTCTGTCTCATTTCACTTTTGACGGCTTGATAGTCTTCAGAAAGGTTTTGCATATATATGCAGACAATATTATCCGCATTAAATCCTAAATCCCTGGTTTTGACATAATTTAACTGGTTATAAATTATAATCGTACCTATCATCAGGAATACCGACAATACAAACTGAAAGACAACCAGCACTTTTCTTATTATTTTTGCATTGTCAAGGTTTTTTACTACGGTTAATCCCTTTACCACATTAACCGACCGGAAAGAAGACAAAAGCAATCCCGGATAACTGCCCGATAATATACCTACCAGCAGGGTTATTCCCACTATTTCCCAGAAAGTAGTGGTATTTTCCGTTATATCCAAAGCCAGGTGTTTATTCGACAGATTATTAAAAGAGGGCAACAGCAGTTCCGTTATTACAAGCGCAATAATAAGAGCGATGATGGTAATTATAATTGTCTCCCCCATAACCTGACAAATAATTTGAAGTCGTTTTGCCCCCACGACTTTTCTAATGCCGATTTCTCTGACACGATTTGCCGAGCGGGCGGTGGTAAGACTCATAAAATTGATACAGGCTATGAAAAGTATAACGAATGCTATGGTGGAAAAGATATAAATATAGTTAATCAGACCGCCACCACCAATATCGTACAAGTGCAATTCCGTCAAAGATTGAAGATACAACTCGCTATTCGCATCGGGCCATTTCGTTTTCTCGAAATCTTTGATTTTTTGACCGACCGTAACGACAGAAGCATTATCATGCAGTTGAACAAACGACCAAAATCTTGAGTCCGCCCAATTGCCAAGATCATAACCGTTATATTCCATAAGTGATATCGGAACCAAAAAGTCAAACGAAAGACTCGAATTATCGGGCACTCTGGCAATTATGCCGGTTACGGTCAAGTCGATTTTTCCATCGGCCAATAAATTTTTACCGATTGGATTTTCTTCTCCAAAAATTCGAGCGGCGGCCTTCTCTGTTAAGAGTATTGAATACACACCGGATAAGGCCGTTTCCCTATCCCCGCTAACCAGGGGGAATGAAAACATATTTAAAAATGATGAGTCAACAACGGCACCGGAGAGCGAAAATCCTTTCTGGTCATACTCCACGAGTATGTTATCATGATATACTCTGGCAAAATCCTTAATTTCGGAAGCTACATTGGCCAGACCGGGCGCAATCGGAGCCGGCGTCGCACTCGAATAAGAAATTCCATCGGTATGCAGGCTTTTTTCATACACTCTGTAGATATAATCTGAATTTTTATGAAATCGATCATAACTGAGTTCATCCTGCACCCAGAGCATAATCAGTATACAGCAGGCCATTCCAATGGCAAGACCGGCGATATTGATAAAGGAATATCCCTTGTGCCTGATAATATTTCTCAGCGCGACCTTCAGGTAGTTTTTAAGCATACCATTATCCCTGATCTGTCCTATTCATATTTAATCGCCTCGACCGGATTCGTAAAAGCGGCCTTGACCGCCTGTAATGACATGGTCAACAAAGCAATAGCCAGGGCTATAACGGCCGTCAGGACGAATAAAGAAATACTTATCCCGGTTCGGTAAGCGAAATTTTCCAGCCAGCGATCCATTACATAATAAGCGACCGGCCAGGCGATGATATTGGCAATAAGCACCAACCGAATAAAATCACGGGAGAACATCAACACGATTCCGCCGACCGAAGCGCCGAGGACTTTGCGAATCCCCACCTCGCGGGTACGTTTGGCGACGGCGAGGGAGGTCAGCCCGAACAATCCCAGACAGGCAACAAGAAATGTAAAAATCGATGAGTATTGCACTATACTCCGCCAGCGTTCCTCGGCGAAGTACTGTCCGGCCACGCGCTCATCGAGAAATTGATACTCGAACGGTAATCCATTACTGATTCTCGACCAGGTTTGTTCGAGAAGCGATAAAGTAGCGGATATATTCTTTCCGCGCAGACGTACCGCAATTTCATTGATACCGCTGATATCGTCGGTTCTCGGCATGTGAAATACCATCGGCTCGATTTCCCGATGTAACGGATAATAATGAAAATCATCGACGACACCGATAACCATGGCGTTGCCGAATCCTCGCGGCAGTTTCCGGCCGATGGGATTATCCCAGCCCAGTTTATCAACCAATGTTTGATTAACGATAATGGCTCCGTCCTTATCGGAAGCATTGCCCTCCTCGAAATTCCGCCCCTTTTTTATATTGATGCCCATTGCCGGTATATAATGTTCATCGACCCAGTTGACATAAAAATATGTCTCGGTTCCACCGGCACTCGAGGCGTAGCCGGGCCCGGTGACATCCTCGCCGATAAGAACGATGAAACCTTCATCACCACCATAATTGATATACAGCCAGGATTGACCCAGGCCGTACGAATACCCGGTGATATCGACAATGGCAGGCTGTTCGGCCAGATCATTGCGAAATCGAGCGAAGAGATTATGAGCCTCTTCGCCCCCGATCCCGATCGGGAAAGTGACCACCAGATTTTTATTAAAGCCAAGATCCGTCTTGTTGACATAATTCATCTGTGTCGAAATAACAAATGTGCTTATAATTAAGAAAATCGAGATAGCAAATTGTAAGACTATCAATGTTTGTATCAGGCGATTTTTGCCGCCGATTTTTTGCGCCCCCCGCAGCGACTCCACCGGATAAAATCGAGAAAGCAAAAGCGCCGGATATATTCCGGCGAGAAAAGCGGTAACCAGTGTCAAGGCACCGAGGACAGGCAATATTCTCCAGTCCGACAGAAGATGCAGCGACAATTCTTTCTGCGCCAGATTATTGAAAGTCGGTAAAAATATTTCGGTCAGAACGAAACCCAGAATCAAGGCTCCAAAGCTAAGCAGCAAAGCCTCACCCCAGAATTGTCTCATAATCTGTGTTCTCTGGGCACCCAGGACCTTCCGCAGGCCGACTTCACGGCAGCGACTTTGGGAGCGCCCGACCGCCAAAGTCATAAAGTTGATACAGGCAATCAGCAGGACCGCCAGGGCAATGGCTATAAGAATGTAGGAATAAATCGGATTGCTCGAGGGAACCGCCTCACCGCTGAAACGCGGATCAAGGTGCACTTCCGGTAACGGTTGCAGATGGTATACTATTTTCGAATCACCGTTGTCTTCCTTCGCCAGAGGTTCGACATAGTCGGTCATTTTATTTGCAATTGCGTTAATATCAGTGCCCGGCCGCAGCTCGACATAAGTCGAGAATAAAATCATCGACCAGCTGTTAAGGATGTCTTCCGGGATAGTGTATTTTAATAAATCGGTCGAAACGATAAATGAGTACTGGATACTCGAATTGGTGGGTGCTTTTTTTATAATTCCGGAAACCAGAAAATTTTTTGAGGTTCCACTCATCTGAATCGATATTTTGCCGCCGATGGGATCCTTATCGCCGAAATATTTTTGCGCCATTTCAGGAGTGATGACGACCGATCCGGGATTATCCAAAACCGATTTCGGGTTGCCTTGCAGTAAAGGAAACGAAAACATTTGAAAAAAACCGGGATCGACATGGAGGACCAATTCGGTAAAAGACTTTTCCCCCCGGGTAACGACCATTGACGCAGCGGAAATCCGGGTCGACCGGACAATCTCGGGAAAAACACCATCGATTGAGGGCTGTAATATACCGGCCGTCGCTTCGGTTCCTTCGGGAAATTCGCCGGTCTCGCTTTCGAAATGTATGATGCGATAAATATTGTCGGCATCGGCATGAAATCGATCGAATGAGAATTCATGGCTGACATAGAGATAAATCAGCATACAGCAGGCGATTCCGATGCCCAATCCGAATACTGATATAATCGTATACAGCTTGTTGCGAATCAGATTACGATAAGCGACTTTGAAGTAATTTCTGAACATGATAAATTCCTATTTATTGTCAGAATAAACTCATTCATACTTAATTGCCTTAACCGGATTAGTAAACGCCGCCTTAAACGCCTGATAGCTAACAGTCAGCAAAGTAATAATAAAAGATAGGCTCCCGGCGAAGATGAAAATACTCCAGCCAAGATTGGTCCGATAAGCATAATCATTCAGCCAGTGATTCATATACAAATAGGCGGCAGGTAAGGCAATGGCATTGGCCACGAATACCGGCAGTACAAATTCCCTTGAGATCAACGTTATGATATTGGGAATTGAGGCCCCGAGGACTTTTCGGATACCAATTTCCTTAGTTCGCTGTTCGGCCATGTACGAAGCCAGTCCGAATAATCCCAGACACGAGATAAATATCGCCAAAAATGTGAAATAGCCAAAAATCGATTTGAGCCGTTCCTCGGTTCGGTACTGTCGATCAATTGTTTCATCCAGAAATCGATATTCAAAAGGGTAGCCGGGAAGTATCTCATTCCATATTTTTTTGAATGAATCGACAACGGCCGATATATTATCCGATTTTATTTTGGCATACATATAATTCAACCAGTAGGGGTCGATTTTCAGGACAATTGGATTAATTTCATTTTGCAATGACGTCGAGTGGAAATCCTTTACAACGCCGACAATTGTTCCCGGGGTATCCCAGAATGAAAACCATTTCCCGACCGGGGACGAAATACCCATTTGCCTGACGGCTTCTTCATTGAGTACGTATGCCGCTGTGGAATCGGCTGCGTACTCACGTGAGAAACTGCGCCCGTCAGCCATTTTCATACCAAACGTCTCGAAATAATCAAAATCGACCAAACCGGCATTTATGCGAAGATCAAAGCCCGAAGGCCGGCCCTCCCAGTCCATACCTCCCGGCGACGAACCGATGTTCGAGGGCAATTGAAAGGATGCCGTTACGTTCGTGACATTCGGGTTTTGAAGAAATCTGTTTTTTAAAATATTGTACTTCCTTACATAACTGTACTTGAGAGGCATATAAATAACATGCTCTTTATCGAAGCCGAGATTTTTATTTTTCATGTAATCAAGCTGCCGGCCGACGACAAGCGAGCCGACAATTAAGAAAATAGAAAGACTAAACTGGGTAATTACCAAAATTTTTCGGAAACTCGATCCTTTTCCTTCTCTTCCGAAGCCGCCTTTTAAAACGGCGACCGGCTTGAATGAGGCGAGGAGAAGCGCCGGGTAACTTCCGGAAACAATGCCGGTAAACAGCGTCAATCCGATCAATCCCAGAATAATGTGGACATCACCAAAGAACTTAAGGATCAAGTGCTTTCCGGTTAACTCGTTAAAGACCGGGATGGAAATTTCGACTAAAATAATAGCAAAAAACAAAGCAATAAAAGAAAGTAAAATCGATTCCCCGTAAAACTGCCTTATTATATCGCTGCGAAAGGCGCCGACGACTTTTCGCATACCAATTTCGCGGGCACGTTTACTCGATCGGGCAGTGGCCAGATTCATAAAATTGATCGATGCGATTATAATAATCAGAAGTGCCAAGAATGAAAATATCCAGACATACTTTATACTCCCGCGGTTCCGAAAATCGTACGCCAGATTGGAATATAAATGAATATTTTTGTAAGGCTGCAGGTACAACCTGTCATTATTATCCGCGCGGTGATTACCGATTATACCGGATATTTTTCGGTTGACGTCTTTGACGGAACTTCCATCTTGAAGCCGGACAAATGTACTATATCGATATGCACCCCAATAATCGATATCTTCCGATTCACTGAGGTATTTAAATGGGGCGACAAAATCGAACCTGATCGAAGAATTGTAGGGTACCTCCTCAAGAATCCCGGTTACGGTAAAGTCGGTTTTATTTCCAATCGTAATAGTCTTGCCGATTGGATCCTCGCGGCCAAAATACTTATCGACCATCGTCTGCGTCACTATCAGCGAAAGCGGATTTTCCAGCGCTGTTGCCGGATCACCTTCTATCATATTGAATGAGAATATCTGGAATAAATCCGGATCAGCCATCAGGACAGTTTCATTAAAGATTTTCTCACGATAACTCATCGCCATAGTCGGCATAGCGACTCGTGTCGCGTAGATTATTTCCGGGATTTCGTCTTTCAAGACCGGAGCCAGCGGCGCCGGTGTAACGGCAATGTCCTTGACAACATCGGCACTGTGATCTTCGCAAATGACGCGATAAACATTATTAATATCATCGTGAAAACGATCGAAACTGAGCTCATCCTGTACCCAAAGAAGAAGAAGGAGGCAACACGCCATCCCGACAGCAAGTCCGGTTATATTAATAAACGAATAGCCCTTATGTTTGAGAATATTCCTTATGGCGACTTTCAGATAGTTTTTAAGCATGAGTGCTGCGCGTAATATTTTCGGTTACGACGTGTCCGTCGAAAAGATGCACGACACGCTGTGCATAATCGGCGTAATCGGGAGAATGCGTAACCATGATTATCGTCGTACCCGCCTCGTTCAACTCGGTCAGCATTTTCATCACCTCTTCACCATGCCGGGAATCCAGATTGCCAGTCGGCTCATCGGCCAGAATTAATTTCGGTCTGGCCACGACCGCCCGGGCGACGGCGACCCGCTGCTGCTGACCTCCGGAAAGCTGCTGGGGAAAGTGCTTCTCACGGGCGATAATCTGCATCTGATCCATCAATTCGGTAACACGTTCTTTACGTTCGCCGGAGGAGACACCCAGATACAGCAATGGCAGTTCAATATTTTCGGCAACGGTCAGTTCGTCGATCAGATTAAAGCTCTGGAAAACGAAGCCGATATTTCGCTTGCGAAGGTTGGAACGCTGGCGCTCACGATATTGTGAAACTTCATAATCAAGAAAGTGATACTCACCATCAGTGGGATTGTCCAGCATTCCGAGAATATTCAATAAAGTCGATTTACCGCATCCCGACGGACCCATGACAGCGACGAATTCGCCTTCATCGACTTCAAGATTGACATTGTTCAGAGCGGTTGTTTCCACTTCTTCGGTGGTGTATAACTTTTTCATGTTTACTGTTTTTATCATACCTATCTCCAGTTATTTGGTTTTCTATTCTTTCAAAACGATTTTATCGACGTCTCCAAAATTATCGTACGACGAGGTAATGACCTTCTCGCCGGCGTTTAATCCTTCAAGGACTTCAAACACCTTCGGATTCATGCGTCCCAATCGAATCTCACGTTTGACGGCAATATCGCCGGACTCATCAATTACATAGGCCCAGTTACCGCCTGTGTTCTGATAAAAGCCGCCCCGGGGCAGCTGCAGGCATTCGGATAAATCGCCTAAAGCGAGACGAATATGCACCGTCTGGCCGCGTCGAATATCTTCCGGCGGAGTCCCGACGAATTCCATATCGACGGCGAAACGCCCGTCCCTGACTTCGGGATAAATTTTTGTCACTTTCAGCTGATATGTCGAACCGGTCAGGTCGAAATCGCCGGGCAGTCCGACCTCCAGCCGCGCAATGTAATACTCATCTATTTCGGCCCGGACTTTGAAACCGTCGAGGATATCAATCTGCCCCAGACGTTCGCCCTCTCTTTTGGATTGACCGATGTCGGCATCAAGCGAAGTTAACTGCCCGCTGACCGGTGCGCGCAAAACCAGATTCTCCAGATTTTGCCGGACAAATTCGAGATTAGTTTGAATTCGCTCTACTGATTGTTCGAGCATATGAATCTGCTGACTTCTGAAGATCGAATCCTGATACTGGGTTTTGGTTGTCAATTCCCGCTCTTTAATCAAATATTCGTACTTGTCGCGTGAATCTTCGAATTCTTCTTTGGGAATCAATTCACGCTCCAACAAGGTCTTATTCCGATTAAATTTTCTTTCGGCGACAGAAATTTCGTAATCCAATTCAGCCAGCTCGGCTTCAAGAGTAAGACTGTTTCTCTCCATCGCCAGACGAGAACCGCGAAGGTTATTGCGCTGCTCAAAAAGCTCGGCCTCACGATTCATTATGTTCATAAGGAGATTGGTATTGGTCAAATACAATATGGTGTCCCCTTTATTGACATAATTGCCCGCTTCACGCACGACTTTTTCCACGCGCCCGCCCTCAATGGCATCGAGATAAACAGTTTTGATCGGCAGGACTGTTCCGCTTAAAGGAATGTAGACCTGAAACGGACCTTTGAAAACTTCCGAAATCGTAATTCGTTCCGAGGAGACATTCAAACGTGAACTGGCATCGGTGAAAAACAGCAGATAAAATATAAATATCAAAAATATCGTTATCGACGATAATTGAATGATTCGCCTACGCGACCACCATTTCTTCTCGATTTTACGATCCATTCCCATTCGAATCAATCACCCAAAATATAATAAATAGTATTACCTGTTTTTATTTTATGCAACAACCGTGCCGGAGACATAGTCCCTTGTAAAACAATGACTTAGCTAATTTAAAATATATAAAATATGTTCGCTATTGACATCGATATGTTCATTAACGGACACTTTCCACTGGCGATTTGGATTATTTGTAACTATTTTGCTTTTAAAAGGTATGTTATTAAAGCAGTATTTATCTGAATTATATGGTTAATAAACGAGGAAATATACTGGTTGTCGACGACAACGAAGACATCCTGCTCGCGGCGCGGCTACTTCTAAGGCAGCATGCGGAGTCGGTCCGCACCGAGAAAAATCCCGACAGCATCCCGAGACTTCTTGAAGAAAACGACTTTGATGTCATCCTGCTGGACATGAATTTCACACGCGATGTTTCGAGCGGCAAAGAAGGTTTTGCCTGGCTAAGCAGGATTTTGGAAATCGATCCTACAGCGGTCGTGGTGCTGATTACCGCTTACGGCGACGTTGAAATGGCGGTACGCGCCCTTAAAGAAGGCGCGGTCGATTTCGTCCAGAAGCCGTGGCAGAATGAGAAGCTGCTGGCGACCATTTCGGCGGCGATGAAACTTCGAGCGACGCGGCTTGAAGCCGATGGATTGCGGCGACGGCAAAGGCAACTCAGCGACGATATGGATCATCCTTTTCGTGATTTTATCGGTGAATGTCCGGCGATGCAGGAGGTTTTCGCAACCATACAAAAGGTAGCCGATACCGACGCCAATATTCTCATTCTGGGAGAAAATGGAACGGGCAAGGAATTAGTGGCCCGGGAGATTCACCGTCAATCGGCTCGCGCGGACGAAGTTTTTATCAGCGTCGATATGGGAGCGATTAATGAATCATTATTCGAAAGCGAGCTTTTCGGGCATAAGCGAGGCGCTTTTACCGATGCCCGCGAGGAAAAACCGGGGCGATTCGAAACGGCCCATGGCGGCACCTTATTTCTCGATGAAATCGGCAATCTACCCCTGTTTATGCAGAGTAAAATATTGGCCGCTCTGGAAAACCGCTGTGTTACCCGATTGGGCAGCAATGCTTCCCGGCCGATCGATATCAGATTAATTTCGGCCAGCAACCAGCCGCTGCGACAGATGGCCGACAGAGAAAAATTCAGGAGAGATCTCCTCTATCGTATCAATACGGTCGAGATTCATCTTCCGCCTTTACGCGAGCGGGGGGATGACATTGCCATACTGGCGAGTCACTTTCTCGGAATTTACAGAACGAAGTATCAAAAGAATGCGGGAAAAATAAATTCGGAAGCGATGAAAACTCTTCAACGATATGGCTGGCCCGGAAATGTCCGCGAGTTACAGCACGCCCTTGAACGGGCTGTAATTTTGTCGGAATCGGAAGTCCTCCGACCCGAAGATTTTTTCCCGACACTGGTTCGACCGGCCGGAGATGATATTCAACAAGATGATTTTAATCTGAAAGCTATCGAAAAAAATATTATTCTGAAAGCGATGAAGAAACATCAGGGCAATGTCAGCCAGGCGGCTCATGAGCTTGGTTTAACGCGAGCCTCGCTGTACAGACGAATGCAAAAATATGGTCTTTAAAAATTTTCGGCTGATTACGATCATTCATGTATTGGTGCTGATCGGTGCCATTTCTCTTTTTGTCTATCTCCTTTTAAATACTCAGCTTCTGGCAACGACAATTATTGTGGCCCTGATAATTATAATGACGATTTGGAGCCTTTTCGGGCACCTCGAAAAATCCAACCGGGATCTGGCTTTGTTCCTCAGCTCCATAAAACATAATGATTTCACGACGACATTTTCGGTGAAGAATGCCGGCCGTTCTTTTGATGATTTGCGCTCCGCGTTCAATGAAGTCCTGGCGAAATTTCAAAATATCCGGATGGAAAAAGAAGAAGACCTGCATTATCTTCAGACGGTCGTCGGTCATATCCCCATCGGCCTGATCGGTCTGGAGCCGGACGGGACCGTTATCCTGATCAATCCTTCTGCCAAAAAGCTGTTGGGCATGGCGCAAATCCGGAATATACATGATTTATCGGACGACAACAGAAAATTGGCCGATTCCCTGACGGATATTAAAGCGGGGCAGAAAATTCTCGTTGTCGCCAGCCGTTTCGATGAAAAAATAAATCTGTATCTATCGGCGACCGAGTTAAAGCGACGCGGGCAAATAATAAAGCTGGTAGCATTACAGAATATCACCAGTGAACTGGCCGAGCGCGAAATGCAAGCGTGGCAGCAACTGGTGCGGGTGCTGACACACGAAATTATGAATTCGGTAACACCGATTGCATCACTGACCTCCACCATCAGTAACATGCTGTATGAAATCGGAGCCGAAAGTAAGTCCGATGGCAATCTTGTCGAAATTGACGGCGAAAGACTGAATGATATGAAATCGGCGGCAAATGCCGTCGAAAAACGCGGTGAGGGGCTGGTCAATTTTATTACGGCATATCAAAATCTGTCGCGTATTCCGACCCCCGATTTTAAAATCGTATCGGTCGCCGAACTTCTGGAACGATTGAAGAAGCTTATTTTGTCACGGTCCGATTCCCGGGATATTCATGTCATAATCGATGTCAATCCCGATGGTCTGGAGCTGACGGCCGATCCCGATCTGATTGAGCAAGTCCTTCTTAACCTGGCCATTAATTCACTTCAGGCCATGCGCGAGCAGGTCAATGGAATCATAAAACTAAACGGGCGCCTGAAAAAGGGCGGCCGGGTAATAATCCAGGTTTTGGATAACGGACCCGGCATTCAGAGCGAAGCCATGGATAAATTATTCGTTCCGTTCTTTACCACCAAACGGGAGGGAACCGGTATCGGGCTCAGTCTTTCGCGGCAGATAATGCGCATGCATAACGGCGATATAACGGTATCTTCAGAGCCGCATGAGCAAACTATATTTACACTTCACTTTTAGTATCTGCCGTCGGTGCATTTCGGATTACTTGTTTAATTCGCCCGAATACAAACTCCCGGCAAATTCATACTACCGAACAAATATATGTGATCCCCGGCGATATATATTCTCGATGAAGCTACCTCGGCGCTCGATTCGAAATCGGAATATCTTATTCAGGAATCATTGAAAACAATCCTCAACGACAGAGCCGCCATAATTATAGCGCATCGTCTATACACCATTCAACACGCCGATCGAATTATCGCCATCGATAAAGGCGAAATAATCGATGAAGCCATCCATTCCGAACTTCTGGAAAAATCAGATTTTTACCGCGACCTGGCGAATAAGCAACTGAAACTGTGAATGTCTGATTAAAAAAATTGTCAAAGACATATCGTTTATTCAGTTTAATAAATAACCGCCCGGCAATTATTGATGTTCGGCGTGGGCGATTATCACGGGAAATCCTGAAATGGCGTCAGGATAATATTCTTGACACAAACCTGCTTTCGACCTTAATTCACGGCAGATGACATCTGTCGGAGGAGTGGCTGAGAGGTCGAAAGCGGCGGTCTTGAAAACCGTTGTACCGCAAGGTACCGTGGGTTCGAATCCTACCTCCTCCGCTTTTTTGGTATATTCCGGTCACATCCTTTACAGTTTATTCCGGGCAGATGGTTTACACA
>CAYXTW010000023.1:0-51719 GCA_964467955.1 uncultured Ignavibacteriaceae bacterium | reverse complement strand
CCCACAAGCAAAGCTCAGTGTCTCAGGCAGGGATCCTGACCTGACGTCTGTCTGTATTCAAAAGTCAATTATCAGTTGTCAGGCATATTTGTCGGAAGCCCAAAGGCCATTCCAACCTACTTCTATTTAGAGGAGATGCCGAAGTAAATCTGCACCAGATTCGGACTCAGTGAACTATAAAGATGAGTGTAACTCGCCTCCACCGTTGCGGCAACTGTGCCGATGTTCTTATGCCAGCCCAGTCCAAAATTAATCCCGAGAACGGAAGATTTCCGGGTCGTACCCGAATATTGACTATCATTCGGCTCCGTAAGAATAATTTCGTAAACACCTGATCCGGCACGGCAATCAATGGACGCTGAAGGAGAAACTACCGGACTGATGATGCCGCTCAAAGTTAATCCGGAAACGCCAAGGTATCGGGACGCCGTCGTAGTCCCGAACGAGTCTGCGTAGAAATGAGAGTAGATTCCGTCGAGTCTGGCCGCCAACCGGCTTCCGCCCGACGAATAAGACAAATAGCCCATAAATGCTCTTCCGGCCTTCGGCTCAAACCGGCTGCCGGTACCGATGGCGATGCCGTAAGATAGCCCGAAATTGATTTTACGGTGGGAAGTAACAACGGCAGGCTCATCAGCCGAGATTACTTCTGAATTTACGACGCTCGGCGGCGATAAAGAGTTCGAGTCGACGGGGACAAGTGAAATTACTCGTGAAGACGGCTCCTCATTCACGGTTACAACCGCCCTCTCGCCGGTATAACAGGTAATTGCTTTAATTTCGGATTTACATCTTGCGATGAAGTCCTTAATTTCCCGGTTTTGAGGATCGATGACAAGAGCCTTACGCCAGGAATCAATTGCATCCTGACAACGTGATTGTCCATATAATACGATTCCCGCGAATTTATAGCAGGTGAATAGCGTACTTTTCGCCATCTCATTGCCGGGTTGAGAAACGACTACTTCTTCAAAAATCTCCGCGGCCTGAAGCAGATTACCAGCCTCGTACAGAACCCGCCCCCGCTCGAGTTTCTCATCGATGTCTTCAGGCTCACCATCGCGAGCAGACAAACCAAATGATGTCAGAAAAAAGATTAAAAGAACCAGTATATTTAGTTTTTTATTCATTTCAGAATTACGGCTTGTTATAAGCCTATTCTATTCATCGGAATCGCGGCATTATCACTTAAATGGCAAATCCGTAACCGGCCCGTCAGGTGGGAAAGCCCGGGTGCCCCCATAGATGAAGTTGTCAGGAGCATGCAGACGTCAAGCCTCGGAAAGGCTTGACCTACTATGGCTAATCACTTTCCCCACCAAATCAATGTTGATTCCGACTCCGGGCCCTTATATAGAAACATAAAAAAGGCTAAAATGGAGGTGTAATGTTTTTATGGGGGGAGAAAAGACCAAAAAAAAGATGTTAAAATATGCGATACGAACCCAATTCATTGGACTATCAATCCCCACAACCAGTTACACGAATTATCGGTTGCGGCAGATCTTGCTCCGCCACCAGCGGAGTGTAACCTGACAGAGCATTTAATGAAAAAAAACGAAAATCGGAAACGAAGCCGTTTCGTTGATGCGCGAGGTCATACTTCAACCACAAATTTACGCCAAACGGCCAATCATGGTGCAATCACAATATCAACATACAATCGCCGTAGCTGTAGAAACGGTATTTCTCTTTGACCGCCGTTTCGTAGGCGTGCAGGATCTTTTCCCGCCCGGCAAAAGCCGAGACGAGGATGGCCAGCGATGATTTCGGAAGATGAAAATTGGTAATCAGATGGTCGACGACCCTAAACTCGTGACCCGGCTTGATGTACAGGTCGACATAATCGGAAAACGGCTGGACGTCACCGTCGATAATTTCAGCCGCTTCCAGGGTGCGCACCGAAGTCGTTCCCACGGCGAAAATCTTCCCGCCGTTTTTGCGGACGCTGTTTATCGCATGCGCCGATGTTTTGGAAATCTCGGCCCGCTCCGGATCGACAACATGCTCATCGATATTATCCGCTTTTACCGTCTTGAACGTTCCGTAGCCGACATGCAGCGTGATCCGGATAATTTTGACACCTTTGTCCCCGATTTTCTTAAGCACCCGGTTACTGAAATGCAATCCGGCGGTCGGCGCCGCAACCGCTTTGGCCTTTCGCGGCCTGGCGAAAATGGTTTGGTAACGATTCTCGTCGCTTTTCTCGTCCGGCCGATGGATATATATAGGCAGCGGCACATGGCCGAATTTGGAAATAATCCGGCTCGCCTCCGTTTTATTTTTGAACTTTATATAAGATTTCCCGTCGGGACTTTTGGCGACGATTTCGACACTCGATTTTTCATCGAAAAAGAGGCTCTCGCCTTCCTTAACGCGCCGCGTCGGATGTGTCAATACCTGCCAGCAATTTTGCCCTTCGTATTCGGTCTCTTCCAGAAGAAAAATCTCGACCTTGCCGCCGCTTTCACGGCGGGCAAACAGGCGGGCTTTGAAGACTTTGGTATCGTTGACCACGAGGGCGTCGCCCTCGTTAAGATAATCGATTATTTCGGGGAATTTGTGATGGCTGAGTTCGCCGTTGGAGCGGTCCAGCACCATCAGTTTCGACCAATCACGCTGGCGGGCGGGATGATAGGCGATAAATCCTTCCGGCAAATAATAATCGAACAGTGACAGGTCCATAATAATTAATACGCTCTTATTAAATATGTCGGGTTAAGAAAGAAAAGATTTAGGAAATGTCAAGCAGGAATAAAAGCCATAAAAAAAGCCGGATTTACCGGCTTCATATGATACGGATAAAACTCATATCAGCCGACGCCGGCCATTTTCATGAAGGTCTCGGCCTTGGTGTATTCTTCGATCAGTTTGCCTTTCAGATTCTCAATATAGGATTTTTCGATTTTAAAGAATTCGAGGACAGCCGAATCGAGCTTACAGCGTTCCAATTCGGCTTCTTCACTATGGAAATTAAAATGCGCCACGTAATTGGCCAGATTTATTAAATATGCGAAATTATCGCTGGCATTTTCGAGATTCGGATTGTGATGATAACCGACCGTATCGGCCATCCGTTCGGGCAGCTTCCATGTGACGGCCAGCTGTCGGCCGAGCTGGGCATGATTAAAGCCCAGAACGGCGATTTCGGCAGCGGCTTCATTAGTATCGGGATTTTTCTCCATGTAATCCATTATTTCCTTATGTTCCTTCTGCAGGAAACAACAGAAAACCATTTTCCCGATATCATGAATAAGCCCCGAAGAGAAGGCCGGGTCCGGATTAAAGACTTTTCCGTCCTGAAAATCGCGGGCAATCACTCTTGCCGACAAGGCGGTGGCAAGCGAATGGCGCCAGAAATTTTCGTGATATTCCTTAAATTCGTTTTTAGCTTTAAACATACTCAATACCGAGGCCGATAAAACCAGGTTTTTTACCGCTTCCAACCCGATAATCATAACCGCCTGTTTTACCGATTCGATCTCGCGGGATAATCCATAGAAGGCGGAATTGGTCAGTTTAAGCACCTTCACCGACATGGCCGGGTCTTCGGAAAGAATATCGGCCACATCGCCGACCGATGTCGCCGGATCATTGAGGACTTTTTGTATCTGCTCGAAAACAATCGGCGGGGTCGGTAAATTCCTGATGCTACTTATTACCTGCTTTAATCTATTCTCCAGTGATGTCGCAGCCGTGGTTGTCATAAATGTCCTTTCCTCTTGTCAATTGCCACAGGCGATAAAAATGCCGGATAGCCGATTTATGCCACACCCTATCAGCTTTTGCCGTCTACGAAATGCGGAGACGGTTCCGCCTCGCGGATGTATCGCAATATCTTGCTGCTGTTCTGCAATTCTTTCAATTCGTTTTTCAGGCGGTCATGGCGGCTTTTCAGATACTGCTCATTTTCATGGACCAACCCGACATTTTTTTTGACCATCGTAATGATACTGTTGACCAGCTTTTTGACTTCCGGCGATGCGGCGGCAATATTAAACAGCTTGGGATTCTTCTCTCGAAGAGCCGCAATTTTGTTCTCCGATTGCTGAATGCGTTTGTGGCACCTTTCGATTTCCGTGAACAGGTCGAGCAGTTTTTCATCCTTCTCGTACTTAATCATATCCTTCTGCTTGTCGATGAGGATATATAATGATTGATAAAAGGAGTATTCCTCCTTAAGGACAAAAACTATTTCGCGCTCAAGCTTCGTAATTTGATTGAATTCCATGTTGTCTGGCCTCTCTAAACCGATAGTGACAAATTTTTGGCCGGTTGTTCAACTTTTGAATCTTTGCCCTGAGATTTATCACGGCTCACATTCTCCACCAGTTGCGCCCAGCCGTCACGAACATTATTTATTATTTCAACGGCATCCTCAATCATTTTCAGATCTTTGGTAGCCTGAATAATGTTGATCTGCTCAATGAGATAGACATAAATTTTCGACAATTTTTCGGCAATCTCGCCGCCCTTTTCCTCATCGAGGGTGGTATACAAATGAACGATAAACTTTTTGGCCTTCTCCATTTTTTCGTAGCCGGGCTGAAGTTCGTTATTGCGATAATGTTCCCTCGCCCGATACAGATTGCCGATTACACCGTCATAGACTTTCACGACCAGCTCGGGCATAGACCGGCCGAGAGTATCGGCCGCATGATAATTTTGCAGGCGACTATCCATTTGAATTTCCCGCTGGTAATTTCCAATTACTCGATAACGAATTCAACTGTGCAGTAAGATAGGTCCCTTCCGATTGATATTGCGACAGTGCATCTTCCATCGCGAGGAACTGGTTATACAAATCTTCTCGCCTCGTCTCCAGACGGGCATCGTAATCATCGATCTGCCTGGTTATTGCGTCGATTTGTTTATTCAGGGACGACGTCCGGCGCGCAATCGAACCGTCGATACTTTTCGTGATATTATCCAGAGTTTCATTCATACGGGACGCCAGTCCCTTGACGACCGAAACTGTTCCCTCGACTCCGGTGCCCAGTTGATCGGGCGAAAAGGTGACCTTAATCTTCAGGCCGTCGGTCGTCGGATTGTCCTCATCGCCGGTCAAAACCTGTCCCTTCCCGGTGGCATTCTCGCCGTTGATAGTACCTTCGACGTCGGTGCCGATATGAAGCATGCCGGTGCCCAAACCAAGGGCGGCAAGGCCGCTATTGGCTACCGATGAGACCATTTCCACTTTGGAAGCGGAACCATAGGTACCGCTGGTGATTTTCAAATAACCCTGACCCCCGATATCGACCCATTCAGCCTTTACACCCTTATTTCCAAGCTTGGCATCGGCATCGATACGGGTTTGAATCTCACGGGCCAGTTCGGCTCCGCTGTTATATGTTCTTTCGGAAAGGACGAGGTCTTCCGAGACCGTCCCATCCACTATTATCTTGAGGACATTATTGGTGGCGTCAAGCGTTAAAGGTGACAGGGCCGGGTCGGCAATTCCGGCGCCCTGGAAGAATCCTTTTGTCGCCGCCTGTGAGATTTCAACATCATAATCATCACCCGGTTTGGTACCGACGGAGGCAGAGATGAATTCAATGAAGGGAGATGATGATGCCCCCGAATCGATGAAGAGCTTGACAAGATCATCGGTATGCTTCTCAATCGCATTCATAAGCGTCGATGAATTGGCGATCATGAGCTTGCCGTCGGCGTCGCTGCGAATACCGATCGCCGACAGGCTGCTGGCAATACTGTTCAGCCCCCGGATATGTTGTGTCGTCGTTGAGCGGACGGTTGACTGCATCACCTGCAGCGAATAATCGGCAAAAAGCACTCCCGATTCGGCTTTTTCCTGATCATAAGTAAACTGGCCGTTGATAAAATCCATGACACCGTTATAATCGTCGATCATATCACTGATCATGGTTTTAACGGCCGAGGAGTCAATCGCGGATGAAATCGTTACCGACTCACCGGGATCGTTGATTTTTTTGACATTAACAGTCAGTCCGGGAAGTACATCTTTGAATTCATTCGACTGCGAATTAATAACAATCGGCGAACCGCCGCCGATCCCGTCGGAACCGACGGCAATTCGCGCATCGGCCGCCGATTGAACCAGAGGCGAAAACGCGGTTACCTGAAAAGTGTCACCCGCGACCAGATCTCCGGCCGAGAAGGACAGTCTAAGTCCGTCGGCACCGTCACCCACCAATTCGTATTCGGCATCAGCCTGCGTCACCAGTATCGACTCATAGTTGACACCGTCAACGGTCCAGTTGATGGTAATATTATCGCTACCTACCGTCTGCGTACCGGATCCGTCGACTGTAAACGTATATACTTTGTTTTCGGTTCCGGTGTATGATGCGCTCGATCCCAATGATACATTCGATGTCGAGCCGGTCGAAAATGAAACTTCCTCGGGCGTATCAAAAGAACTATTGATGAAATCCAGCGTATCCCCACCGTTAAGCGAGACTTCGAAATTGATATCATTGACGGCGCCCGTTTTGTCGGCCGTTAAAAGCAAACGATACGGGTTTGACGAAGAACCGTCGTTAATGATGGTGGCGGTGATGCCGACGTCGGCATTGTTAATCGCTTCTTTTATTCCCAGCAGGCTGTTATTGCCGGGCTCAATATTAATTGTCGTCGGGCTGGCATCCCCTACGGATAATCTTATATAACCGGTTCCGAACGAAGTTGTCGTGGCATCGTCGAATCCCTGCGAGGCCAGCTGGTGATTTCGAGCCAGTGACAGGACTCTAAGATTATATGATCCGGGCATAATTTTATCGCCGGCCGCCGCCGTCAGGACCGATTCATCGGAGACACTTATGCTTGCCTTATTAAAGGACGACTCTCTTTTCATGAGAGAGACCTGCGACTGCAGAGCGACGAATTTCGCCAGAATCGCCTGATACGCCGCCACCTGCTGGGTCTTGAATTCTTTATCCTGCTCCATGAAGGTAACGGGCACCCTTTCGTAGGTAATCATGGAGTCGACAATGGATTTGATATCGAGGTCTGAGGCGAGACCCTGAATTGAATTAGATCCGGGCATATTTTCTCCTATGATCTAGAAATAGGTCCATATAAATAATTTGTTTATCGCTATCGGAATAGCCGTCAAATCATTAACTGCTTTCACAAAATCCATTTTGTTTCGTAGCTGATTTTATCTATAAAAATTATCGGAATATTTTGTGATTTATTGAGTTACAGGATTATAAAAATCGATTGTTTGGCGTCAATTCGGGATAAAAAAAGAAGCTGGTGGGGGGATTCCCCCACCAGCCTTATAGAACTTAACCAAATAGCGACAGAACAACCTGCGGGACCTGGTTGGCCTGCGCCAGCATGGCAGTGCCTGCCTGCAGCAGAATCTGGTTCTTCACGAAAATCGACATCTCTTTGGCCATGTCGGTATCGCGAATGTTGGATTCTGAGGACTGCAGATTCTGAGATGCAATTCGGAGGTTTCTCAGGTTGGATTCCAGAGTGTTTTTCTGGAAACTACCGAGAGTGCCTCGCGCGGTCGAAACCTCATCAATGGACGCATCAATCACCGACTGGGCATCCTGGGCGCCCTGAACAGTCGTGACATTAATCTGCGCCAGCGATCTGAACATATTACCGGCAATATCTTGACCCAGCCACGAGCTTGACATATTGGGAAGGCCGATGCTGGCCGTCTGGCCAACACTGGCGCCAATCTGGAAGACAAGTGACTGATCGGTATTGGTAATAGTCTCCGTGCCGCCATTCGAGGTCAAACCAAGTGAAATCTTAAGCGATTCATCGCGAGCGGCATTATAAACTATCGTATTAACACCGGCGGTGACAGCCGTTGACGGACCGGAATCGAGACGGACATCAAAGGAAGCGGCGGTTACATCCAGAAGCATATTACCCAGATTAACACCCTGATTGGCGGTCGTAACCGTGATCCCAACCGTACCGCGGCCGGACTCGCCGCTGGCCTTATTGGCAATAGTCATGTCCTGAGTGCTCTTATAATTAACGGCTGAGATTGTGTTGGTATAATTATCGAAACTGACCAAGGCATCAATACCGTTAATTGCAACCGTATCGGTTGTCATACCAAGCGCGGCGCGAGCCGTATCGACACCATCAAGACCGGCGGTAGCATTCATAAGCTGCAGACTGTAATCGGAGCCTTCATCCATCAAGGTGAATTTGATTTTATCGGTACCCTCAGCCGAAGCGACGATATTGGCGACTGAGCCGGAGACGGTACCGAAACCGCCGGCACCGACGGCATTAATCAATTCGGTATTAATCGCCGTGACCAGCGAGGAAAGCGTCGAATATGTGCCTTTGGCTATGGCTATGGTAGCCGACACGCTTGAGGCGGTTTTGTTGACATTCAAGCTGAAGCGGAGGTCCTGATCGGAAATGCCGCGCGAATCGGAAGCATTGGTGAAATCGAACCATGCTGTTCCGGTCGCGGTCGTGGTCGAGGTACCAAGGTAAAGCGAATACCCGGCACCGGCATTGGTGGTTTCGAAAACCAGATTGCCGGCGGCGTTTGTGGCGGCCTGAACCTTGCCGACCAGCGTGGAATTGGCGTCGATGGCGGACTGCCAGGCGGTGAGCAGCTGAGCATCAGACATACCTGATGTCACGTCGACACTCAGGGTTTGCAGACCGGTCGGCGATTGACCATTCTCCTGATAGTTCAAAGTAACGGAGTAAGTCCCCAGCACGCCATCCTCGGTAGCCGATGCGGCTATGGCCGCGGCGGAAAGGATCTGGGCGGCCGAACCGGCGGTTCCAAAACGAAGACCGTTGTTCCAGGCGTCAAGAACATCAATCGAGTCGGAGGTCTTGCTGGCCCCGGCCGAGGCCTGAATAACGTCGATGTTATGAATACCATCGGTCAAGTTGTAAGGTATAACCGCACTATTAAGCGAAATACCATAGGACGTCGTATTCAAACTGGCCGTCGAATCGGAAGTCTTGGTGGCGGTGATTGAATGAGCGCCGGTGCTGAGAAAACTTTCCTTGATTGAAACCAGGGAAGTATTGGAACTGGTGATGGTGGCGGTGTTAGCTTTGGAGCCGTCAAGAAGTTTCTTGGTTCCGAACTGGGTGTTGGCGGCGATTCTATCAATCGTTTTAATGGCGTTATCGATTTCAGCCTGATCGGCTTCGAGCTGGGCGGTATCGTTAAAACCTTCGTTAGCGGCGTGAATGGCCAGTTCTCTCATGGAAACGAGAAGGTTATTAAGCTCATTTAAAGCACCCTCAGCGGTTTGAATCATATTAATCGAACCTTCCGAGTTGGAGATGGCTCGATTCAGACCCGCGATCTGCGCCCGAAACTGCTCGGAAATGACCAGCCCTGCCGGGTTATCGGCGGCCTGGTTAATCTGGTAACCGGACGACAACTTTTCCATCGATTTGGAGAGATTCGCCGTGGTCAGAAGCAAATTCCGGTGCGCATTAATCGCTGCAATATTGTTGTTAATGCGAAGTGACATCTGTTAATTCCTCCTTGAATCCTGCCGGGATTTCCTTTTCTCCGGCAAGCCTGTCATACCCTTTATCGGGCTACATCCAATGTCACTTACCTCCTATAAAAAATAAAACTCAGGTTTTTTCCTCCTTATGCACCTCCTTTTCATACTTTTTAATTCCTCGTCCTTGATATTTGTTTAATTGTGCTTTATAAACAATTTTGATATTTACATCGGCAAATACCGGAAAATCTTTATTGGTGAAAATCCCATAGTTTTTCTAATATTTTTCAGAAGCCCAATGACTTAGACTGGCGTTTTTGCAGTTTCGATTGCTCTCAGGCGGTTTTTGGCCGGAAGAAATTCGGGATTAAGCCGCAGGATTTGCCTGTAACCTATTACCGCCGAATCGATATGACCCAAATGATAATAACATTCGGAAATATTAAATAGTCCGTCAACACTGTTTGGGTTTTTCGTCAGGAATTTCTCAAAATGAGGAATCGCCGCTGAATAATCCTCCATTTGCGCGAAAAGCCCCCCGATTGCCAGTTCGATCTCAAAATCATCCGGCGCGATTTTATTATATGTTTGCAGAAGAGTCAGTGCTTCCCCGGATTTTCCAAGCCGGATTTTGGTCAAACCCAGATTTCGATACGCTGAGACCTGATTATCGTTGATTTCCAGCGCCCGGGCAAAGGCCTTTTCAGCGTTTTCATAATCACCCAGTTTGAAATGACAATTTGCCATATCATTGACGGCCTGATCGTCAGTCGGATTTAATTGAAGATATTTCTCGTACGTCGCTAACGAATTTTGATAATCACCGCCATCATAGTAAGCCCTGGAGAGAAGCCTTAATCCGTCGGCGTACTCCGGTTTAATGGCGGCCAGTTTTTCAAAAATAGGAATCGACTTATGGAACTGCCCCTTATTGGCCCAGTAAACTCCGTTCCGTTCGAGAATTTCCACATTCTCATCATCCAGCTCCATCGCTTTATTAAGATACTGCTCGGCCTTATCATACTCCTTGTTCAAACCGTGGTATCTGGCTTTGTATAAATGAGCCGGACCGGAATCGGGTCGGAAATCAAGTTCTTTATTTATATAAACGAGTGCCTTCTCCATATTTTTACGGTCAAGATAGATATTGGCCAACCCGATATAACAATCCCCGAAAGGCTCCTGCTCCTGCAACGTTTTAAGAAAATACTCTTCGGCCTCATCCGGCATTTTTAGAGACTGTTTGATTAATCCCAACCAGTAATATGCCTTTTCGCGGGCATACGCATAGAGCATAATTATATTCAGCTTTTCTTTCAGAGGATCGAATTCGGCCTGGGCGTCAAGATATTTCAGAAAACCTTCTTCAGCTCTCGAATAATCTTCCATACGGGCATAAATTTCGGCGAGTGAATAAAGAGCGTCAAGGAAATCCGGCTTCAGCTGCAAGGCCTGATGACATACTTCGATGGCCTCTTCGTATTTGCGTTGAATGATATATGTCGTTATGATTTGATGCAGCGCCTGAAGATGGGTATGCAAAGTTCCTTCCGGATTGGTGTCGCTGAGTTCCGCTGCGTGCTTCGCGTGTTTCAGAAGCAGTTCACATTTTTCATCGTCGGGGCCCGGATTGTAACTGCGAAGAATCTGGGCATAATTAAAATGGACAAAAGGATCATCCGGCTTTTGTGTTAATTGTTTTTCCAGCAATTCCCTTGATCGGGCAAGTTTCTTTTCCATGATTTCCGGGCAAAGATCGTACCCGTAATGCTTTAATCGAACGCCGACGCGAAGGATTACTTCGCCCGGTTCATAATACAACTGGTTGTGAACGATACCGTCATAGTAAAAGCCGGCCTCACGCCGGAAAAACCGATTTGAGGGCAGAAAGGAAGTCGTCACCCCGGTCTCTTTGTTCATATTGAAAACGTCAATGGCAATAATCCGGTATTCGTCCTGGTTAAGCCCCTGCCTGAGCTTCGGGACGTCTTCCTGGACGAATTCCTCGTCGGCGTCAATAACAAAAATCCAGTCACAGGTCGCTTTGGATAAAGAATAATTCCGCGCCGCCGAAAAATCGCCGTCCCACTCGCGGTAATAGACTTTGGCGCCGTATGTTTTGGCGATCTCGACCGTTCGGTCGGTGGAACCGGTATCGACAATAATTATCTCATCGACCCAGTTACGAATCGATTCCAGACATCCGGGAAGAAGAACCTCTTCGTTTTTTACGATCATGCAGGCCGAAACGGTCGCCTTGTTTTCCAGCGATTTTTTCATAAGGCGAAGTTCGTGTACCTGCGAGCAATTTTTCAGGCCTTTTTCGACGATTCTATCCGCCTCTTTGTACTCCCCTTTAAACAGAAGAAAATTGGCCAGATTCAAATACGGATGATCGTACGACGGATTCAGTTCGATGGCCTTTAGAAAATTTTTCCGGGATTTTTCAAGATTATCTTTGGCTTTGTAAGCCAATCCCATAAAGTTGTACAGCAGATGGAGATGTTTATGCGACAGATATCCCGCGCCGCTGTCTTTTTTAAATGCTTTTTTATGCAATTGCAAAAATGTTTCGGCATTTTCCAGACATCTATCATAATCTTTATAGTTCGAATATACATATGCCAGAACGAAATAGAAGTCGCGATCATCTTTGTTGATTTCAATACCTTTTAACGCTTCGGCTTCGGCGTCGGCATAGTTGTTGTCATTGGCGTACGCGAAAGCCAGCAGCCGATGATAGTTTAATTTTTCCACGTCATTCTTGAAATCAGTTCGGTCAACAGTCTGTAAAAGCGCAATGGATTTTTTGAGTTTCTTTTGAAAATATAATCCGACCGCTTTTTCCAGAACACGACCGTTCCTGGAAAGAGGTGTTTTCCTGACGGGGATCGATGTTTGCGTTCGCTTTTGTTCCGAGCGCTTTTTATTCTTCCCGGTTTTGGGCATATTATTCTACACGCCGACCAGAGTTTCTTCTTGTTCTTCCTGCGTCTCCATCGATGGCGTCAAATCCGCGCTCTTCAGGATATAATGCTTGACCCGGTATTGGGAATTTACCATTACCAGTTGCTTGGCCAGGCGGCTTTCGGTGTTAATCAGAACCGGACCCTGCAGATTGACGCTCGTGCGCTGCGGATTTTGAGGAACCGTTACGATTACGTAGGTTTCGATAGTTTTAACATCGGCGACCAGTAACTCCTCGATCTCTTTCGGATTGACTTCGATGCGGTATTCGGGGTAGAAAATGACCGGATTGACAATCAGGAATGCGATCGCCGGGTCTTCCAGCGACTGAAACCAGAGGAACGGTTCGCAATCTTCCCGTTCGATAATACAGTATTTTTTCAGTTGTTCAAAACCAAGAACCGGTTTTTCCATGGTGATAATTTTTTCATCAGGGATTTCCAGTTCACCGAATCTTAAAGTAGATATATTCATTTATCGGTCCCTTGTTAGGTGTCTCTAGTCTAAAAACTGCAAAAGTGTCGGCTGTATTATTTTGGCGGAGGCAATCAGCGCCGCCTGATAGCTGTTTTCCTGGGCGGCCAAATCGGTGACCAGCTTGGTCAGATCGGCATCTTCTTCATTACTCAGCAGCCGGATAAATTCATAGTTGAGATCCGACAACCGGGAATCGGTGGCGTCGAGACGATTGACCTTGGCCCCGACCGACGCCAGATGGCTCAATATTTCCTGGATACCGTCTTCGAGGTTACCGATCATCTGGCCGACGATTTCCTTATCGCTGTTCTGCAAGGCATCAATCAGAACCATCATCGATCCCATAATATCCGTCGAATCCAGTATACCCAGATCCCGGGCGGTCCGGCCGGACCCCACGTCCCCGATCCTCAGGGATTTATCGGTTGCGGTTGAGACTATTTGTATCCCGGTCTGAGCCGTATTAAGCGAGGCCGAGATTTCCAATCCGCTATTGTTAATGGCGTTTATCCAGTCTCCGACGGTCGTATAAGCCGAGCTGCCTAAATCTAAAATCGCAAATGTCATTCCCTGAGAAATTTGTATCTGCCCGAGATCAAATCCCCGGCCGTTATTCAAAAGCGCCAGCGGTGTCGAAGTCTGAATTATCGGCGTCAATCCTTCCCCGACGATTTCCAACGAAAAATCGCCCACTAATCCGAGGTCGGCGGCCGTCGTCTGATTCACCCCGGCTTCGGCGACAGTGAAATCCAGCTTCGGATTTAAATCCCCACCGTTCAGAACCGGATTTATCTCACCCAAAAGACCCAAATCACCGGCGGTCGTACTGGAAGCGGCGGTTTCTTCGATTCTCAGCCCCAGCGGCGCACCATTGGCATCGGCAATATCGATCCCGGTCCCGGCGGCATTAATCGAAGCGGTTACATTGGCGACCGACGGATTCGAATAAGCACCGGTAGCGGTGTTGAAAGCATTTATAACATCATCAATCGTCGAGCAGGAGCGGATGTCGACTTCCACATGAATCGTATCCGATGCATTTTTTATCACTATAATGCCGTTCTGCATATCGATACCGGTGCCCGAATTCAGATTCGATAGTGGCGTCACACCCGAGATTTGTCCGTTATCAATCGTGGTCAGACGAAGATTATTTCCTTCCAAACCGTAATCGGCGGTTACGTTATTTATCGCATTAAGCGGGTCGGCGACAAGATCGGCATTTATTTTGGCAATTACATCGGCAATGGTCGTCTCGGCACTGATATCGATAGTGGCACTGCGACCGAGATTGTTATCGGTAATCGTAAAGGTCCCGGTGGTCATATCGATGCCGTTACCGAGATTCAAATCAGCAACGGCGGTGTTAGCGTTAATGCCGACCTTAAAATCGGAATCGCCGCCGATGGCCGCCAGTTGACTGAGGAAAACATTGGAGCCCAAAAGATTGATGCCGACTTTCGTGGCCGACTCGATTTCCACCTGTATATTGCCGTTGTCGCCGCGATATTCGACACCGTAAGCGCCGAGCCGGAAGGCTTCGGTTCCGGTTCGAAAACCGGAGAAAATATATCTATCGTCCACTTTCGTATTTCCCAGCGAAAGCAGTCTGTCAAATAAATCACGAACCTCGTTGGCGGCTACTTCGCCGGCATTGTTATAAGTGTAACTGTCATCACCGGCCATGTCGACCGCCCTGTCGTAGGCATCGGTAATAATATTTTTTGCTTCCAGAAGGATGCTGTCATAGCTGTTGAGCAGATTTCGGGAACTGGCGATATTATTCTGGTACTGCGAAATTTCGGCAATCGTTTTCCGGTAGCGCAAATCCTTTTGGGTTCCGACCGGGTCATCGGACGGTTTCGCAATCCGGCGGCCCGAGGACATCATCGACTGCAGATTCGCAAAACGATCCAGGGAACGATTCAGGTTGTATAAAACCTGATCCGAAATCATCTTATTGGTAACTCTCATCGCCGATAATCCCCACCGCTATAATTTATTGTGGACACATATATCGTCTTTACCGATAGTGATATCTTATTCGGTCGATTCATGACTGCTCTTACCAGTGCCCCGATTTTTCTTTTTGCCCGATTTTTTGTACTTAATATCTGGCGGTTTTTTCTTCTTGCCGGTTTCACCGGTTAATTTGTCTTTCAGGATTTTCATGACACCGGCCAGATCCTGCTTGACCGATTTGGCCGCCTTGCGGTTTTCCTCCTGGATTTTAACATATATCTCTTCCCGGTGCACAATTACTTTTGACGGCGCCTCGATACCGATTCGAACCTGTCGGCCGAAGACGCCCAGAACGGTGACCTTTATATCGTCACCGATCGTAATTGATTCCCCCAACTTCCTTGTTAGAATCAGCAAAACACCCTCCGTGGCCTAACGATTTTCAGTCTTTCAATTACCTGCCAACCAGACCCATCCCATTGATAACCACGTCCAATGCTTCATCCATGGTGGTTATGACTCGTGCCGCGGCATCAAAAGCATGTTGGTACTTTATCATCTGGGCCATCTCTTCATCCAGAGAGACACCCTGCACCGACTGGCGTGAGTTTTCCGTTTGCGTGACAAGCAACTCATAATCCTCTTTTAAATTTTGCGATTTGCCGGTATCCATTCCGATTTTTCCGACCAGCGACTGATAAAAGCCGCTTATGGTCATGGTCCCCCGCGACATCAGCAGCGAGTTGCGCAGATCGGAGATGGCCAGCGCATTTCTATTGTCACCGACTTCGCCCGAAAGCGATACGGCAATATTGTTGACATCATTCGCAATATCTCCGGACAGACTGATATTTGCGGCCGAGATGTGCGTTGGATTGAAAAAGTCTATACCGGTCGTTGTACCATCCAGATTGTATCCGGTTTGATGCAGCGCGTTGACATTCGTAACCAGCGCTTCGGCCATATCGTCCAGTGCCTGCAAATATTCGGGAATAACCGAATCGCGAAGGTCAACGGCGCCCTTAAGCTGACCATTCAGAACCTTGATGGATCGCTTTGTCCCTTCCCAAACGATCTCATTGACAGCCGTCGCCCCGGCTCCTGCCTTATGCGTGCCCAGCCTGTACGAGGAAGTGCCGTCGACAATCGCCAGCGAACCGATAAATACGGTAGCCTGGCCGTTTTCCATTTCAATCGTATTGACATCGACATACTGGGATAATTCATCGATTAACAAATCGCGTTTATCCCGAAGATCATTCGCATTTTCGCCGCCCGATTCGGTTCGGGATATCTGCGCATTCAGCGAGGCGATTTCATCGGCCCGTGTGTTTACGTCTTCTATCGACATGGCTATTTCATCATCGACATTTTCCTTCAGGGTGTTCAACTGATTATAAATTCTGTGAAACGCCGCGGTGAGGAGATTGGTATTCTCTTTCAATGCATTCCGGCTGCCGGAATTTTCCGGATTATTGGCCAGATCCGACCAGCTGTCCCAGAATTCATTCAGTAAACCGCTCAGCGAATCATCGCTCGGCTCGGCAATCAGCGATTCGATTTGCCCCAGTGCTTTATTCATTGCCGTCCAGCGACCGAGCTGCTTGTTATCCTGGCGGTACTGCTGGTTGAGAAACAGGTCCCGTACATGATTAATATTAATCGCCTGAACGCCGGAGCCGACCGGACCAACCGGATGATCGAAAGGATCGGTGGTCGTTATGGCCACTCTCTGCCTCGTATAACCGGGTGTGTTAACGTTGGCGATGTTATGCCCGATGGTATTGAGCCAGAGCTGATGGGTCGAGAGAGCCCTTTTGCCGATTTCAAGGCCACTGAATAATCCCGACATCAGGCTCTCCTGTCCAACGCAAGATTATTCTGCGAAGATTCGGTCTTTCCCCCGCGATGATAATTCTTGCCGGGTTTCCCGAATTGCGTCAACAGTTCCATGGTTTTCATGATGTTGTCGCGCGAACGGTTAATCAGCATTTCGTTCTGCGTCCGTGTCCTGTTAATTTTTTCGTTGAGGTCAAGAATGGTCTCTCGGATTTGCTCCAGAACCGAGGCCTGACCCGGCGGGACCGAGTCAATCAACCTGGAAACGGTCAGGTTGTCGGTAAGGTTTGTCTCCGATGATAACCTCCTGATTATCTCTTCCCTTTTTCGAGCCAGAATCGAACTGTTGATCGTTTTTTCGCGGAGCAGCTCGGTGATTTTGTTCAGCTCGTCGATGTCCCCGCGTACCAGCACCTGCTGCTGCCGATCAAGCAATTCCAGAAACGTTTCAAAAAGGGACGCCTCCTTCTTTAAAACCTTTATCAATTCCTGAACGAGTTCAGAATTTGAACTGTCTTCATTAATTTGGTTCGGCATTCTACTAAATCTCTTTAGCTCTTTTGGTTATTTATAATCAGGCGTCTCATTTTCGAGACTTTCCAAAACCGTTTGGATATAGCGCCGCGTTTCGGGATATGGGGGGATATCCCCATATCGAGTGACTGTTTCCGGGCCGGCGTTGTACGCCGCCAATGCCTTTTTTATGTCACCGAAACGATCGATCATCTGTCTTAAATATTTGGCGCCGCCCTCGATATTTTCATGGGGACTAAAAACATTATTTACGCCCATATCGGCCGCGGTCGTATCGGCCAGTTGCATCAGGCCTTTCGCCCCGGCGGCGGAGACGGCGTGCGGATTACCGGCCGACTCGGTTTTGATTATCGATTTCAATAATGTCGGCTGCAGTCCATATTTCTCGGCCGCCCGATTAATAATATTATCATATTTCGATAAAGTATCTTCCCGGCTGACAGCTTTACCTTTTTGAATTTTAATCGCCGGTGATTCCGAAACCTTGTTTTTTATCTTGATATATGATGGTTTCGGAAGGGTATCCTTTATTTCGGAAGACGACTCGTTTTTTGCACCGTACTGTCGCTCGAGAGCTTTCTCCATCGATCGGTATATCATATCGGCGATGCTTTTATTGCTGCTGCCCGACATCATCGTTGCCAGTTCCTGATCGAAAAGCTGCGTGTATATATCCTGACCCATATCACCCCGCAACCCGATTTTGCCGTCTTTATCGGATTCAGGAATAGTTTTACGCATTGCTCTGAGAATCTGGTACATAAACAGCGATTCCATATCTTTGGCGGTTTTATATAAGCGCTTTTTTTCGGCCTTGAGATCGGGCTGATTTTTCAAGGGCGAATACCTCTCCGTGTTCTTAACGGCGATATCTGTGGCAACAGTATTATTCATAAATATCAGAGAATTACCAATTCCGCTCTGAGAGCGCCGGCCTGCTTGAGAGCTTCAAAAATAGCGATTATATCCCGCGGAGTGGCCCCGATAAGATTCAGGGCATCGGCGACGTCGACCAGCGAGACCGTCTCTTTGAACTGTACCACCCGGGCCGGTTCATTATCGACCGAAATTTGATATTCGGAAGTCTGCACCGTCTCGCCGGCGGAAAACGGTTCCGGCTGCGAGATAACCGGTCGCGAACGAATATTGACGGTAATATTTCCGTGAGCAATCGCCACCGGTGCGATGGAAACATATTGCCCGGCAACAATCGTCCCGGTACGTTCATTGATGACGACCCGGGCCGGTTGGTCGGGATTTATCTGCATGCTGCCGATGTCGGCAATAAACTCGGCCCGCTCGTTGCGATATGACAATGAATCGGGAACGACAACGCGCACGGTGGCGGCATCGTCGGTATAGGCAGTCAGGCCGTATTTGGTATTGATCTTTTGCATCATACGGAAGGCGGTATTATAATCGGGCGATTGCAGTGTCAATAAAATATCATCGTTTTTCGCCATACCGTTCAGTTTGTGGATAACCTGCCCGCCGCCGGGAACGCGTCCCACCAGGGTGTAATTATTTATGATTTTGTTGCCGTCTTCGACCTGCACGTTAAATCCGCCGATCGATATCGGACCCTGCGCGAGAACATATACCTGACCGTCGGATGATGATAATTGCGTCATCAATAATGTCCCGCCCTGCAGCGAGGAAGCATCACCGATCGATGACAGCGTGACATCTATCCGGTCATTGACGCTATAGTTCGATGACAACCGCGCCGTAACAATCACGGCCGCGACGTTTTTCACTTTTAATTTATCGGCGCTGACCGTCAGCCCCATTCTTTCCATCATGTTGGCCAGCGACTGCATCGTAAATTGCGTCCCCTTGCTGTCGCCGGTTCCGTCAAGACCGATAACCAGCCCATAGCCGATCAAATCAAGTTCATTGTCGGTATGGATTTTGGCGATATCCTTTATTCTTGTCGAAGCCTCGACCGGAGGCGCGAAAAAATACAGCATCAATAAAAGCACGGCCATCAGAAGAGCCGGATATGATACCGGGGAACATATGAAACTTCGCATCCCGTCCTCCTAAAATAACCAGTTAAGAAAGCGCATGATGATTCCGGGCCGGCTGGAATTATTCGCCACCCCCTTGCCGGTGTAGGCTATTTCGGCATCGGCGATCATGTACGAATCGACGGTGTTCTCGGGCGTGATATCTTTCTGGCGCACGACCCCGGTCAGTGAAAGCGTTTCTTTATCTTTCGAGATACCGATTGTCCGGCTGCCCTTGACTATCAAATCACCGTTTTCTTTGACACCGACAATCGTGACCGACATTTTGGCGCGCAGCGATTGTGTCCTCAGGTTCTCACCTTTGCCGTCGAAGGAATTTTTATTTTCGCCGTCGGCTCCAAAGAGCGGAATAAAATCGAGCGGCCCGATTCCCGGTCCGCCTGATGTTGAAAACTTGCCGGTTTTTTCGGTCTTGGTCTGCGCCTGAGTCGAGGCGTCGGAGGATTCGTATATCAAAACGGTGAGGATATCACCAACTTTATGCGCCTTGATATCGGTAAAAAGTGAGTTGGCCTGCCCGAAATCACCCGCCCAGACTCTTAATGAAAACGGAAGCAGAAGAAGTATGGCGGTAATTAATAAAATCCTTTTTAAATTCATGAAATCACCTCAATGTGAAATGACCTGAACTGTTTCATCGTCCATAACAGTGCAGGCGATTATTTTTTTTGACTGATTATTCCTGATTTTTATCAGGTCGCCGATATTGCCGGACTGAAGCGCTGTCCCGCGCGTCGATATCTCCAGACCGGTCGATTTATAAAGGATGGAAACCTCCTGACCGGAGGTAATGGCGGGAATGGTCTCAAACATCCGGGAAGTTAGAATTTGACCTTTGCCAACATTCCGTTTTGCCCATTTACCTGATAACTCGTCTTCCGATGTAACCGGGTTCTCGGTCAGCGAGGTTATTTCCATCCTTTTAATCATATATTTTTCGGGTGTCGGTATTTCATACCGTTTGATTCTATCGAGTGATATCAGGACATTTTCAAAATGCCTGACTTTGACCCTGATCTGCCCTTTTTTAAATTCTTTTTTGTCCTTGAAAAATTTAACTTGAAGCGAAACGGAACCGCGCGGAACCAGCTTCGCATCGGCAATCGATCCGGCCAGAGAATTAATCGACAGGCTGTCGAACTCGTCGGGATTGATCCGGATTCGGTTGGTCTGAATTTCAATATCGCATCGGGCGGTATCGATGCTATAAAGCGATATAATCTTATCTTTAATAATACCGTCCAGATCAGCTGTGTATGATATCGCCGGTATCATTATGATACATATCAGGCAAAACAAAACGATGAGATCGCCACGTCGTCCATCATCCCGACCGGTCGGGATTCGGACTCCTCGCGATGATACCTTCCGTAGATCAGCCATATTCATTCCTACCGCTTCAGATTATTGGCGATCTGAACCATATCCTCGCTGGTCTTGATGACTTTGGAATTCAATTCGTACGCCCGCTGGGCGACAATCATGCGTACCATCTCATCAACGACTTTCACATTGGATATTTCCAGATAACCCTGATCGATTTTTCCCAATCCATCCTGCGTCGGCGTGCCGAGAATCGGTTCTCCCGAAGCACTGGTCTGCACGAATAAATTATGGCCGACCGCCGAAAGCCCGGCCGGATTAACGAACTTGGCCAGTTCAATCTGTCCGATGTTCTGCGGCTCATCATTTCCGACAAGCAAAACCTCGACGGTACCATCGATACCGACTGAAATCGAAGTGGCATCTTCGGGAATATTCAAGTCAGGATAGAAAAAGAAACCATCCGCAGTTACCACCTGACCGTCGGCAGAAATTTTGAAAGCGCCGTCTCGTGAATAACCGATCGTCCCGTCCGGCATTCTGATCTGGAAAAAACCGTTTCCTGAAATCGCCAGATCGAGCGGATTACCGGTCGGCGTTAAATCACCCACCGAAAATTCACGCACCGTCGCAATCGGTCTGGTTCCGTAACCAATTGCCAGGTTGGTCGGTATTACCGAACCGAGGGCGGTCGCGGATCCCGCCCGACGATAATTTTTATAAAGTACATCCTGAAATTCGACCCGTGATCTCTTAAAGCCGTTCGAGCTGACGTTGGCCAGATTATTGGCGATATTATCGACATTCATCTGCTGGGCGAGCATGCCCGATGCCGCCGTATGCATCGCTTTTATCATAATGTTTACTCCTTACGAATTTTTTATCGTACTCTTCCGACATTGGCCATCAGCTTCTCCAACGAATCATCCTGCGCCTTGACCGCTTGGGCGTCGGCTTCATAATTCCTGAAGGAGCTGATCATATCGACCATCTCCTGGATAATCTCGACATTGGATGATTCCAGGTATCCCTGCCGGATGGCAAAATTGACCGCCGCCGCCGGTTCGATTCCTTCCGGAATCATAAAACCGGTGCTTTCGGTTTTCTGAAGAACCGATTTATCTTCAAAATCCACGACACGGATATTCGCCTGAGCGGTATTATCGACTTCAACCTGCCCCGATTCGGAAACGCTTATATCGCCGGAACCGACATTAATCGGTCCACCGTCGCCCATGAGCCGATTCCCTTCCGGGTCAGCCAGAAAGCCCTGCGGATCAATGGACAGATTTCCGGCGCGCGAATAAAGCAGGTCACCCGACTCAGTTTCATAAACAAAGAATCCATCGCCTTCCAGGGCCAGATCGAGCGGACTATCGGTTTTATCCAGAGAACCCTGCTCATAGCTGGTATAGACCTGATCTATCATCGGTTGTTCCCAGTCTGATTTCCGAATGGTTTGCCTGGCCTGTGCGCGGGACAACTCCTGAGTGAAAATCATATCTTTTCTGAATCCCGGCGACGAGGCATTGGCCAGGTTATTGGCGATGGCTTCCTGTTGTTTCAGGCGGGGAAGCATGGCTGACGCAGATCGATATAATCCTTTAATCATAGCAACATTTCTCCATCCTTCTATTAAGCAAGGCTCATGCCATAGCCTGACAGGGCCCTTATGACGGGCGTAACATATAGTATTTCAACAGATTAGATATTATTCCCATCGACCCGGCGAGTTTCAAAAAAAGCCAAATCGGAAATTATTTCCGTAAACGGCCAACAAATCTTCCAATTCGATTTAAATCATAATCCGGCATGTTTGAATTGTATGGGCAGTGATTTGATGCAAAATTTTTCATATTCGACTCAAACCACGATTTTATTCTTGCATGTCGGCCAGAAAATGACTATATTCTCATGAGTTTATTCTTTGGTACTTATGGGGTTACTACTGGTTTAACTGTTCTACGATTAAAGAGCTTAAAAAAAGAGAATACTTGCATTGCATTTGCTGTTATAACCAGTGCAATATTTGAAGAGGCCCTATGAAATCTATAAAAGCATCCTTTATACTATTTATGGTAACCGTTTTCGCGGGCGCGATGGTCCTTGCCGATCCGGGCACTCCCGATACAGTCCGTGTCGATTCGGTCACGGGCATGGCCGGTGAAGCAGTCGCTCTTCCGGTTTATTTCTATAATGATGAGACCATATCGGCCATGGATTTAATCCTGGATTTTGATAATAATAATTTACAAATCGATTCCTGTTCGCTGGAGGGCAGTAGAATTACAGGATACACCAATATAGATACAGCTTTCAGCGATTCAGCCAATTTGCTAAGTCTTTTTTTGTACACTTTTCCTGAATTTATCGGACCGGGAAATGGATTGCTTTGTAATTTATACTTTACTCTTTCCCCTTCGGCCGGCAATCAGACTTTTACTATTACTAATGGCAATTGGCCATTTGGCCAAAGCGAAATCAGGACAACTCGCTTTGCCGATTCGGCGGCCCTGAATTTTATTTACCCCGTATTTGTCGAGGGTGAGATAAATGTTGCGGAGCCTCCGCCCAGCCCCGATTCGGTCTGGGTACAGCGAATCACCGGGGCACCGGGCAATACGGTAGCGGTTGATATTTATGGCTATAATGTCGAATCTCTCTCTCAAATTGACCTGGCGCTGGAGTATTCCTCCGACGACATAGTATACAACGATACCAGCTTTGTTGGGACACGCGGCAGTTCGGCAATAACAAAATCGATTGACCTGCGAAGTCAATTACGGCAGATATTGGTAACTCTGGTATTCGATGAAGTGACCCCGTTGGAGCCGGGAAGCGGGCCGCTGGCGACGATTTTGTTCGATATCGAACCGTCCGCTCCGGATGAAACGGTGATAATCGATTCCACGTTATTTTTGGGGTCGCAGCCGCTTGAATTTACTTTGACCACGGCTGAGGGTGGCGGGAAATTTACACCTTATTTTACCTATGGCTACGTCGATATCAAAACCTCGACCGATGTCGAGCAGCGCTATGATCCGCTAATTCCTGATGATTACGCTCTTGAACAGAATGTTCCCAATCCATTCAATCCGACGACGCATATACGATTCGATTTGCCGCGTCAATCTCATGTCCGGTTGGACGTCGTCAATGTTCTGGGGCGGCACGTGAAAACGCTGGTTGAGAAATCACTCCCGGCCGGAATCTACACCGTCACCTTTGACGGCAAAGACGATAACGATCGATCGCTGGCGTCGGGCGTATATTTTTACCGTCTCGAGGCGGAAGGATTCTCACAGAGCAAAAAAATGATTTTACTGAAATAGAGATCGCGGATTGATCCTCTATCATCTGAAAACTCCCGCCGATGGCGGGAGTTTTTTTGTACTCCACCCGCTATATATATAATTAAAGGCAGTGATAAACATTGTAAAACGTCATCGCGAGGAGTCCCGACGCCTTGGCGGTCGGGACGACGTGGCGATCTCCTCGCTTGTTATGCGGAGATTGCCACGCCCTTCGTGGAATGCAAAGCATTCCTCTCAGGGCTCGCAATGACGCTGAGAGGAATGGCGGGAGTTTTTTTCGTACTGCAGCATAAGCGAGGCGATTTCGTCCTGCTCCTTTTGCAGTTGCAATCGATATTCGGATTGAAATTCTTCCTGCTTACGTTCTTTCAGTTTTTCGTAAATCTTTTTGGCCCGGGTCGCTTTGACAAGCTCCTGCCGCTTTTCTTCCTGCTCTTTCCGGAAGGCACCCAGCATTTCCCGTCCGACCAGCTCATTTTTTTTCAGTTTAAGATAATATCGCGAAAACACCGACATAAGGTGCATATTGATATGGCCCCGAAGGTGCGAGCGCTGTTCGCCCTGGATCCGTTTGCGAGAATGATCGATTTCACCCAGTGCCTTTTCCTGGCTGACAACCTTTTGGGTCGCCTGAGAAAGAATCTTTTGTTTCTCTTTTTCAATGTGATTTTTGAGCTGGAGTATTTTTTCCAGCCGGAAGTTGAACTTCTTCATCGGTCGTTTGCTCCGGTTGATCGCCCAGGATTTCACCGAGCGTCGTCAAAGCTTCATCCAGGCCGCAGAATTCTTTAATATCCTGCCGGAAAAAGTCGTAAAGCGAATCTATTTTAGAGATGGCATAGTCAATTTTTGCCGATGAACCTTTAACATACGCTCCGATGTTTATCAAATCCTCGGATTCCCGATAAGTCGCCACGACCTCGCGAACTTTCGCCGCCAATTCGATATGCTCCGGCGGACAAATTTCAATCATCAAGCGGCTGATGGAATCAAGGATGTCGACAGCGGGATAATGATTAAGCGCGGCCAGTCTTCGGGAAAGTGAAACATGCCCATCCAGAATCGACCGGACGGCATCGGAAATCGGTTCATTAAAATCGTCACTCTCGACAAGAACGGCGTACATGCCGGTAATTGAGCCTTTCTCATTGGTTCCGGCCCGTTCCAGCAGTTTCGGCAATAAAGCAAAAACGGAGGGAGTAAAGCCTTTGGTTGCGGGCGGCTCCCCGGCCGCGAGGCCGATTTCCCGCTGAGCGATGGCGATTCGTGTCAACGAATCCATCAACAGCATGACGTTTTTCCCCTGGTCTCGAAAGAATTCGGCTATCGTGGTCGCCACCATGGCGCCCTTTATTCGAATCAAAGCAGGCTGATCGGATGTCACGACGACGACAACTGATTTTTTCAAACCTTCCGGGCCGAGGTCTTTCTCGATAAATTCGCGCACCTCGCGACCCCTCTCCCCCACGAGCGCTACAACGTTCACGTCAGCTGAGGAGCCACGAGCAATCATCCCCAGCAGAATCGACTTGCCGACACCGGAACCGGCAAAGATTCCCATGCGCTGCCCCTGGCCACAGGCCGCCATGACATCTACCACTTTGACGCCGGTACGCACCGGTTCGGTTATTCGTCTTCTTTTAAGAGCCTGGATGGGATGAGTTATAATCGGCCTGGTTATAGCGGTCAAAATCCTTTTGCCGCCGTCAATCGGTTGACCCAATCCGCCCAAAACTCTCCCGATTAATTCATCACCGACCGGTATCTTAAGCTGTTCACCGGTCGAGATAACAATCGAGCCAGGCGTTATCCCCGAAAGCGAACCGAGCGGCATCAGTAATGTCCGATTATCTCGAAAGCCGACCACCTCGGCGCGAACTTTCTCGCCGTTCTCTGGATTTTCGATTTGACACAGATCACCGACCGAGACGGCCGGACCGATTGATTCAATTATCAGGCCGACTATCTGGACGACACGACCGGATTGTTTGATAGTGCCGGCGTTCCGAATGCGACCGGCATATAGATCGTACGGAATCGTTTTCACGGCTCATCCTCATTTTCCCCAATTGCTTCGGCGATTATGCCCAGTTGTGATTCGACCCGGGCATCGATGTCACCGGTCGGCGTTTCGATGAAGCATCCGCCGTGGCGAACTCTCTTATCCGGCTCGATGATAATTTCCTTAATAGCGGTAGACTCGCCTTTAAAACGATCGATTTGCTGCTCGACAATCGGCAGATGATCGGGATGAACCTTGACTTTTATTCGTGATTTATCAACCAGTTTATCGATAGTATTATCGATAATGGCGGCGGTCACTTCGGGATCGATGCGAGCGGCATCGCATGTTACTCTGCTCGCAATTAAAATGACCAATTCGAGGATTTTGCTGCGGGCCTCTTCATAAAGAATCTCCCTTTGATTGGTGGCATCCTTGATGAGACCGGCGAAATTGTCCACGACCTCCTGTGCCTCGCGGTGCCCGGTTTCGAGTCCTTCCCGGTAACCCTTTTCATATCCCTTTTGGGCCGATTCCTCCTTTTCCCGGTTCATCTGTTGCTCGATTTTCAGAAGCTCCTGAACGGGGACCAGCTTTTTGCCTTCAATCGTCGTCACGACCGATATATCCAAAAATATCTGATTTACTCTATTTTCGGCCTTTTGATCGGCCTCGATATCGGTCCGGTACTCCCCGATAATGACTTTTTCGCCGATAACTCCGGAACGATAGAGCTTAGACAATAACGTCCTCCTTGCCGCCGCGGCCGGATACCACGATTTGCCCTTCCTCCTCAAGCTGACGAACCGCCTCGACAATTCTCTGCTGGGCGGCTTCGACGTCGGAGAGACGCATCGGCCCCATGAATTCCATCTCCTCTTTAATCATAACGGCGACACGCTCGGAGACATTAGAATAGATTTTTTCACGCACTTCGTCGGCGGCCGCTTTCAGTGAAATCGAAAGGTCTTTTGTCTCGACTTCTTTCAGGAGTCGCTGGATGGAACGATCATCAAGCAGTACAATATCATCAAAGACAAACATCATATTTTTAATCTCAGCGGCGAGATCGGAGTTTTCAGCTTCGATTGACTGAAGGATATTTTTTTCCGCCGAACTTTCGATCAGATTAAGGATTTCAGCCATCGTTGTCGCCCCGCCCGATACGGATAAATCGCGTGCGCTCTCGGTCGCGAACTGCCCCTCAAGAGTGGCTTCGATTTCTTTGAGAACGTCGGGCGAAATTTTTTCCATTGTCGCCACGCGGAGAGCGACTTCAGCCTGCAACTCCGACGGCAGCTCCGATAATACCGAGGCCGACTGATGCGGACTTAACTGCGACAGAATCAGCGCGATGGTTTGCGGGTGCTCGTTCTGGAGATAACCGGTTAACTGCCGGGCATCAATGTCCTTGAGCAGGTTGAACCCGGAGGTCCTGAAGGATGACTCCAGCCGGGCCAGAATTTCCTTTGCCTTCTTGACACCCATGGCTCGTTCGAGAATATCCGAGGCCAAATCGATACCGCCCTGGGAAATATACTGGCGGGCCATAAAAATCTGGTAGCATTCATCGACCACTTTCTCCTCGATATCCGGCGGGACATCGCCCAGATTGGCGATTTCGATGGTAATCTTTTCAACGTCCTGTTCGGGCATACTCTTGAGAACCATCCCCGATATCTCCGGTCCGAAAGCGACCAGGGCGATGGCCGATTTTTGCATCGGTCTCAAGTCTTCATATCTTAATTTCATTAATACACCTTACTCAACCATCATTGTTTTAATTACTTTGGCGATTTCTTCAGGACGATGCTTAGCGGTTTCCTGCATTTTGTCGACCAGCTTCGGGACCCTCTTTTTTATCTCAATTTCTTCGACCGGCTCTTCCTCCTCAACCTCTTTGCGGGTTTGACTTCCGACGGAAGCCGGTTTCGTCGAAATCACCCTTGTCGACGTTTGCGGCAAAATCCTGCCCAGTGCAACAAATAACTTTGAGGCTTTTTTGCGCAGATACAAAAAAGCGACGATCGCTAATATTACCAATCCCACTTTTTTGCCGATATCGTAGTACATCTCATATTGATATATCGAATCCAGTTTTTCCTGCTCGTACTCCATCGATGTCTTATCGAAGGGCAAATTGACAACTTCGATCTGATCGTCACGCTCCGAATCAAAACCGACGGCATTTTTTACAATCGCCGATATACGATCGATTTCTTCCTGCGACCGGGGCTGATAGGTAAGCTCCATTACCCCGTCAGCATTCTCAGCTTCCTTATAACTCCCGTCAAGAAGGACAGCCACCGATAATCGATCGATGCCGCCGATGGAATTGACGATATGCTCGACCGTCTTATTTATTTCATAGTTGGTAACCGATGTCTCGACTTTGTTTTCGTCGTTACTCTCGGTCGTTTCTTCCTGTTTTTCCGAAGCGGTTTTAGTTTCTTCCGTCTTTTCCTCGCTGCGAACGACAGTCGAGTTGGGATCGTACAGCTCCGAAGTTTTTTCAACCTGTTGAAAATCCAGCTTGGCCGTAACCCGGACAATCGACCGGCCGACTCCGACCAGTCCGTCAAGCATCGACTGCGCCTTATCTTCAAGATATTTTTCGACGTTCATCCTGACTTCATGCTGCGAGGACGACAATCCGGCCAGTTCATCCGACTTCGTCTCCGAAGACAGAAGATTGCCGTCATAATCCAGTATTGATATATTTTCAGGTTTCAAACCTTCCACCGATGAGGCCACGAGATGCGCGATACCGGCCACCTGCGATTTCGAGAGGCTGCCGGGCGCTTTTAATTTCAGGACCACGGAAGCGGTCGCTTCTTTTTTATCCTCCTTGAACAACCTGTCTTTGGGCATGACGATATGGACCCGCGCCGCTTTGACGTCGGACAACTGCATAATGGTCCGCATCAATTCGCCTTCCAGCGCTCGACGAAAATTCAGGTTTTGCAGGAATTCGGTCATTCCCAGATTGGATTGATCGAATATCGCATACCCGATATTGCCTGAGCGCGGCATCCCCTGCGAGGCCAGCGATATCCTGACTTTATAGACATCACCGGACGGCACCGATATGGTCGCTCCGCCGTCGGAAAGCTCGTATGAAATCTTATTTTCATTCAGGTAATTAATTATCTCACCGGCCTCGGATGAGTCCAGATTCGAATAAAGCGTGGAATAATTGACGTGACCGAGCCAACCGGTAACGACAAAGCCGCCTACGATAATACCGGCCGTGACCCCGATAAGCATAATCGCCTGACTGGGCGTCATCGCCCTGGCAAAATCAAGGAGATTTTTCAGCAGTTGTTTTAAGTAATCCATATTAATTCCTATTTATCGTCCTTCCGCCAAATCCTATGGCAGAAAATCAAAACCGGCCCAATTACATGGGCATTCGCATCATCGTTTGGTATGCATCAACCAGTTTGTTACGAATCTCCAGAAGAAGATCCATAGCAATGCCGGCTTCCTCGGCGGCTATCATCACCTGATGCAAATCGGCGGCGTCGCCGCTGGCCAGAAGCTCCTGGGCTTTGGCGGCATCCATCTGCAGGGAATTAACCGAATTCAACAACTTTCCGAAAACCTCGGAAAAATTGGCGTCCTTATCTTCATTCAAGACTGCCTTATTGCTGTTTATTTCATTTTGCAGTCCGGGCACCAACCGGCTGATTGATTCGATTCCACCGCTCATAATTTTACGTCCACAAAATTGCCCAGATGGGTTTGACCCGCCTCGCTGTTCGCGTTGTACTCACTCTGCTTGATATTGCTATATTTGGCAAAGAGCAGTTCCAATGCCTGTTTCTCTTCGACCGATAACATATCGCTGAACATGCCCGGTTTTAATTTGACCGAAAGTTTGGAACCGGTCCGTTCGGTCTCTCCGGGAATCTTAATACGATTTTCGTTAATCCGGGGCTTATTGCCGGCGACAGCCTTGTTGTCGACCTGCGGCTTATTCATCGCCTGGCGATAGGCTTCAACTCCGACGGGATTAATTTTCATATCTTACTACCTCTTTAAGTCTATATTTCCAGCGCATTCTTGGCCATCTCCTTGGAAGTCAGGACGGCCATCGTATTAGCCTCATAAGCACGCGAAGCGGTCATCATATCGACCATTTCGGTGACTATTTCCACATCCGGCATTCTTACCATTCCATTTTCGTCGGCATCGGGATGATCCGGATCATGCACCAATCGATATGATGAGACCGGATCGGCAATCTCTTTTCCGGTCGCCTTCGAGACATCAATGTCATTGTTCGAGAATCGCTTTAAACCTGTCATGTGTCTGGCATCGGTTCGCAATAGTTTGCTTCGCGCCTGAGACATAACTGCCTGGAAAGGCGCGTTTTCTTTGGCCTCGGATACGATCACCCGCTTGCGGCGATACGGTCCGCCCTCCTTGGTGCGCGTCGTTTCCGCATTGGCAATATTCTGGGCAACGGTATCCATTTTTTGACGCTGCAGCGTCAAACCGGTGGCCGAGACTTCAATTGCTTTCAAAAATCCTGACATAAAAAACCTTACTTGCTTTTTATCGCATTGCGTAAAGCGGTGAATTTGTTGGCCAAAAGCCGGGCTCCGATACTGAAATAAATTTGATTCTGAGCCAGGTGGGCCATTTCTTCATCGATATTGACATTATTTATTCCATTACTTTCTTTGGATTTGTTGACCAGAATCTCCGGTGCACTATCCGATGAATTTCGGCCGGTGATATGCCCGGGATGCGTCGTCACCATTTCGATATGACCATCATTATCGATTGCTTTTCTCAATTCACCGTGAAAATCAACGTCGCTGCTTTTAAAACCGGGCGTCGAGACATTGGCGATATTGCCCGAAATCAACTTATGCCGCAATGAGGAGACATCGAGGAACTTTTGTAAAAGCGGGAATCCGCTTTTGTCCAGTACCGCATTTTTAATCATATTCGACATAGCTTTATCCATCAAGGCTTCAAGCAATGCCGATGCCAATACTGTAAGAGCGAGTTAAGTAATAATAATTCAATTACTTACGAATATCCCCGCATCCGGAAGATAAGTTTTTAAAGGAAACCTGTGCCTGATAAGTAAGAAAATATTTCCGATAATCGGCTTAAGGTTTGTAAAAATCGGACTTTGGTTCCGCGGCGGTCATCTCCGCGGTAAGAATCACAATATCGACCCGCCGATTCTGGGCGCGATTCTCGGGACTGTTATTCGGCTTAATCGGTCGATATTCACCATAACCGAGCGCTGAAATTCGGTCGGGCTCGATTCCATGATTTTCGACAAAATATCTTACCACCTCTGTTGCTCGGGCCGAGGATAATTCCCAGTTGGAAGGATATTTTTCGGTATTGATCGGTATATTATCGGTGTGACCTTCGACCCGGATGTGGTTGCGGACTCCACTCAATTGCTGGTTGATAATATCCAGGGTCATTTTTGCCTTCGGTTCTAGCCGGGACGAACCAATTTTGAAGAGCGCTGATTCCATTATGTGTATGACCAGACCGCGCTCATTGAGTTCGGTACTGACCAGTCTATCTTCGCCGAGCTTATCGAATTTTTCCATAATTTTATGTCCGATTGAAACGAGATGTCCGATTTTCATGACCCCTTTGCCCGGCGCTTTGCCTATTTCATCACCTTTCTTGATGGCCACTCCGCCCCCTTTCAGCACCCCGGAGAGAGCTTTGGACATCTTGCCGAATTTCTTGGCATCAACCTGCGACATGGAATACATGACGATAAAAAAAGCCAGCAGAAGCGTGATAAGGTCGGCATAGGTCAGCAGCCAGCGTTCGAGATTTTCATGATCACCGGATCGTTTACGGCGGGCCATTATGACAATCCTCGCAAACCGGGCGAGATGAAGGATAGCAATTTAGTCCTGACCATCCGCGGATTATCACCCGATTGAATCGAGACCACTCCTTCCGTGACCAAATCAAGTTTGGCCAGCTCTTCTTCATGTCTCATTTTCAACTTATCGCTGATGGGCAGATAGCATAGATTGGCCATGGCCACGCCCCAGAGCGTGGCAATAAAGGCACCGGCGATGGCTTCGGCCATGCGTGAGGCGTCGGAAGTACTGCCCAGGGTATGAATCAATCCCAGGACGGTTCCGATAATTCCCAGCGTCGGCGAAAAACCGCCCATTTTCTGGAAAAAGAGAATACCTTTTTTATGTCGTTCTTCAATATACGCGATTTCAGTTTCGAGTATTTCTTTCAAAACCGTAACCTCGGTGCCGTCAATAACCAATTGCAATGCTTTTCGGAAGAATGGGTCTTTTACCTTGTTCATGTCTTTTTCAAGACCCAGGATTCCTTCACGGCGCGCTTTTTCGGAAAGGCTGACGATATTGTCAATTGTCTGGAGAAGATCGGCCGATTGCCCCTTAAATGCGAATTTGAGAAACCGCGGGAGATTGCCCAGGGTTTTGATTGATGTCGTAACTATCGAAGCTCCGACAGTGCCGCCGATAACGATCATCATCGCCGGCGCCTGTACAATAGCCCCCAGATGGCCGCCTTCCATTATAAATGAAACGACGACGGCCCCGATTCCCAGCATCAATCCGCCTATTGTCGCTATATCCATTTGCAGCCCGAATAGTTGTTGTTTATCGGCGGCGCCAAATGCCTTTTGGGCAAAAGGCCCGTTTTCAGCCTCATCAATAAAAATATCGGCATTTTGCGCCGATTATGTAGTTTTTGCCGTCGGGATTTATTAACGGGGGTAGCAGGCGGAGGAACACCCTATCCTGCCCGCTCCTGTAATCCGAATTATCGTGATGTTTGAAATTATACTTTCAAAGCTGATAAGAGGCCTTTTATATGAGGAATCTCCGGCAAGCCGGAAGTTTAATCCTCCCTGTCAATATTGTATTCGGCCAGCTTATTTCGGATAGTTCGCGGAGTGATATCAAGCACTTCGGCCGCTTTTGTCTTGTTGCCGTTATACTTCTCGAGCGTTTTTAAAATCAAATATTTTTCGCTGTCGGCCAGCGACATCCCGATGTCTATCCCCGGAATTTCATCGGCCAGCCTGCCCAGTGACAAATCAGCAGGAAAATCGGTTCGTTTCAAAGTGGTATCCGAAGATGTAACGACGCCCCTTTCGATATAATTTTCCAGTTCACGAACATTGCCCGGCCAGTGGTATTTCAAAAAGAGCCGCATTACTTCTTCATCGATCGACTTTATCTCCTTGCCGTTCTCCTTATTGTATTTCTCGATAAAATGTTCGACCAGCAGCGGAATATCTTCCATCCTCTCCCGCAGGGGTACGATATGTACCGGAATCACATTAAGTCGGAAATATAAGTCTTCGCGGAACCTTTCCTTTTTTATGAATTCCTTGAGGTCCCTGTTCGAGGTGGCGATTATTCTGACATCAATTCCAATCGAGACGCTGGAACCGATGCGCTCGATTTCCTTCTCCTGAAGCACTCGCAATAATTTGGCCTGCAAACCGAGAGGCATCTCGGAAATTTCATCCAGGAGTAATGTCCCTGTATGAGCCATTTCAAATTTTCCTTTGCGCTGCCTTACAGCTCCCGTAAAGGAGCCTTTTTCGTACCCGAAAAGTTCGGCTTCAACCAGATTTTCCGGTAATGCGGCACAGTTCAGCTTGATGAAAGGACCCTCTTTTCGGTTTGAGCTGTAATGAATCGCCTTGGCCACCAGCTCCTTGCCGGTTCCGGATTCACCCGTGACAAGAACGGTCGAGCGGGCGTCAGCCGTTGTTTCAATCAATTCAAAGACTCTTTTCATCTTTGACGATTTACCGACGATATTTTTAAACCGGTTGGCCAGATCCGAACGCAGGAGGCGATTTTCGTTTTTAAGCCGGATTAATTCCGCGGCTCGTTCAACTATCATCTCCAGAGCGTCGGGTGTGACCGGTTTCAGAAGAAAATCATAAGCTCCGATTTTCATCGCTTTGACCGCGTTCTCGACCGTCCCGTAGGCAGTCACCAGTATCACCACCGTTTCCGGCTGAGCCTTTTTGATACTCCGGAGCAGGTCGATACCGTCCATACCTTTCATTTTAAGATCGGTCACGACGATATCGTAAGCGCCGGCCGATATGGCATCAAAGGCATCTTCACCGGAATAGACCGAGTCGACATTGTATCCCGCCCGCTTCAGCGTGATAGTGAAAAATTCGTTGGCCAGTTTATCATCATCGACAACCAGTATATTCATTTTCATATTATTTTCTCCTCAATCAATCTTTTATGATCGGTAACAATATGGTAAACCGCGTCCCTTTCCCCTCTTTTGATGTCGCCGACAGGTCGCCGCCGTGAGCCTTGATTATTTTCCAGGCGATTGACAGACCCAGACCGGTTCCGTTTTCCTTCGTCGAAAAAAATGGCGAAAATATTTTGCCGACATCTTCTTCCGGTATTCCCGGACCGTTATCTTCAATAATAATCTGCGCCAGAGTCTCCCCGGCTGAAAGCTCGATTTTATCACCATATTCTGTTTGGGCTTTGGCCAGAGGCATAATACCGGTCATGACGCATACCCAGGCATTATCTCCCCCGGCTTCATAGCTGTTTTTTATAAGATTAATAATCGCCTGTTTAAAAAGCTGGCGATCGATTTCGACCGTAATATTATCTACGGCCGAGAAACATCGCTTGATAGTCTTTGAGGACGTTTTCAGCGCCGGCTCGAAATCATCGAGGACGATATTCAGATAGGCATTCAAATCGACACTCGCTTTGTTCACTTTTTCGCGTCGCGCAAAATCAAGCAGCGTTTGAATCGTGTTATTGATACTGTCGACACCTTCGACAATCTTCCGGGCCATGTCTCTTTTGACAACGTCGTTGCCGAGATCGCGGGCCAGAAGCGAGGCAAAACCGCCGATCCCGGCCAGCGGATTCCGTACCTCATGAGCAATCGTGGCCGCCATCTCACCCAGAGAAGCCAGAATTTTCATGCGTGACAGCTGCTCTTCCATTTTCTCCATTTTGGAAACATCATAAAACAATTCGACTGCCCCGACGATATCTCCGCCACGGTTTTTCAAAAGTGACGTGGATACCGAAAGCGACAAAGTCGTTCCGTACGACGTCCTGATTTTTTTCAAGGTATTATTAACCGTTTCGCCGCTGCGGATAGTCTCTACGGCCGAACATTCATGATTTTCACCGGCCAATGCAAACTCACTATAATGCCTGCCCTTGACATCGCGTAGATCTTCCCCCAGACCCAGCAATTTTCGGGCGGCGGGATTCACCAGTGTCACCCTACCCGACTTATCGACAACGACCACCCCTGATGACAACGAGTTCAGGATACTGTCCAGAAATTCGGTAACCGCCCGGTTTTCAATCATAGTCGCCTGAAGTGTACGATTGACCGTCTGAAGTTCCTCGCTCTGTTTCTCGTACGTTTCTTTCAGCGATAGATATTGTCTTTGAATCTTATTTACGATTTTATTGAATGATGCATACGATTCGGCGAACTGCCCGACGTCGTTGTCAATATCGATATCCGTAGATTCCCTGCTATCCATTGCAATACACTTCCTTTATTCAATCAAAAAGAAAAGAAATCGATATTCCCTTGGCAACAAAAAACTGCGGGCTTTTTTAAATGACGGTTTTCCGATAGATAAACCGTCCGGGTATAATCGGTTTTGATGCCTTGTCGGCATAAGACTCTTTATCAACGATTTTATTCGCATACGCGGCAAAGTGTATGCATATAGCCGGATAAATTACAGCAGAAGATCTTCGGCCTCGACGGCTTCGATCTGTTTCCGACGCCGTTCGATTAATTCATCGAGTGTTTTAAATAATTTGTTGATATTGAACGGCTTGATGATATAATCATCGACCTTAAGCCGCAGTGCCTCGACCGCCGTTTCCACCGACGGAAAAGCGGTCATAATCACCACCGGCATGGTCGGGTGTGAATTCCTTAATTTTTTGATAAACGATAAGCCGTCGATTTCCGGCATCTTCAAGTCGACCAAACCGATATCATACCGGCGGCTTTTAATCGCTTCCAGCGCCTTTTCACCGCCATCGAAAACCGAGACTCCCCAGTCCTTCTCCGAAAAGAAGTCATACAGCAGATCGCGGATAAGAAGCTCGTCGTCAACGACAATTATATTTTTTCGCCTCACCTGACACCCTCTTAATTGTTATAGGATTGAATTGTCCATTAATTACTGATAATCACTTCATACGAGCTCAGGGCTTCTTTTTCGGTGGCGAATATTTCAAAAATGTGCGACAGCTGAGTTATGTCGAAAATTTCCTGGACATAATCGGCCAGATCCGATAATGTCAGACGTCCTTTTTGAAGTCTGATTTCTTTCATTATTGAAACCAGAGCACCGAGACCGGAACTGTTGACAAATTCCACATTTCCCAAATTGAGATGGATCGAGGATTTTCCGGAAGTCAGGAGCCGCTTAATTTCCTCTTTCAATTTTCCCCCGTTGCTCAAATCAAGACGGCCGGTCAGGGATAAAATTACAACGGTACCGTGTTCCCTTCTGTCAAATTCCATTTCTACCTCCGATATACATAAGGATCTTTAATTTCTTCATACCGGCTTCCGTAAAACTTCATCGAAACCTGCATTCCGCCGGTACAATCGTTTTTGCGGACCTCGAATTCATCGGCCATCTTTTCGATCAGGGCAATTCCCCTTCCCCCCTCATCAGTGGAAGCCGGGGATATCCCATTTCTTAACGCCTTCGTATCACAGAGGCCCTCATCAATAACATCGGCAGTAACAACCTTATTATTAACCGATAAGCGGATTTCTATCGTCTTTTCCGGATCATATCTGTTTCCGTGAATCAGGGCATTGGTAAACGCTTCCGAAATGGCCAGCATAATTTTGTGCATAACTCGGGCAGGAATTTTGGCCTCCTGCAGGACATTTTTTACATCGGTGTAAGCCTGCCCCTCGGATTCAAGCACTGATTTGTAAAAAAACTTCGTCTGTCCCATAATCAAGATCAGGTTATTCGTAAATTGACGAGAGTGAAATCGTCAACCGTGTCCTCGCTGGCCCCCTCGGCAAAACGATTAACCCATTCCTTCACTTTCATACAAAATTCATTCGGTGTGACATCCTTAACCGATAAAAAAACCTGCATGGCCCGTTCCAGCCCGAAAAATTCACCTTGCGCATTCTCCGCTTCGGTCAATCCGTCGGTAAACGCAAAAATAATGTCGTTTGCACGAAACGATATTTCGCCCTGTTTGTAATCCATATCCGGAAATTGACCCACAAATGTACCTCCGGATCTCAATTCGATCATTTCCTTTTTCGCCGCCGCCCAGAACAGCGGCGGAAGATGCCCGGCATTGCAGTAAACCAGTTTTCTTTTTTCCATATTAAATCGGGCAATAAAAATAGTTATGAACATCTCATGCGATTTAATAATCCCGCGGCACAGAATATTATTCAGGCGTGCTACCAGTCGGGCCGGGTTCACCGACGGATCCCGGTCTAATTGCGTTTTGATAATAGCCGAGGCCGCCGACATCACCATCGCCGCCGGTACCCCCTTGTTGGAGACATCGCCGATAACGAACAAAAAATCGGTTTCATTTATTTTAATTATATCGTAAAAGTCGCCCCCAACTTCACGAGCCGGAAAATAGGCGGTGCCGATATCGACCCCGTCGATTTTTGCTTCCTTATCCGGCAAAATCGTCTCCTGTATCTGGCGGGCGATTTCCAGCTCCTGCTCGAATTTTTGCCGGGCCAGAGATTCTTTCAGAAGAATGGAATTGTCTATTGACACGGCCGCAAAATTCATAAGCATTTCAAGATTGGTTTTATCATTTTCGGAAAAATTATCACCCGTCGATTTATTTATAATCAGGATTGTACCATGACATCGGGCGCGAGATTTAATCGGAAGAGCCACAAAACTTTTTATTTGAGGGCCGTACTTAAACTTTTGATCGAATTCCGTTTCGACTATCGCTTCCTGCTTATTAAAGCAATAATTGGAAATGTCTTCATCGTCTTTATAGATGATGCTCTTAATTATGGCATCATCCACCCCCCAATTCACTCGTGTAACCAGCTCCTTGTTTTCCTGAAGTTGAATCAGACCGACTTCACCCTCGACCATGCGTATCGACATCTCCATGACCACCGAAAGAATCTTCTCCAGGTCAAGAATCGAGGCAATCAGGGCCCCCATCGTGGCCATATCATGAAGCGTCCACCGGGTTTTTTCAAGACTGCTTTGCAGTTCAAATATTTGATCTTCGATCGAACCGGTTTGACTCATAAAAACTTATTCGGCATAAACAGAGATGATTTTATGAAAAACGCGGCCACTAATTCACGAAATAGCCTTTCTGTCATGCAAAATCGCCTGAAAAATCGACATTTCCCTGCATAAAAACGGCAGAATAATCATCAAGAAATGTCCATTTTTATGGTTTTTTGAGAATAAAACCGGGCGAACGGGAATGCCGGATAACGGAAGAAAAATATTTAATACATGTTCCGTGCTATTTAAATGAATATTATTTTGCACCGTTCGCCGAATTAAAATCAGCGGATTTGCCCAAAGTCGCTGTCCCGCAAGCAATTCGACGCGTACCAACAGCCGAATAAGGTAATTTTTATCCTCATTAATACCTTACATTTTTAGTATAATTATGACCGTACATCGACCCCACTATCTATCGGATCGGCCCGGAAATTGCATGCCAATACGCTTTAGAGGAATAATAATGAAAAAGCTCGCCGGCATATTGATTCTTTTAATCGCCGCTTTTCCAGTCGCAAATGCCCAATTGACAACTTTCTCCACCGGCCTGACGACGACCATTAAGGTAGAAAATCAGGAAATCAGCAATGTGAACAGCCTTTACAATTTCAATGATAATGAATATGGCTGGGATTGCCCGACCGGAAGTTTTGGGTTGAATTCGGCTTATTATTCCGGTTTTCAGGATTACGGGATAGGAACATCCGGATCAGGCGACACCGGCGATAACAAAGTCTGCCGGCCCGGCGCGACGGCCACCCCGGAGCCAACGACGCTGATTTTAATAGGCATCGGTCTGGCCGGTATAGCAATAAGAAAAAAATTCTTAAAATAATAAACCAGCCCAGAGAAGATACCCGCTGATGCTTGCCGGTTGGCGGGTTTTTTTATATCATCGTTTTTTGATTTTGATGCGAATCGGGATGCCTTCGAAATCATATCGCAGGCGCAACTGATTTTCTATATAGCGCAGATAACTTTTTTGAAGCAGTTTGGGATAATTGCTGAAAAGCACGAAGGTCGGCGGCCTGACACCGGCCTGAGTGATGTAATAAAGCTTGATGTACTTGCCGCGAGCGGCGGCCGGCGGCTGTTTTTGCACGATTTCTTCGAGAAATGTATTCAGTTCGGCGGTTGGTAATCGACGATGCCAGTTTTGGTACACTTTATCGATCAATGAAATGCTCTTAATCACTCGTTGCCCGGTCAGCGCCGAAATATAAATGATCGGAATAAATGAAAGGGTTCGGGCGTGCTTTTTGACCTCTGCGGTGAACTTATCGGCGGTACGATCATCCTTCTCGACCAAATCCCATTTATTGGCTGCCAGAATAATCGCCCTTCGAGCCGCGGCGGCATCTTCGATGACTTTCAAATCCTGAAAAAGTAATCCCTCCGAGGCATCGAGCAATACGACCGCAACGTCACAATTCTCGATAGTCCGAAGCGTCCGCAGCGTCGTATAGTACTCAATATCCTCCCTGACTTTCGATTTCCGTCTCAAACCGGCCGTATCGATCAGGATGTACTTGCGCCCTTCGAATTCAAATGGGGTGTCGACCGCATCACGGGTTGTTCCGGGAACATCCGATACAATCGTCCGCTCCTCGCCGATAAGGCGATTTATGAACATCGACTTGCCGACATTGGGTCGTCCGATAACCGCTATCCTGACAGCTTCATCTTCAACGGCGCTATCTTCGACCGGTGGCAGCAGCGCGACAATCTTATCAAGCGCCTCGCCGATGCCCAATCCGACTGTCGCCGAAACCGCCATCGGCTCCCCCAGACCGAGTCGCATGAACTGATATATTTCGGCCTCATCAGATTCACGGTCGACTTTATTGACCAGCAGTAAGACTTTTTTGTCCGATTTCAGCAATCGGGCGGCGATTTTTTGATCGATAATATCCACTCCCGTCTGGCAATCGACTATTAGCACAATCAGATCGGCCTGCTCCATGGCCATTTCTGACTGCTCCAGTACCATCCGGCTTATACCGCTTTTGGTCCCGGGAATAATGCCGCCGGTATCAATCAGGTAGAATTCCCGTCCCGCCCATTCGCATAACGAGTAATTACGATCGCGGGTGACGCCGGGCGTGTCATCGACAATCGCCAGTCGCTTCTGCAAAAAGCGGTTAAACAACGATGACTTCCCGACATTGGGATGACCGATCAATGCCGCCAGTGGAAAGCTCATGCCGTCACCTCTTTGAGCGTTTCGACCAGATTGTACGATCCGACTCTAATATCCATACCGGCCTTTTTCTGAAATAATTCGAGCGTGAGATCATCAAGAAAAAGGTCATCGTTATTCAGGCAGTTGGGCGGCAACAAGGCAATATCATAACTTTTATTTATTTTCCTGACTTCTGCAAGCAAATCACGGCCGGTCAATAAACCGCTGACAGTCACATTCTTCCCCCAGAAACGGTTCCCGACCGAAAAAATATCAACCTCAAATCGATTTTTTTTCAGGTGGGAAACAATATTATCTCTGATAATCGTATAGGCCGATTCGCCGGTCATCATGGCGATTTTTTTATTTCGTCTTATACTCGACAGGGCTTTTTTGCGGCGGTTAAAATCGGTCAGGAATTTACGCATCATCCCGATCCCGTTTTCAAACTGCTCCATCTCTTCATATTCGGACATCGCCGGCAATTTTCTTCCGGCCAGAATATAAAATTCGTCGGCGGCGAAAACAAATCGGGAGCCGCTTTGCGCAAGGAAAACTTTCTGCCTTGCATGAATATTATCAAGCAAATTTGCGGCTTCTTCCCTTGCGAAAGGTTTAAGCCCGGGCAGATTATTGCGGTATTTCGTCAATCCGACCGGCACGACCCCGACCGTTTTGACACCCTGATAAAGAGCATATAAATCATTGATTGTCTTTTCCAGATGATGACAGTCGTTAATTCCCGGGCAGACTACTATCTGCGTATGAAACACAATTCCATTTTCAACTAAATATTTCAAGGCCGGTCGGATCGGCGAGAGATTCTTGTTTCCGAACATAAATCGACGCAATTCATCATCGGTCGTATGCACCGATACATATAACGGCGACAGCCGCTGTTCGATAATTCGTTCGGTATCGGCTCCGGTCAGGTTCGACATCGAAATAAAATTACCATGCGTGAATGATAATCGATAATCCTCATCTTTGATGTACAACGAGCGCCGCATTCCTTTCGGCTGCTGATGTACAAAACAAAAGATACATTTATTCTTGCAGGTCAGGATTTTATCGCTTTCGAATGTCAATCCGAGATCCGACGATTCCTTTATATCAAATGAAAGCCGCTCGCCGGATTCCTTTTCGAAAATCAGCCGAAGTCTGCCCCCGGCAGATTTAAACATGTAATCAACATTATCGCGCACCGGTTTGCTGTTGATGGAAATCAGTCTATCCCCCGGCTTTACTTTTCCGTGAAGCGGCGAGCTTTTATCGACTTTTATAATTTTCATAGCCATAATAAAAGCGGGCGATGGGGGTCGAACCCACGACGTCAAGCTTGGGAAGCTTGCATTCTACCGCTGAATTACGCCCGCTAAGTTTATACTTTTGTATTCAATCTATTTTTTTCCATTTTGATAGTCAAGCGAATTGTAGGTTACAAATATTGTTCCCGGGAACCAATCCGGCCTCGCTATTGTTTGCAACATTGTATGGAAACATTTTTGAAGGAGCAATAAAATGTCAAAATATATTTTGATCCTTGTGTCGGTGCTACTTTTCAGCGTTGCTATTGGCGGCGAGATGCAAAAAAGCAGCAGCGATGCAAACGATAAATTGCAGGTAAAAGCTATGAATAAGAATAAAGACAACAATCTCATGAATATCCCTTTCCAGACCATAACCGGTGACTCCGCCAGTCTGTCCGATTACGCCGGTAAGGTCATTTTAATAGTCAACGTGGCCAGCAAATGTGGTTATACCCCACAGTACGCCGGTCTCGAGGAGCTTTATCGGACTTACAAAGACAGCGGATTTGTCATTCTTGGTTTCCCGGCCAATAACTTCAAAAACCAGGAACCGGGCACCAACGAAGAAATCCTGAAATTTTGCAAATCAAAATTCGGTGTCACTTTCCCGATGATGGCGAAAATAAGCGTCAAGGGTGAAGACAAACATCCGTTGTATGTCGAGTTGACCGAAAAATCCAAATTTCCCGGCGACATCACATGGAATTTTAACAAATTTCTGCTTGACCGTAAAGGCAATGTCGTCGCCCGTTTCGACTCGCCGGTCGAACCGATGTCGGATGAACTGGTTGGCCATATAAAAAAGCTTTTATAAATACCCAATATCTAATTACGCATCAGAAGCAAGAGTGCCACATAACCCGCTATGGGATCCTGAGAAAAACAGCATTTCCCTCTCTAACGAACCCACAGCAAGCTGTTGGCCACCCGGTTGGGCTAATCCTCTATTTACCAATATTTTAAAAATTATTTCCGTTTTAAAATTGAAATAAAGTCTCCTTCTTTGTATAAATGTTTATTTGCAGAATGAATAAAATTAAATCTCGATATACATGCCTGAACCGATATTATATTATTAAGTGGAATTGACTGAATATTAATGATAAATAATCAAAATAATATAGAAACCCGCGCTTTAAAACACTCCCCCGCCAAAATGGCGCTTCTGGCATTGGGCGTCGTTTTCGGCGATATCGGAACCAGTCCTCTGTATGCCATTAGAGAGTGCTTTCACGGTGAGTACGGCATAACGGTCAGCCGGGCGAACATCCTCGGCGTCCTTTCGCTTATGTTCTGGGCTCTCGCTTTGATTGTCTCGATTAAATATATTATCTTTATTTTGCGAGCGGATAACCGCGGCGAGGGGGGCGTTCTGGCCTTGACCGCCCTGGTTAAATCCGGACGAGAATCATTCCGCCGCTTTCGTCCGCTTTTAATAATCGCCGGCATATTCGGCGCCTGCCTTTTATACGGTGACGGCATGATCACTCCGGCGATTTCGGTCATGAGTGCCGCCGAAGGTCTGCGTATTATCACTCCCGATTTTCAACCTTATGTTATTCCGGCCACGCTGCTGATTCTGGCTTCGTTGTTTCTGCTTCAGCATCGCGGGACGGCCCGGGTCGGGGCGTTATTCGGCCCGATTATTTTAATATGGTTCTCGGTCCTGGCGATTCTCGGCCTGAGGCAGATAATTCATCATCCCGATGTTTTCGCCGCGATTTTACCATGGTACGGTATTGATTTTCTACTGAAAAATAATCTGCATGGTTTCACCGTCCTCGGTGCCGTATTCCTGGTCGTCACCGGGGCCGAAGCATTATATGCCGACCTGGGGCATTTCGGCAAAAAGCCGATCCGGCTGGTCTGGTTCACCTTCGTTTTGCCGTCGCTGTTGTTGAATTATTTCGGGCAGGGAGCGATTCTTCTGTCTCATCCCGAAGAGGCGCATCATCCCTTCTATGCCACCGTGCCGACCTGGGCCATTATCCCTATGGTCCTGCTGGCCACAACCGCCACGATTATTGCCTCGCAGGCTGTCATTACCGGCGTTTTTTCGCTTACCCGTCAGGCGGTGCAACTCGGCTATTTGCCCCGCATGAGAATAATTCATACTTCGTCGAAACATATCGGCCAGATTTATGTCCCTCAGGTTAACTGGATGATGATGATCGCCACACTTGCCATTGTTTTCGGTTTTCAATCTTCCAGCAAACTGGCCGCCGCCTATGGTGTCGCTGTCACTTCGACCATGCTAATAACCAGTTTTCTATTTTACTCGGTCGCGCGGGAGAAATGGCGATGGAGCCGTATCGCCGCCGGAATTCCTTTTATAATATTTCTTATCGTTGATTTATGTTTCTTCTCGGCCAATATCAGCAAAATTTTCCACGGGGCCTGGTTCCCATTAATAGTTGGAGCCGCTTTGCTGATTGTCATGCTGACCTGGAAACGGGGCCGGGAAATTCTTGGCGAACAGTTCAAAGCATTATCGATACCATTTTATGAACTGAGGAGTCAACTGGCGTCCGGCCTCATTCCGCGTATCAAAGGAACCGCCATCTTCATGTCCGGTCAGCCTGAAACGGTCCCGGTCGCGCTATCGCAAAATTTAAGACATAACAAGGTCCTGCATGCACAAATCGGTTTTCTACACTTCAGCGCCGTCGACATTCCCCGCGTTCCCAACTTGGAAAAGGTGAAAATTCGTGATCTCGGCTCCGGGTGTCACCAGATCGTGGCCCATTACGGTTTTATGGAATCCCCGGTCATCCCCAAAGTACTGTCGCTGGCCAAAGATCAGGGCCTCGATTTCCCGCTTGACACGACCAGTTTCTTTCTCGGCCGGGAGAAGTTGATCTGGGATAAAGGGCATGCCATCAGCCGCTGGCGGGCGCATATATTCGCCTTTTTATCACGTAACGCGTACGATGCCTCGACCTTTTTTGACATCCCCCAGCAACAAATCATGGAAGTCGGCGTCCAATTAAAGATTTAATGTACGTCTGAATACAACGGTGTCCCATAGCTTGCTATGGGATCTTAAAAATAACTGTACTGCCTTTTCCAGCAAACCCACAGCATCAATGATTTAGATACCCCTCCGCTTTCGATATCGTTTGTAGGGGCGGGGCTTGCCCCCGCCCTCGTTAATGATACAATAGTGACAAATCAAAGAAGGGCGACCGCAAGGGTCGCCCCTACAACTTTTTCCCCGATAACGGCAGTAGATCGGAATGCCCGCAGGGATTCCGGCATATTAAAAAGTCGAAACCCCAAAGGGGATTTCGACCTGCTTTTAGAAATCAGACCAACGCCCCGACGACGCACCCGATTGACATCAAGAGACCGACCAATAGATGCACTTGTATCGTTCCCGCCTGCGCCGGAATTAACTCTTTAACTTTTTCGTACTCACGGGAAAATATTCTGACCGTTTTTAGTGCAACCGGGAGAGATAATAGTGCAATCAATGAATATGGTGTCAGTTTGGCAAACAGCACTAACAAAATCACTCCGAAATAACTTCCGAACATCAAGAAATAATATCCGGCGCGCCCTTTTTTCTTGCCCCATGTCACCACCAGATGATTTTTATGCACGGCCTTGTCGGCTTCATAATCGGGATACTGGTTGATATACAAAATCGCGGTGATTAAAAATCCGATCGGAAACGACGACCAGAACGACAACCATGTAAACTGCCCGGTCTGAACATAGTACGTACCCATCACCGGCAAAATCCCGAAATTAATCAGAATCGCTAACTCGCCGACGCGATTATATGAAAAGGCGCGCTTCGTTGCGGTATAGAAAAAACCGCCCAGAAAACCAAGCCCGGCGAGAATCAACACCCAGTAACCGGGCGTATTCAGTGTTAGATAAATACCGGCTATCAGAGCCAACCCCCAGCTGATAAGGGCCGCGGTAATAACGGCGCGCGCGGTCAATATCTTATTCTGTATCATCCGCGAACCGCCGGAGAACGGGGTGAAATTAGGATTGATATCATCGTCGGTGGTTCGATGATCGAAATAATCATTGGCCAGATTAGCACCGGCGTGGGCACAGATACCGCCCAGCAACGTCACAATGAATAATCCCCAATGAAAGTCACCGGTTATATAATACGCCAGCGTCGCTCCGAATATAATCGGGATGGCAATCCCTGTGAAAAACGGCGCCCTGACCGCCAAAATCCATTTTTTTACCGTATTCATATTTTAGCTCCGAAAATTTTATCTTTGCAATTATACGTCCGAAAAATATACAGTTATATTTTTTTATCAAGATTCTTCTTCGGTTTTTCCGCGCCCGGTGAATTTCACGATTATAATTGTAATTTCATAGAGTAAATAAAGCGGACCGGCCAGCAAAATCTGAGTGAAAACATCGGGCGGTGATAAAACCGCCCCCACGACTAATATGGCGACCAGGGCATACGGCCGACCTTTGGCCAAAAACCGTGCGGAAATAATTCCGATACTTCCCAGAAAATAACCGATCACGGGAAGCTGAAACGCAGCACCAAAAGCAACTAATAAAAGCCCGGCGAAGGAGACATAACTCGAGACGGTTATAATCGGCGTCATCACGCCTTCGCCGTAGCTTATTAAAAATTTTAACGCAAACGGCAGGACGACAAAAAAGCAAAAGGCGGCTCCGGCCAGAAAGAGAATTGTCGAAAAAAAGACCAGCGGCAGAATCGCGCGTTTTTCACGGGGATATAATCCGGGCCCGATAAATTTCCACAATTGATATAGGACAATCGGCGAGGCGGCGAACAGACCGGCGAAAAATGATACTTTCAGATAAGCATAAAACGAGCCGGTAATTTCGGTAAAATGAAGCTTTATATCGCCCAGTGGCATGGTGACGAATTTGAAGACATAATCGGCAAAGGCGAATGAAATACCGCCCATCACGGCGATAGCCACGATTGATTTAATCAACCGCCAGCGAAATTCCTCGACGTGATCCAGAAACGGCATCGAGCCTTTTTTGGATCCGTCCGGCGTATCTTCTGCATGCTCATCGGCCATAACGGTAGCCAATTAGCGACGAAGTCAATAATATGTCAAATTGTTTTTGACGGCAAAAAATGCCATCCCGGTTTAATTCGAGGATTGACTTGTCTGATGGGCGGTTGCCGCTTTCTTCATGGGATTGTAGCGGTTCTTATAATGAATCAGTGATATTATCAGCAATTCTGATCCCCCGAATCTTTTTGCAGGCCGAAAAAGTGGTATTTCATACATTTTATTGAGGGAATCAGCGTTTTCTAATATACAAAAAAAAGAAATTGCAGGTTAATACATAGATTTCCGGAGTGCACGCGTTCAGCGATTTAATCTTCCGGCCGATAATAACATTATTATTTTATCGGTGGCTAAATGGATAGAATCTCTATCGTTGAAAAAATCGAGTCAGGTTTCGAACTCCGTTCTTTACCGGGAGTATTTTTAAAGATACTCGAAGAATCGAGAAATGAAAATCTCTCGTCCGGCCGTCTGGCCGAGATTATTCTTCAGGACCCCTCGCTCACGGGCAAAATTTTAAGGCTTGCCAATTCTTCATTTTATAGCCCGGCGGCGGAAATAAGGACAGTCCACCAGGCCGTGTCCATGGTCGGAATCACAACCGTCAAATGCCTGGCGCTTTCATCCGCGATTTTTCGTCCGGAATATATTACTTCCGGAACCGGTTTAGACGCCAAGGAATTTTTCGCGTTCATTTTCTCGGTATCATCGGCGGCGGAATCGATAGCCAAAGTCGTCGGCTACGATTGCCCTGAGGAAGCTTTGATTTCGGGCCTGCTGCACGATATCGGTATTGTCTTTTTCCTTCACCATTGTCCCGATGAGTACGGTGAAGTCCTGAGACGGCAGGAAGCGGGGAAATCACTTATCGATGCGGAGCGAGAGATCTTCGATGTCGACCATTGTGAGGTTGGTTATCGCCTGGCAACAATCTGGCATCTCCCCGAACAAATCATATCCGCAATTGCATCCCACCATGATAAAAGCTCGACAGACAATAATGATGTTTTGGGAAATATTACCAAACTGGCTATTCTCCTGACCTGTAATCGATTCTCCGACAGCGATCAAAAAATGGAGGAAAGGATTACCACGATTGAAGAGTTATCAAAAAAACTCTCCATGGATATGAGCAATATAGCACAAATCACCGAGGGACTTATTACCCGTATAGCAGGAATGGCTCGCACTTTTGGCGTGGAAATAGGCGATACCGAACGGCTTCTTTCCGCCGCCAATCGTGAAATTTGGAAATCATATCTGACCGTGGAACATTTATTAAAAGAGCGGAAAGAACTAAGCAATAACTTGTTGACGCAGGAGCGACAAAAAGGCGCCGCCGAGGCCAAAAACACCGCGCTGGCGACAATGTCGCACTATGTAAACAACGCCGCCGCCGTGATATCCGGGCAATTTCAGCTACTCCAGATGCTCCAGAAGCAGGGACAAATAGAGAAAATAATGGAACATCTGCCCTTAAGCGCCGAGAATACCGAACATGCCATTAATAAAATCCTCGCCGTTATTAGAGTAATGCGTGAAATATCGCCTACCGACGAAATCGAATTCTTTAGATTGTCGAAGGCGATGAAAATCGACGACCGTATTACGGAATGCATGGAAATAATGGCCAGAGAACCCGCGGTTGTCCTGCCCATCGAAGACTGAATATTTGGAAAAGTAAATTTTAAGGCTAAGAATAACCTTGAGACGTGCAAATTAACCCGCGCAGGCTATTCCAGCATCTTCTTCAATTCATTCAAAAATTCGGTCTTGTCCTGGAATTTATGATAAACCGATGCAAAACGGACATAAGCGATCTCGTCGGTTTCACGGAGTTTTTCCATCACCAGCTCACCGACGTACTTACTCGTGACTTCGCTTCGCGAAAGTTCGTGCAGGCGGGCTTCGATTTCATCGACGACAGCCTCTATTTTTTTCAGAGAAACCGGCCGCTTATTGCAGGCCAGCTTGATGCCGTTGATCAATTTTTGTCGTTCGTACGCCTCGCGTCGCTCATCGGATTTAATGACAGTCAATGTGACATTTTCGATATATTCGTATGTGGTAAAACGTTCTTTGCACTTGAGACACTCGCGCCGTCGCCTGACCGCGCGGCCATCCTGGGCGGAACGCGAATCGACCACTTTATCCTCTTCATGACCGCAGAAGGGACATTTCATTTCATCAAATCCTCGATTTCCCGGCTCGGCGCTACGACCAGCCGGTGAATCTCAACCCCGGCCTCCTCCAGTATTTCCTTCGATAAATCGTCCGGGTAACCTTCCGATATATAAATCTCTTTAATGCCGGAGTTGACCAGCATCTTGGCGCAGAGGATGCACGGGAAAGTAGTCGAGTACAGGATTCCTCCTTCAATCGAAACACCCGATGTCGCCGCCTGGATGATGGCGTTTTGCTCGGCATGAATCGCACGGCAGAGTTCATGCCGCTGCCCCGACGGTATCCCCAGTTCCTCGCGGAGACATCCGACATCAAGACAATGCTTCAATCCCGATGGTGACCCGTTATAACCGGTCGCGAGAACTTTTTTATTCTTGACAATGACCGCTCCGACCTGACGCCGCAGGCAGGTTGACCGCGTCGCGGCCAGCATCGCGATCCGCATGAAATATTCATGCCACGAAGGACGGTTTGCCTGGTTGTTGAAATTCATGATGCCAATCTATGAGCTGATTTAAGCCGGCGCAATTAAAATCTTTGCCTTTGAGATATCACCGATACCGAAATAATCAACCGCCGAATCCTGATTTACCGCGATCTCCAGATATCCGAAGGAATTGATATAACAGACCGGTATACCGGCCTTAACCGCACCGAATGTTTCACGAAGGCGACCTATCTTACAATCATCCAAAAACACTGAAAATCTACCGCCGGGCAAATCGGCCTGCTTCAAAGATGTTACCAGATTGCCGAATCGGTCGACATAAATTATTTTGCCTCTCCCCTTCCCGGCGCTGCCTCTTCGCGCCCTGACCAGAGTTTTAACAACTGGGCCGAATTCCGCCGGCGCCACCCCCAATGATAAATACGCCGTCACGGGGGCCATTATGTCCCGACCATGAAATGTCGGCGAAACATCTTTGAGAAAATATTTCGGATTGGTCACCGATACGATTTTTTTAATGTTCGATTTTTTCAGAAATGAAAAAAGACCATTATCCGGCCCGACAAACAGGCAGTGGCCTGTCTCAATAATCACGATTTTACGTTTTGTTCCGACACCCGGATCGACTATTGCCAGATGAATTGTCCCTGACGGGAAATTCAGGTACGATGTCTCCAGCAGATACCTTCCGGTATCGATATTAAACGGCGGCACATCATTCGAGATATCGATTATGTTCGCCTTCTTATTGAGGAAGGAAATCAATCCCTTGATAATCCCGATATAATTATCCTTCAATCCGAAATCGGACGTCAGCGTTATAATCGGTTTTTCGACATTTACCGTCGCCAAAAATCTTCATTCCCTTGTCTATTTTATGCCAGAAAGAGCAACCATTGTTGCCCTTCCCGAAATTTCACAAACTCGTTTCTTCGTCCAGCCAGTTGAGATAATCCGGATTCCCCTCGGCGATCGTCATCGAAATTACTTCCGGCACGTCGTACGTATGATTCTCTCGGATAAACCGGATCAGGCTTTCGACTTTTTTCGTCGCTGTCTTGACAATCAATAGACTTTCGAATTCTTTCTTGACCACCCCTTTCCAGTGATAAATCGACTTGACCCTGTCGACGATATTGACGCAGGCGGCCATTTTACTTTCAACTATTTTCTGTGAAATTACTTCTGCCATATCCGGCGGGGTTGTTATCAATACAACTCTGAATGCCGACATATTTTTCTCCGAATTTTAAGATTTTATTTTTCGCTTTAGTTTATCCTCGATCGATGCCACCTTGCCGCCCAGACGATTCTTTGCGCCCTTGCGGTCGTCCATCGTCAATACCATATATATCCGGTTATTGCTCTCTTTCAATTTCAGGCGGCATTCGTCAATCAACGGCATGATTTCGTCCCACTCGCCCTCGATTACGGTTGACATCGCCGAGGTTTTGTACGGTAGACCCGATTTATCGATCAGGTCGATTATTTTCGAAACCTCCGCCGACGCCGACTCGCTGCTACCGACCGGAAACATGGAAAACTGTATAAGCATTTTAATTCTCCTTTGAATAAATCTATTCTTTTTAAACCACCAATCAAACATAAAATTTATATCATTTACGTCCGGCTGTCCAATTAAAGCAGGTCGAAATCCCGCTTCGGGTTTCGACAAAATTATAATTCGGAATGGGGTGCCCCACCGCTTGTCGCAGCAACCGTAGGTCAGGAGCCCTGTCGAAGATCCCGATTTATCGGGGCGCTCCTGACGTTGTGCGAAGCACAAAATGTATTTGATGAATCAATATAGTCTCACTGCCACTCTACGATAGGTTTCTTCCCGTCACGATTTTAAATCCTAACTATTCAAAATAAGAAAACGCCTTCAAAATCGCAACTAAATCGATGTTGATTCCGACCCGCGGCCCTTATATAGAAACTTGATAAAGGACTAAATATGGATTATAGCACCGAAAAAAACACTCCGGAATCACTATCGCCAATTCCGGACGAATCTATTCAAATGGCTTTCTCCGTCACGGCCTTTTTCTCCTATTCTCATCCCGTTCATACTCTTACTCCGGTTTTCGCCCCAAAAACATCAAAAAAAGGATTCCTTAAATATGCGAAACGAAGCCATTCTTCCACGCACCTTGTCGTGTCCGGCAGATGCCCACATCTGCCGGATAACGCGGCGCATGTGGACATACGCCGCGCACAGATCGTACCTAAAAACGTGATCGGCGGGTCCTCAGACCCGCCGCATCCCGGTAGGTCTAAGGACCTACCGGGCACAGTTTCGTGGTCGGCGTACGTCCTCGTGCGCCAACAAAAAAAATTCAAAAATCGGAAACGAAGCCATTT
>CAYXTW010000022.1:27831-51753 GCA_964467955.1 uncultured Ignavibacteriaceae bacterium | reverse complement strand
AATTAAGCGGAGAGGCAGGGATTCGAACCCTGGAGGGGCTTTTAACCCCTACACACTTTCCAGGCGTGCTCCTTAGGCCAGCTCGGACACCTCTCCGACAAATTATTGACTATCTGCACCGGACGCGCCCGGACAGAGTTCACAATTTAGTCAAAATCGCTTCAAAATCAAGTGTAAATGATTTCAAACGACAAATTGCTCGGCGGCATTGAAAAAACGTCTGATAGATAATTCGACTGAAATAATCGCCGCAATCGTAACCGATGACAGCAGCATATATGCTACAATTATCTGAATCAAAACGGCATCCAGCGGCGAGACGCCGGCCAGAATCATTCCCGTCATGGCGCCGGGCAAAGCGACAATCCCGACCGTTTTCATAAAATTAAGAATCGAAATCATGCCCGCTTTGACAGCGTCGCGGTAATACCTCCTCGAAGATTCTTTCCAGCTTTTGCCGAGAGAAAGGCTGGTTTCGATGGCGAGCCGATTGCCCTTTAAATCGGAGCCGATACGATTAAAAGCGATCGCCGTAGCATTCATCGCATTCGAAATTATCATCCCGGTAAGCGGAATGATATAGCGTGCCTCGACGCTGATAATCTCAAGCGCCAGCATGAGTCCCAGCGTCACCAGCGAACCGGTTGTCAGTGCAATCAGAGCGATACCGAAACCGTTCTTGAAATGTTCGGCTCTTTGGCCGGCGGTATAGGCCCCGACCAGAAGCATGATTGCAACGGCCAGAACAACCAGCCAGATTGAATCGGAGGCGAAAATAAATTCGAGCGCGTAACCGACGGCAACCAGTTGCACGAATGAACGCACCGTTCCGAATCCGATCTCTTTTTCGACCGGAATCGATTTCCATCGAGCGAGAACAAAGGCCACCACCGCCAGCACGACCGCCATCAGTACCTGAAAATAACCGGTCTGTATCATTCCAGTTCTTTGTTAATATATTTTCGCGCCATCTCGGTTTTTGGTTCGGTCAGTATTTCCGACGTTTCCCCCGCCTCGACTAATCTTCCCTGAACCAGCAGCAATGTTTCTCCCCCCAATCTTAGCGCTTGCTCCGGTTGATGCGTTACCGTAACAACGGTCAGACATAAATCGGCCGACAATGTCAGGATTAATTCCTCGATTTTTTTCGATGAGGCCGGATCCAGCGCCGACGTCGGTTCATCGAGCAATAGTACATCCGGTTCAAGAATCAGAGACCGTGCAATCGCCACTCTTTGTTTCTCGCCGACCGACAGGCTTTCGGCGTCTTTGTCGGCGAATTCCGGCTTTAATCCCACCCGCGGCAGATAAGATACGGCCCTATCATCCGATTTAAGCTGACAACAATACTCGAGATTTTCTTTAACCGTCCCCGGAAAAAGATACGGCGTTTGAAAAAGCATCGCGACTTTTTTACGAAGGGCAGTCGGCTGGTACGATGCCAGCGGCTTTCCATAAAACAAGACTTCGCCTTCGACCGGATCGTCAAGCCGGTTGAGCAATCTCAGAAATGACGACTTCCCTGCCCCTGACGGGCCGACAATATTGTACACCCCGCCCTTACGGAAAACATAAGAAACATTATCGACCGTTTTTATACTGCGACTATTTTTCCTGATTTCTCGGGTAAGATTCCGAGTTTCGAGAATGCCAATACCCTGACCTCGTGACATTATTTTTTCTCGCCGAAGTACAAATATCGATCCAGGAGTTTAACATATTCGGACCAATCCCCATCATGCTCCTTATCGCGGATCCTGGCAATTGCGCCCATTTTGGAGTCGATTTCATCGGCATAATACAGTATGAAAGCTTCGGGAATCTGCGGCACAACCGGTGAGGCATACTCTATTTGCCCATGATGGGATAATATCAAATGACGGATTTTCATTAACAGCTTGGGCGGGAATGAATCGATTTGCTTCGCCTTTTCTGTCACTAATTGATCGGCAAGATTAATATGCCCGATCAATCGGCCTTCATCGCTGTAATCGATAAAAGATGTAATTTTGTACTGATACATCTTCCCCATATCGTGAAACAGGCCGCCGAAAATCAGCAAATCGCGATCAAGAAAATCGTACCGGACAGCCATATCCAAACATATTTCAGTCACATTTATGGAATGCTCCGCCAGACCGGCGATATAAGCATGATGCCACAATTTCCCGGCCGCCGCTCTCAGATATTCGTCAAAAAACTCCTCATCATCCCAGAATAAATCTATCAGCTTTTTTATAAAACTGCTTTCAACCCGCTCGCTAAGCGATATAATTTTCGATTTCAACTCATCTTTCGTAAATTTCGAATGCGGCAGCAAATCCGAGAGTTCATATTCATCATCATTCGCAAGACGTAATTTCTGGACTTTCAGCTGCGGTTTGTTGCGGTAAAGACCGACCGACCCTTTCACCTTAATAATATCGCCCTCCGCAATATCTTCAAGGGTTGAAGTATCCGGTTCCCACCAGACTCCGCCAATCCGCCCGGAGGCATCACCGAATTCGAAAGAAATAAAAGTATTGCCGTTATATTCCTTGACCTCTTTTTTCCGCACGGTTAGAAAGGTTGTTACCGTATCATTCTGAACAAAATCTTTAATCATCAAAATAACCTGATCCTTAGCTATTTAAAATAATCAGAATCGTCTCCGTCGTAAAGCGATTTTTCTTTACCGGTGTATAATGATAAACTATATTGTCACGAATATGAAAATATTGAACAGATATATTCTCCGGGAACATATACCGCCCTTTTTTTACGCGGTCTTTATTATCACTTTTCTTTTGATATTAGAAACCATCCCTAAAATCGTCGAGATGGTTATCGATAAAGACATCTCGGCTTTTGTGGTGCTGGAGCTGATTTTCCTGAATTTGGCCTGGATGATCGCCTTATCAGTGCCGATGGCGGTTCTGGTCGCAACACTGCTCGCCTTCGGAAGATTGACCTCCGACTCGGAAATAGTCGCCATCAAATCCTCCGGCATCAATCTCATCAGAATATTAATTCCACTTTTGATAGCCGCCGCATTTTTAACCATCGGAATGATTGAATTCAGCGATAAGATTCTCCCCCGCCTGAATCACGAAGCCCGCGTCCTGAGCGGCGATATTCGCTCCATGCGCCCGATGTTGACTTTCCGCCCGGGGGTCTTTATTACCGACATTTCCGGTTATATTATTCTGATTGATAAAATCAATCAGGCCACGTCTGAAGTTGAGGGAATCAGAATCACCGACAATAAAAATCCGAATCAGCCGAAAATTACGGTGGCTAAATCAGGTTTGATGAAATTCATCGACAACGGTCAGACGGTGCAGTTTACGCTTTTTGACGGCGAAACCCATATGCTCGATACAAAAGAACCGGGGAATTACCGACGAGTCGATTTTAAAAAGCAGGTTATCAATGTCGGCGGCGTCGGTTCGGAATTAATACGGACGGAAACCACCTATAAAACCGATCGCGAAATGTCCATCAGTGAGATGGAAAAGGTTGTTCGTGAAGCCCGTACGGCCATCGAGCCGTTTCGCGGACAGACGGAAATCAGCGTCAATCAAAAGCTGGATTTGCTCTTTTCCGACAGTCTGCCGCCGCCACGGGACACGACCCTGACCGATTCGGCGGCGCTGGTTTTCCTGAAAGTCGATCTGACGAATTTGTCATCGCGCCTGAAAAGAAATTATGACCAGGTTTTCGCGCAAAAAAAACAGATTGATAAATACATGATAGAGATATACAAAAAATATTCCATACCGGCGGCGTCATTCGCCTTCATCCTGATCGGGGCCCCCTTGGCGATCCTGAGCCGTCGCGGGGGTATGGGCGTGGCGGCCGTAGTCTCCCTGTTAATATTCACGATCTTCTGGAGTTTCCTGATCGGCGGCGAGGACATGGCCGATCGGGACTATGTTTCACCGTTCATTGCCATGTGGGCGGCCGATATATTGACCGCCGTCGTCGGACTGTACCTATTGGTCAAAGTAATAACCGAAAAACCTCTTTTTTCTTTTTTCCGGAAGTAGCATGATAAAAGTCCTCGACCGATATCTGCTGAAATACTTCATATTTTCGCTTATCCTCGTGGCTCTCTGCATCGGGCTTTTGATTATGGCCATCAACATGGTCGAAGAACTGCAGAGATTTGTCGATAATCAGGTGCCGATGAAAGATATCGTGACATACTACGTCTATTTTGCCGGTTGGATTTTAAAGTCATTCCTGCCGGTTTTTGTACTGCTGGCAGCGCTGATTTCGATCGGTATTCTCGGCCGACATAATGAGATTCTGGCGATGAAAGCCAGCGGTATATCGCTCTATCGAATCGCGGCGCCGCTTCTGGTCTTCACATTTTTCCTGAGCATCGCGCATATTTACTACAATGAAGTGATTTATGCCGAGGCCAATAAACGAAGAGTCGAGTTAAAAGAATATACCATTCAAAAGCGCCCGGCCAAGGGCAGTAAAACGTCGCGTAATATCTACCGCCAGGTGAGCAAAGATTTTTTCTTCACGATTGCGTCGTACAATGCCGCCACTATGGAGGGGCGCGAAATCAGGCTGTACCGTTCGCAACAGGACCGGCTGGTTGAACTGATTACGGCCGAACATATGAATTACACCAGCCGCGGCTGGACGCTGTATAACGGCGTCAAAAGGATATTCGAAGACAGCGTCGAAAATTACGAAAAATTCGACTCCTTGCCGGCAGCCTATATTGATGAGAAACCGTCCGATTTCGAAATCCCTCTGGGCAAGCCGGAAGACATGGCCTATCGCGAGTTGGCGCATTATATAAAAATGATGAAACGCACCGGCGGTCCATACCAGCGTGAATTGGTTGATCTGAAACTTAAACTGTCTTATCCATTATCGTCATTTATTGTGATTTTAATATGTGTCCCGATCGCCTCCAATCCCAAACGGGGCGGGATTGCCATCTCGGTTGCGCTCGGAACCGGTATTGCTTTGCTGTATTTTGTTTGCTTCAAAGTGACACAATCTTTCGGTTATAACGAGCGGCTCCAGCCCGATCTCGCCGCCTGGCTGATGAATGGTATATTCTTTATCGCCGGATTGGCAATAATGTGGAAGGCGAGGAAATAAATATTTTGTCCCCCCAATCATTCACCTTCCTTTTCGACATGGGCAATGTCATATTGCCCTTCGATCATATGATACCATGTCGGAAATTGGCCGAATTTTACAATCTCGATCCAGATGATATCTACAAAATGATTTTCACCTCCGGGCTGGAATGGAAATTCGAGGAAGGCAGCATCAACGGCATGCAATTCTACAAAAAATGCACGGAAATACTGAACCTGCAAATTGACTATAACGAATTCCGAAATCTCTGGTCGGATATATTCACGGAAAACAAAGAAGTTTCCAATATCGTACTAGCGCTTAAGAAAAAACATGAATTGATTCTTCTCTCCAACACCAACGAATGGCATATGGCGCACGTTCGGGATAAATTCGATATTATCAACGAATTTGATAAGTACATTTTATCGTATGAAGTCGGCTATTTGAAACCGCACCCGAAGATTTACGAAATCGCCAGAACAGTCGCGCTTCATAAAGACAATATAGTTTACATCGATGACATCCCGGAATACATCGAAACCGCCCGGAAATTGGGAATTAGGGCGATTCAATTCTCCGACGCCCGAAACCTGCATGATTATTTAAAGAACAATAATTATTTCTAAATCGTAGGGGCGCGGCTTGCCCACGCCCTTGTCAACAAAAGTATGTCGGTTTATCAATCAAGGGCGACCGCAAGGGTCGCCCCTACAAATTATTTAGGAGCATGGCAGGTCTCCCCGAGACCTGCCACAATAAAAAAGGCAGGAGTCGGTGACTCCTGCTCAACTTTTTCTACGTCCCCATTTCCCACGAGGCGAGGTACTTTCTCTGCTCGGAACTCAGGCGGTCAATACGTATACCCATCGATTTGAGTTTCAATGCAGCAATATTATTATCAATCTTTTCCGGCACGACATAAACCGTCTTTTTCAGCTTCGAAGCATTACTCAGCATGTACTCCGCCGCCAGCGCCTGATTGGCAAACGACATATCCATCACCATCGCCGGATGCCCCTCGGCCGCCGCCAGATTTATCAGCCGTCCCTCGCCGAGAATGTTTATCCGCCGACCGTTTTTTAATGTGTACTCTTCGACAAATGGCCGCACGATTCGTTTTTTCTTTTTCTCTTTTTCAAGCGTCGCCAGATCGATCTCGACATTAAAGTGCCCCGAATTGCAGACAATCGCGCCGTCTTTCATACGGAAAAAATGCTCCATGCGAATCACGTTGATATCGCCGGTGACGGTAACAAACAAATCACCGATCCGCGCCGCCTCGGACATCGGCATCACTCGAAAACCGTCCATGACCGCCTCGATTGCTCTGGTCGGATCGATTTCCGTGATTATTACGTGTCCGCCCATCCCCTGCGCCCGCGAGGCCAATCCGCGGCCGCACCAGCCGTATCCGGCGATGACCACATTCGCGCCGGCGATAAGCATATTCGTCGCGCGCAAAATACCATCGATGGTCGACTGACCGGTACCGTAACGATTATCAAAAAAATGTTTTGTCTTCGAATCATTCACGGCAATAATCGGATAGTGCAACTGACCATCGGCGGCCATCGCCTTGAGACGAATCACGCCGGTCGTCGTTTCTTCGGTACCGCCGATTATTCCGGGCAGCAATTCGCGACGGCTGGAATGCAAAGTCGAGACCAGATCGGCACCGTCATCCATCGTGATATGCGGTTTAAAATCGAGCGCCTGATTAATATGTTTATAGTACGTCTTGTTATTTTCATCGTTGATGGCAAAAACCGAAATCCCGTAATCTTTGACCAGCGACGCCGCGACGTCATCCTGGGTCGAAAGCGGATTCGAGGCGCACAAAGCGGCATTGGCGCCGCCCGCTTTAAGTGTCCGCATCAGGTTGGCCGTCTCGGTGGTAACATGGAGACAGCAGGCCATATTAACGCCTTTAAGCGGTTTCTCTTTTTTGAATCTTTCGCGGATTAACCGCAACACCGGCATATTCTGCTCGGCCCATTCGATCCGCAATTTACCTTTCGCGGCCAGCTTTTTTTCGGCAATATCATTTGGTATTCGTTTCATATCCTAAGCCTCTTTTTGAAGGTCTTTTATTTTATCCAGTTTCTCCCAGGTGAACTCCGGATCATCCCATCCGAAATGACCATAGGCCGCCGTCTTGCGGTAAATCGGCCTTTGCAGATTAAGCATCTCGATAATCCCTTCGGGAGTTAATGCAAAATATTTCCTGATAAACTCGACAATCTGATCTTCGTCGATTTTATTTGATTTGTCGGTAAATAACATCAGCGACACCGGCTCCGGAATGCCGATGGCGTATGCCAGCTGGATGGTGCATTTGTCCGCCAGCCCCGAAGCAACCACGTTTTTGGCGATATAGCGCGCCATATATGATGCCGAGCGATCGACCTTGGTCGGATCCTTCCCCGAAAAGGCGCCGCCGCCGTGCGAGGCCATACCGCCATACGTATCGACAATTATTTTCCGTCCGGTCATACCGGTATCTGATTGCGGCCCGCCAATTACGAATTTCCCGGTCGGATTGATATGATATTTCGTCTTGTCATCCAGCATCGATTCGGGAACAACCGGCCTGACGACATTCTCGATAATCTCCTGCCGTGCTTCCTCGGTAATTTTATTTCCCGAACGATCCAGAATATCTTCGCTGTGCTGCGTGGATAGCACAACCGCATCGACTCGCACCGGTACACTGTCACGATACTCGACCGTCACCTGCGATTTTCCATCGGGGCCGAGATATTTGAGAATATTTCTTTTCCTGACTTCCGCCAGTCTTTTAGTAAGCTTATGCGCCAGCATTATCGGCATCGGCATCAGTTCTTCGGTCTCTCGGCAGGCATAACCCGACATCAAGCCCTGATCACCGGCGCCGCCGGTATCGACTCCCTGCGCGATATCGGGCGACTGCGACCCGATAGCGTTCACAATGGCGCAGGAGTTGTATGAGAATCCATACTTCGGGTCGGTATAACCGATATCCTTAACAAGCGCCCGTACAAGTTTCGGGATGTCAACATAAGCCGTCGTGGTTATCTCGCCGCCGACAATAACCAAACCGACCGTTACGAAACTCTCGCAGGCAACGCGGCCTGTTTTATCCTGCTTGATAACATCGTCAAGGACAGCGTCTGATATTTGGTCGCAGACTTTATCGGGATGTCCCTCGGTCACCGATTCCGATGTAAATAAAAAATTTCCCGCGGACATTTATGTTCTCCTTTATAAATAGTAATTATCTTATCAGGACCATCCGGCTTCGGAAGAATCGCCGACGTTCAGATGACTGTATGTTCCTTTAATCTCCGAACCTTCGCCTATTATCGATGAATCGAGCAGACAGAATTCAACCATCGCATTTTTACAAATAATCGAGTCCTTTATAATCGAGCGATGCACTCTGGCTTCCTCCGAAATAGAAACATACGGCCCGATCACCGACTCCTCGATAACCGCCGAAGGCGATATGTACGCCGGCGGAATAATTACCGAGCCCGGATAATCATCGACTTCGCTTGACTCGTCGAGCAGTAACCGGTTTGTCTCCAGAAGCGTCTCCCGTTTACCGCAGTCGTACCAGCCGTCAACCATACAGGGACGAAAGGTCTGGCCTGCCTTTATCATGAACTCCAGGGCGTCGGTCAGTTGAATCTCTCCGCCTGTTTTTTTATCCAGTTCAACCAGCTTTTCCAAATGCTTTTTCAGAATATCCGAATCCTCAAAATAGTAAAGACCGATGATGGCCAGATTTGACCTGGGATGTTTCGGTTTTTCTTCGAAGGCGATAATTTTGTCATTCTCTACGACCGCGACCCCGAACCGCCGCGGGTCATCCACCTCCTTCAATCCGATACAGTTGCCTTTTTTGGAAAAAACCTTTTCAAACCCCGCTTTGGCGATGGTATCGCCAAGAACGACTAAAATCGGCCCATCCTCCAGCTTCCTTAAAGCCAGCAAAATAGCAAAACCTAAACCCAGCAGTTCATCCTGCTGGACATAGCGAACCCGGATATTATAGTTTTCGTCGATAAAATCTTTTATCTGTTCACCCAGATGCCCCACGACAAACAGGATTTCCTCCGGATTCAGGCCGATCAACGGATCGAGAATATGCGCCAGGATCGGCTTGCCGGCTACCGGTATCAGCGGTTTAGGGACTGTAAAGGTATGCGGCTGCAACCTTGTTCCGACCCCGGCGACAGGAATTATGACTCTGAGACCTTTTTTCATATCGATGCAACAATATACTCCCTTTTTAACCGAAAAGGCAAATGAAAAATGATTTATAAGAATCGGTGCCGAATCGTAGGATTTGAAAAACCCGTACGCTAAAACCTAATCTTCAAACTGCACGACAGCCAACAGGACTTCGCGATCGCCGATTACACGACTTTTGTGTCCGCGGCCGGTGGCGTCCTCGACCAGTGTTATGCTTCCCGGTCCGAAGCGACGGATTTCGCCGTCGCTGACTTCCGCTTCGATTTCGCCTTGAAGATAGAAAAGAATCTGCCTTTTAGGTGCCGGGTGCCAATCGCCTACCCATCCGGGCGGTGCATTAAGAAACCCAAAATTTCCTGCTTTCGAAAATTTCGATATGTTTAACGGTGGCGCCGGGGGGGCAAAATCAACAAAGTTCATCTCAATTTCAACATCCTCAAAATGCGACTCGCCGTCTTTGTCGGCATAAACTCGAGTGTACGTCATGATATGCTCCGACTTACATGTTTTCTACGAGTCGAAGGAGTTACAAATGTTGACATTTGTCAATCAAAATATCTGCCGGATGCTGGTGCCCCAGTCGTAGTACAGAAACTGGGCGCGGCCGATAAGAAGCGACACGCGCGCCATCACCGTATAGCCGAAATGCGCTCCGAAGGCAATCATGATAAACCAGATCCCGACCCGCGCCGTCGCTCCCAGAATACCTTTATGCTCTTTCGAGAAATAGAAATAAATCAAAGTCGAAATAACACCGACAATCACCACCACCGCCAGCAAAATCCGGCTGAAAGAACCGCTATTATTAACCGCTTTCATGGTCGAAAGCATCTGCGGCAGTATCAAACCGTGAAGCGAAGATATAAGATAAATCCCGGCCGTATTACCGATAACAAAGGCCAGCGAAACGCGGCTGACCCAGGTCCATTTGCGGGTCAGGCGGGCGAACATCAGGACACCCAGTAGACCGGGGAAAACCAGCCACCAATCACCATTGTCGATCATCGGATTGACCAACTGCTGAATTATAACCGTCTGCCAGATAAGTCCAACATAATATCCGGCCGATAATCCGGCAAAAATATGTTCCGAGAAACGATAAAAAAGGTTGTCGCGATACAAAAAGGAAAAGAGCGAGAGTATCAAATAAGCTCTTAGCCAGAGTTGAAAATGATCTATGAAAGTCAAATCGCCCATATTCAGCTTTTTTCGCTGTCCTTTTTACGCGTGACAAAAAACCCGATATTTCCGACAATCACCAGCAGGATAATCATCAAGTGCGCCAGCGACTGCGCGTCCATTCCGCGCATCGCCTTTCCTTCATGGCCGACCAGCTTTTCATATTCCGCGGCCCCCTTCATACCCCCCAGCATGCCCGTCATTTGACCTGCATCGACGAAGGAATACATCTTCGGCGCCACCACCGCCGTAACGCCGGCACCGACCGGAACTCCGTACTGCGCATTGACGATCTGAATCCAGTAATCGACGGTGGCATTGTCCGCCACGACAAAAATGAATTTGATATCATTATAATTTCTCACCGAGTCCATTAACGGTAAATCCTTCAATGGTGTATTGGTATAATCGCTGGGAAAAATCGATTCAATAGAATTGGCCAGACCATGCATGACGGCATTGTAGTTGGCCTTATAACCCAGGTTTACATAATCGACACCATACACTTTATGGTACTCGGCCGCAATCTCACGAGTAATTCGTTCGGCAATCGTCGGGCCGCCCAGCGGAATATTCGAAAGCGTCACCACTTTCATATTTTTCTTAAACATGTGTCGTAAGGCGGCCACCGACATCGGTTCCGTTTCGGCGGCGGCGTTGGGATAGTAGTCGAAAGTGAGCATGACAACGCTGCCGTCGGGAAGGTTATTAATGGCATCATAAAGCTGCCGGGTTTCCGGTGTAACCCTGACGGGGAATTTCATGACGACAATCATCGGAAACGTAACTGATATGGCAATCAGCAGATAAATCCATCGGCGGTCGATATTCATAATCCTGTGCCAGAAATCCATCTCAACCTTTCCCCATGTAGGTTCGCTCGATCCCGAGCATTATCCGCAACGACATCGAAGCCGCGCCCAATGCCGCGCCGATTATAATACCCCGCTGCACTGCCACATTAAAGCCGTTCATGACAAACATATTTATGTATTGCGGAAAGCTATCGCTGAACAATCTTAAAAATGCCTCACCCATCGGCACCCGCCAGAGCATGACCAGTACCGCCGTCAGAAGCAATAAAGTCGCTTCGGCATTACGCGCCCGGAATGCACGATACGCCGCCGACGCGATAAAAAACGCCAGCATCGCGAACATCGTTTCCATCATCGGCTGATCGACATATGTGAACAGCCAATCGTAAATCGAACTGGGACCGGTCCCGAACAGTGTGCCCCAGTTATCCGGGAAAATACCGAAAAATATTTTACCGCCGACAGTGTTTTTCGACACGGGAAGCATCGCCGGTATGGCCATCGCAAAAACAGAGACCACCGTCAGAAGTTTGTAAAACCACCCTTTGCTTCGCCGCGCAACCGCGCGCGCATTGACTCTGACAATAGAAAAAACCCCCAGGACAAGAGTAAAACCGCTGACGATGGTGACCCACTGCAGAACCGCTTCCTGCCCGCCGCCGATAAATGTTCGTTCCGGATTAAAAAAGAAACTGACCACCATCACGAATCCGGACAGAAAGGCTACTATGACTGGAACGGTCTTTCGCATAATAATCTACGGCACTCTGAATAAATCTACAAACCACGAACCGATTCCAAACGAACTCAAAACGACGCCGAGCAGAATGGCAACGATAATAATTACCTTGACGAAATCCTGCCCTTTAATCCCGCCGAGTAAAAGCGGTTCACGGCTGAGATAACTCGATGCGGCATATAATTCTTCACCCATCAAAGTATAATCGCAGGCGGCGATAAAAAACGGTAACTGCTCCGGCCGGGCGGTTCCGGCGATCTGAATCGCCCCCGAGGCATTACCGCTTTCGGCCAGAAGTAATGATTCGGCAAAGAAAGCGCCCATGTAAATATTTGCCGCCGGACGCTCGCGCATCATCCAGCCGTTGACCGTCGCCGTAAAAGCAAACTGTTCCCCGGCGACGTACTTTACGATTTCGGAATTATAGGCATCATGTTTGCCGACCTCGATGTACGATTGCTCGACAACCTCCTGACCGGCAGCGAGTATCATCGGATACCTGACCGGAACCGATAAAGGCGTATCGTATCGCGCCGTGATTTTAGCCACACGCCCCAGAATCGAAAGACCGGCGATCGTTTCGATTTCGTCGATATCCGAAATACCGGGAATAAACAAAACCGGCTTACCCATCTCGGTGGCGCGCCCGACCGCCTCTTCGACCGCATCTATCCCCGGAATCTTCCGAACAAAGAGTTTTTTTCCCTTCCTGGCCCAGGTCGTGTAAAGCAGAACGGCCGACGAAAATATTATCATAAACACCAGAACAGTAAGGCGGTTGATTCTGAAAATCGGATCTTCCACTGTCTGGCCAAATGCTGTAGCCGAGAATATCCCGATAAGAAATAAAGCTAAAATGAAAATTCTAAGGACGCTTGCTATCAGTCTTTTTTTCACGGGCGTAAAGATAACCAATCCTGTCCTATTGTCAAATGCTTTTAACTACCGACGCCGCTGGTATTGCTTTTGTGCAGAAATCAACATTAATAAAATCGGTTTATATTCCTAAACGACCAAACCACATCAAAACATCTTCGCGAGGAGTCCCGATGCTTTAGCAGACGGGACGACGTGGCGATCTATCAATTCATTACGGGTAGATTGCCGCGCCCCTCGCGGAATGCAAAGCATTCTTCTTGTAGCTCGCAGTGACCTGAAAGACCATTACATCATCCTCATATTATCAATTAACCGCACCCCGTAAATCCTCACCGCCAGCGAACAGATACAATCTTTCACGGCTTTTCCGACCGGCCGAAGAGTCTCAAAATCGGTAAAGGCAATATAGTCGATTTCCGCCTTCGGGCAGATTTTCTTTATCTCTTTTCGCATCGTCTCCTGAAGAACTTCGGCTCCGGTTGTACCGTCCTTTTTTACCATTGATTTCGCTTTATTAAGCGCACGATACAGACAAATCGCCTCACGACGCTGCTCGGGTGTGAAATACTTATTCCGCGACGACATCGCCAAACCGTCTTTTTCGCGCACGGTCGGGGCAATGACAATTTTGACGGGATAACCGAGATCCTGCACCATTCTCCGGATAACCATCGCCTGTTGATAATCCTTCAATCCGAACACGGCCACATCCGGTCGCGTGATATTAAATAGTTTCGCGACTATAGTGGTTACCCCGCGAAAATGAGTCGGACGGAACTTACCTTCGAGTGTTCCGGTTATCTCCTCTACCGAAACGTATGTTTGAAAGTCTTCCGCATAGATTTCTTCGGCCTTAGGAATAAAAACAATCTCGCCGCCGACATTTCTGATTTTTTTTATATCTCCTTTTTCATCGCGTGGATATTTGTCCAGATCTTCATGCGGCGCAAATTGTGCCGGATTGACGAAAATAGAAGTTATAACAACATCAGAGAACTCTTTACCCCTTTTTATTAAAGACAGATGCCCCTCATGCAAAAAGCCCATCGTCGGCACCAGCCCGATTTTTTTCCCCTCGACGGCAAGCTTCCTCGAAAGCGATTGCATTTTTTTGATGGAGCGTACTATCATAAAATCAGAGCCCCTTAAATATATTCCAGTGTAAACTCCCCGTTCTCCATTCGTCCGTAACTGAAATTATCGATAAAATCGCCGGTGTTCAAATATACACCATTATCGATTTTTTTCAGAACCGCCATATGCAGATGGCCGATGATAACGGCATCATAACCGGCACCTATTTTCTGTCGCGCATAATTTTCATAATCTTTGACAAATTTCAGCGTTCGATTCGACGTATAACTCCGCGACATCCCGGCCACCGATTTCGCCAGAGGAATGCCCCAGTCCGGCGGAAGTTTCTGATATAGCCAGATATTCATCCTATTTCTCAATATTCTCTTAAGAACCCGATAACCCCTGTCCGATGGTGACAAACCGTCACCGTGAATCAAAAATAATTTCTTGCTCTGTTCGGTAGTCTCGAAATAATCACGATGAATTCTTATTCCCGCCTCGCGGCTTAAAAAATCACCCAGCCAGAAATCATGGTTACCGCTGATATAATGCACTTCCATCCCCGATTCGACAATCTGAGCCAGTTGAAAGACGATTTTAAGATGTTCTTTGGGGATGGCATGTTTGTATTCGAACCAGAAATCAAACAGGTCACCGAGAATAAACAACTTTTCGCCGTCATTCCGGACAACCTCGAAAAATGACTTTATCTTTTGGAGCTTTATCTCTTCCTTTTCTTTGTCAGGCTCACCGAGATGAGCATCCGAAAAAAAATAATTCGCCATAACAAGAGATTATAATAAATCGAAAAGGAAAAGCAAGGCCGAGAAATTTCAGGAATAATCATAAATCTGGTATTAAAAACAACTTGCGTCTGGGAATCTCCCGCCATAGCTTTATATAAGGGTAAAATCGAAATATGAACGCTGACTGGCCAATCAATTTACTCTTTATCACCGGGATTCTGGTGATTATGAATAATATTTTGATATTTTCATTCAGGCACGAACGGATCGGCGGTATGCGTCTTTTCTTATTATTATTTATCATCTTGCTGACCATGGGAGCACTGTTCGGCAGTTATATGGATCAACTCGACACTTCGAGATTAAATGAAAAAGATTACGCCGCCGTTTATGACCGAAATGAGCAATTACTGAGAATTAACGATTCACTGTATACATTAATTTGGGATATCAGAAGTCAATATGACCGGATGAGTCAGACTTTAAAACCTATGACCGAAATCGCCCGGAAAAGATATCCCGATTTGAGCCCTGAGGATGCTCTTGTAAAGCTGGCCGGAAATCTGGACGCGCTGGAAAAAAACATAGACGCAATGCGCCCGCGCCTTGTATATCTTGGTGATTCCACCGAGCTGACCGAAAGTCGCGGCGAGGCCTTTTATTTCACTACTTATTATTTTCGGGCGAAAGGAGCCGTCGTTAGAAATTTAGTCGTAAAACTGAAATTCTCCGGGTATATCGCTTCCGTTACCGGAAGAATTTTCTCAGGAACAGAGCCCCTTGAAAAAGGGCGGATTATTTTGAGTGACGATTCAAAAGGGTTCATATACAAGTTGGATATTTTGCCGCTCGAATCCGATCTGCGACTGAGGGTAAAATCGCGAGACTGGCTGACCGTTAAATCCAAAGATTGGTCGCCTCGATAAACATCAATGAATAAGGCCGTTTCGCCGTCGATCGAGAAATCACTTGATAATCAAATCCCGATTGTATAAATTGCCGAAAAATTAGAAGACATTGGAGGTTTCTATGAAAAAGTTATTCGCATTTCTGCTCATCTGCCTGATTCTATTTGCCTTCGGTTGCAGCAATGATGATGAAAATCCTGTCACCAACGGAAATAGTACGCCGGTAAAATATATCATACCGATGGCGGTCGGTAACCAATGGACCGGCGTCGATACGGTTTTTAACGATGACGGATCGCACAACAGCCATTTTCTGCATCAGTATCGATTCTACAAAGACACCTCCGTTCAGGGTTCAAACTGGCACCTTATGGAAATTTCACGAATTCCCCAGGTTGATACAAGTGCCGATTTGTACCAAAGCGGTACCGACGGCAGCGTTTGGCTGTTGTATGATTATGCATCCGGTCCGACCCAGGGGACACTCTGGCTCAAGCATCCGGCTGCGGTCGGTGAGCAGTATATGACCGGTGTTACCGGCGACGACTCGGTTACCGTCACTCATATCGATACCAGTATTACTGTGCCCGATAGTACTTTCTCATGCTACCGCTATAAAATAGTCTATTATGACAGCGGCGACAGACATGAGGATTATTACTATATGGCGCCTGATATCGGTTATGTCAAATGGGAGAAATATTTTAAGCCCTCGGGACAGCCGCAGTATCTCCAGTCCCGCTGGATGCTTAACGATTTGCTTTTGTATTAAATTCGGCGACGGACGAATTTAAGAGAATAACGATTATTGCCGCAACCTGTTTGCGGTCGCGAACACAAAGTAAAATGTTTCGTTTTCCCATAATAATTTTTACTCTGCTTCTTTTAGTAGTATTGCTTATACCCACATGTACGCTTGCCGATAAAATCCAATTTAACGATTTGTACTGCTTCCCCCGCGTGAGTGAACCCCGGTTTTCTCCCGATGGAAAGCGGATCGTCTTCGAAGTAAGCACGACCGATCTTACGAAGGACAAGTCGGTAACGCATTTTTGGATTATCAACCGCGACGGATCCGGATTAAGACAGCTGACCAATGGCCCGGCCGACGAATGGCGTCCTCGCTGGTCACCAGATGGAAATTATATTGCTTTTATTTCCGACCGGGAAGAAACAGACCAAATCTGGCTCCTGCCGGTTGATGGCGGCGAAGCAAAAAAAATTACATCTCTATCAACCGGGGCCGGCGGTGTCGAATGGTCACCGTCAGGGGACAAATTGATATTCGTTTCCCGGGTCTTTCCCGACTGTTTATCTGATAGCTGTAATCAAGAACGGACACAGAGAATTGAATCGAATCCGGTCCAAGCCAAATTGTACGATCATCTATTGTTCCGGCATTACAAGAGCTGGGATGACGGGAAAATAAATCAATTGTTTATCGTTGATACATCCGGTAGCGAGTCTATGCAATTAACGACCGACCGGTATGACGCCCCGACTTCACTGCTCGGCAGCCGGACCGATTATTGCGTTTCAAACGACGGCACTGAAATATGTTATGTCATGAACACCGACTCGGTACCGACTTTAAGCACCAACAATGACGTTTTTATAAAACCTGTAACCGGCGGCGATCCGGTCAGGATTACCGACAATAAGGGCCAGGATTTTTCACCTTTATATTCACCGGATGATCGCTTTATATCCTACCTGTCTCAGGCTCGCGGTGGATATGAATCGGACCAGAATGAGTTAATGCTTTATGACCGCAAAAGCCGCAAACATATTAATCTGACCGGGCAATTCGACCGCTCCGCCGGACAGTACTTTTGGGGACCGCGATCTAAGTACATATATTTTTCGGCCATAGAATTTGGCTTTAATAAAGTCTGGAGAATCAATATTTCCGACCAAAGCGTTGAGAATATTCTTGGCGACGCTGTTTATCAGGATTTAAGTATCTCGCCCGACGGTAAATACCTCGCGTTGCTAAAATCACTTTCAAACCAACCGTACGAATTATATCTGTATGATATTGAAAAGAAAAATCTAAAAAGACTGACATATTTTACCGAGGATTTTATCAATCGCGTGGATATGAATCTGGCCACGGAATTCTGGTTTCCCGGGACGCAGGATGATTCTATCCATGGATTTTTAACTCTCCCGCCCGATTTCGATCCGCAAAAAAAATATCCGCTGGTGCTTCTGATTCACGGCGGGCCGCAATGGTGCTGGCTGGGCGATTTTAATTACTACGGTTGGAACACGCAGCTAACCGCCGCGCAGGGGTACATCGTCGCACAAATCGATCCGCACGGGTCGGTCGGTTACGGCCTCAAATTTAAGGAGTACATTTCCGGCAACTGGGGCAAAGATGACTATACCGATTTGATGCTGGGAATCGATTGGTTGATAGAGCGACATCTATATATAGATTCCACCCGCATGACCGCGCTGGGCCGCTCCTACGGCGGCTTTATGGTCAACTGGATTTGCGGCCATACCGACCGCTTCGAGTGTATGATATCCATTGACGGTTGCTTCGATCAAGCGCATGAATATTTCACGACCGATGAACTCTGGTTCCCGGAGTGGGAGTTTAAGGGAACGCCGATGAGTAATCCCGATGAGTACCGCCGCGCTTCACCCTCAGACTATATAGAAAATTTTAAAACCCCCACGATGATTATCCACAGCCAGAAAGATTATCGTGTCGATGTCAGCGAGGGGCTGGCTATGTTTTCGGCGCTCCGGCGGATGAGTGTTCCCTCCCGGATATTGTATTATCCCGATGAAGGTCACAGTATTCAGAAAATACACAACAACCGCTACAGTTACCAAAAGCAGTTTGAATGGCTGGCCCGCTGGCTGAAGCCATAGCGGTTAATTTTCTATTTGACAATCGCTGATTTATAGACTATCTTATCATATATATTAATAATCAAGTTAATCAGGAGGCGATATGTTTTTGAAAACTTTTATCTGTTTTCTATTCACCGGTATCTTATTGATTCCATTATCCTCAGCGACAGCCGGTGGTCATTCAGGCCAGCTCGGAATCGGGTTGTCAGTTACCGAAGAATCACCTGCATTTTTGGTGCACTATTGGCTGATGGAAAGACTAACGATAAATCCACAATTTGCATTTGCCCGGACAGTCTTAAGGAACGAGGCAAATGCCACCCGATATATACCAGGTATCGAATTCCTTTATCATTTTCGACCCGGAGACAATATTAGACCGTTTGCAGGTATTGGATTTGCTCTGGATATGTTGTACACTCAAGACAATAAATATGTCGATGGATTTATGGCAGCTTTATTCGGGGGCGAATACTTCTTCTCGGATAATTTTTCGGTTCAGGGGGAATATCAACTAAAAGTCTTTGTTACTGATAATGAATTTTCTCCGAACTGGTTAAGTACAAACGCCAAGTATATTAACACCGCTCAAGTCTTAAGTGTTAATTTATATTTTTGAGGACGGATTTTATGCGAACCTGTAGACATTTATTTATATTTGTTTTACTCCTGTTTGCCTGCGGTTGTAATAAGGGTCCCTTTGACCCGACCATGTATAAAGACGGCTTCAGAGGTATTACATATACCAACGAATACAATGAAATAATCGGTCCGGTTGATCATGACGACTGGAAATTTTACGGCTGTTATTACCCAATTGCAGGCGGGCAAATGGATCCCAAACAAAGCGATAGCGTGTTAAGTACGAAATATTTTAAAATTTTGCCGGCTCGGCCAAATCCCACCGATAGTTTCATAATGCTAAGTTTTTATGCACCTATCCCATATGCAAAATGCACTTTCAGAATTTTTAATGAGAATCTTGAAGAGATAGGAAACATAACAGAATGGACTAATTATAAGGGCATTGAGACTTTTCGCTGGGATCTGAGAAAAACCGGAATTTACTATAAGGGAAAAGATAAATTAATAAAACGAAGAGGAATGTATCGAATCGTATATTCTCTCGAAGGACGGATAGGCTACGGCGATATTTGGGTCAAATGATTTGATTCTGTCGACTTATTTGAATAACCCGCCATAAAAATAAATCGTTATCAGAGCAAGGATCGCAAGGGCAATAATCGACGAAACAAGAATCAACTTTTTGTTATTCTTCTTTTCGTCACTCGGTGCCGGGAGAACATGCTCCCTTTTGGAATCATCGAGACTCTTTTGATATTGTTCCCAGTCATTGATAAACTCTTCGGCCGATCGATATCGATTGGCGACTCTTATCGCCAGGAGTTTCCGCAGCATCTCTTCCAGCGGGCGCGGCAGCCTTATATTGGTCTGGCCGATAAAAAGATTACTGGAACGGTCATAGGTCGGATTTTTTCCGAATAACATCTGATGCAGCATCACACCGAGGGCATAAATATCCCCCTGACGGCTGACTTTTTTCTCCGGCGCGATATACCAGTTTTTTTCCTTGAGATTATAATGAGGCGGCAAACCGAAATCCGTCACGCGAACGTCATCGTCATTGGTCAACAGGACATTCGACGGGCGCAGGTTACCGTGCACGATACCGTTTTTATGCGCGAACTCGAGGGCATCGGCCACACCCATAATGATATGCATCGCTTTATCAAATGAATACGTCTGCAGCATTCGCTCCGCCAGCGACCCGCCCGATACATACTCCATGACCACGACCAATCGCCGGGCATCACCGCCGGCCCCAAAAATATTTATAATATTTTTGTGCTTGAGATTCGTCAGCAGTTTCGCTTCTTTTATCCCGGTCGCACTCCGACCATTTTTCTTTATGACAAAAAGATCATGAGTCTCTTTGTTTTCCATCAGCATCGTCGTGCTGTACCGCGTTTCTTTCAGCGTATCCAGAAACTGGCTCTTACCTATAAACGACTCGACCCCCTGATAACCGTTCTTCTTGACCTGCTTATTGTCGCCGCGACGGGAGATGATATTCAAAATATCATCTTTCAGTTCGACCGCCTTCTGGTAACGATCATCCGGATCGGTCGCCAGACATTTGCCGATAATATCATCGAATCTTTTTGGAAGTTTCGGTTCCATTTCCGACGGCATCTTAAAATGACCCGAGGGACGGTTCCCGGTCAGAATCTCATAAATCATAACACCGATCGAATAAATATCGGAGCGGGCGTCGACATTGACCGATGAGGTTTTCTGCTCGGGCGACATATATGCCAGCGTCCCCATGACCAAATCCGAGCTCGTTATTTCGGGATCGGTTTTATTCACCAGATGCGCGATTCCGAAATCGGCCACAAGAGCATTCCCCTGCCTGTCCACCAGAATATTTGCCGGCTTTATATCCCGGTGGATTACACCGTTTTTATGCGCATAATCCAGACCCTTTAGAACCATGACAATTATTTCCAGTTTCTGCCGCGGAGTATATTTATTAGAGTAGATAATATCTTTAAAAGAAGTCCCGTCGACATACTCCATGACAAAGAAATACCTATCGCCTGCCTTGCCCTTGTCGATGACATGCACGATATTGGGATGATTCAGGCGTCCGATCGTGGTCGATTCGGCCTCAAAGCGCCGGACGATATCGCTGTCATCCATAAGCTGGGGGAACAGGACTTTTATTGCCACCGGGCGGTTCAGGGAAACCTGGCGGGCCTTGAAAATTTCGGCAATTCCGCCCTGGCCGATTTTCGAGATTATCTCGTAATCTTTAATCTTTTTAATCTGTTCTGTTTTTGCCGTTTGCTGCATATTCAATAAAAACGAGGATGCCCCTTAATCAGGGCTATCCTCATTATTAATCGGCAGAAATGACGGTTTTTTTTATTTCAAAAGCAGCATCTTTCTCGTGATTGATTCCTTCTCGGCCGTCAGGCGGTAAAAATACACTCCGGTCGGCGAATCGCCGGCATCCCAGACCGCTTCATGTTCCCCGGCCGGTAATTGCCCGCTGATCAGGGTCGAGACGGTCTGACCCAGAATATTGAATACATCAAGCCTGACATTCGCTTTCTTCGGTAAAGTGAATGAGATGGTCGTGGTCGGATTAAAAGGATTGGGATAATTTTGGACCAATTCGAATGTCCGGGGAACCATATCCGGCAATTCATCGCCGACATCGGTCGATGAACGAACCTCGACGCTTCCGGCCGCGAAAGACGGTACCAGCGCCGGACCGCCGGTATCATCGGCCGCCTCGACGCGATGCCACAAATGAAAGGTCGTTCCGAACTGGTCAAATTGCGTAGCCTCATAGGCCGAATCGATTACTATGATTCCATCCGGCGCGTCGGCATCAGCCGTAAAATAAAGCGTCGCCGCCAGGCCGGAATCGGTCGTAAAAGTCGCCATCGGATTAACCACCGGCGGAATATAACTGATTTCGACCTCACCGCCGTTTATAGAGTAATAACCATCCATATCATTATTCTTGATCGAACCACCGAAATCTACATATGTGCAGGTCAAATAAGTGTCATCAAACCTAATGGGAATCCGCAGCGACGTAATCGACTGATCGTTGCCGGAAAGATAAACATGAATCATAAACGATGCGCCCGGCTGAACCACTTTATTTTCAATAAAAACGTGACCGTTATACGCCTGCGCCGACGCCGTCGACACGGCAAATATGCAAATCAATGCCGCAACTGTGAAACTTAATAGCTTCTTACTCATTATAATTTCCTTTCACAGCGGCCATAAGAGGCCTTAAGATAATAATTTCCAATTAAAAATCCTATAATTTTTTCATGTTCGATTAAGTATTATCGCAAAGCCGATGCCATTGATAGTCTGATTCGACTTCGGTAAGGCAAAATGGGGGCTGTTCGATTTTTGCACAGCGAATGTTTTTAAATACTATTTGATTACATTTCAATTACACCATATTTTATCTTCAAAAATTCATAGTAATATTGTTCACGGAGGAGTCACACATGGCCAAGATCGCGATTATTGGATGTAAAAGAATCCAGGATCAATTATGTGTCGCCTGCGAGAAATGCTTGAAAGCTATCAGCCAAAAGGACGGTGAATTCGCGCGCTACGATGACAACATCGAGCTCGTCGCCCTCGGCAACTGCGGCGACTGTCCCGGATTGATGCTTCCGAAAATCCAACTTATGAATGAGATCGGCAGTTCTATAAATCGTGAATTTGATACTATTCATTTCGGAACCTGTATTCTCAAGGCGAAAAAGGGCGGCGAGTGCCCGCTCGATCTGGAAAAACTATCGGGATTAATCAAAGAAAACTTCGGTAAAGAAACTGTCATCGGCACCCATAATTATTAGTAATTAAAAATATTATGTGGAACGCAGCAGATTATGATAATTACTACAAGGCCTTTAGTGGCGCGGTCGATGATAAAGTCGATTGGGAATTGCTAAAACCGTATCTACCTCAAAATAAAAGAGCGTACATCCTGGATGCCGCTGGGGGAACCGGCCGAATAACTCTGCGTCTGGCAAAACTTGGTTATCAGGTGACACTGTGTGACCTATCGCCCGAGATGCTAAAAGTCGCCCGAGAGAAAATGCAAAAGAATGACGTCCTCCATAGAGTCGAATTTTTAGAGTGTAATATCAATCGTCTTCCCTATCCCGATGAAAGATTCGACCTTGTACTTTGCTGGGACGGCGCCTTTGAATCCAAAAACGAATTAATTAGAGTAACGAAAAAAGGTGGAATTATTTCATTGTTTTTGGCGAATAAGTGGGCCCACGTCATTAATGATTTTTATGAAAAACCGGATAAATGTCTTATTCTGGCCGAGTCAAATGAAGGTATAGTGATGGAAGGCGATGAACCATACGTAACATTAAGCGTTGGCGAGGCTCGGAATATTTTCAATTCTGAAGGTATCCGGGTAATTGACATTTTCGCCGTCTGTGGATGGACTGATTATTTATCGATTCCCGATAAAATCTTAAAATCACACGAATGGGACAATAAGCTTTTTGAACAAACGATCGCATTTGTTTTAAGACTTAGTAAGGAACCATCTATCAAAGGCATGACGAGGCATCTGGTTTTATATGGTGAAAAAATATAATATCTTGAATTTATTGAAACATTTGCGACGGAGGCTAAATGCTTAATGGAATACATTTTCTGCTGACATATAACTGCAATTATGAATGTGATCATTGTTTCCTGTACTGCGGTCCGAACGCCGAGGGGACATTTACATTAAAAAATATCAAACAAATTCTCGATGAAGCGGAAAAACTCGGCTCGATCGAATGGATATA